>NZ_JBJHAC010000011.1:0-149504 GCF_054050835.1 Blastococcus sp. SYSU DS0510 | reverse complement strand
CTCACCACCCTGTGGGCAATCACGGCGGGGCTGGGGGGGGCGGGCGGGAGGGCGACCAGCCCCCGGGCCCCCCCCGGGTTGGAGGCGATCGCGGGGGGGGGCGCCGCGCCCCCCACGTCGGTCCCGCCACCGGTGGGGCAGCCGGGCGAGGACCCGCGCGCCCCGCGCTGAGCGCAGCGAGGCCATCGAACGGTGCGCGGCGGCTCGGGGGCCGGAGGCCTCCCGCCGCCGTGCACTTTCGCGCTCAGCACCCGCCGGGAACGGCTCCTGGTCGCGGTGGTCGTCCGGGAGACGACGGTGTCACGGCTGGAAGACCGACCGGACGCAGCCGTCCTCCTTGTCCTTGAACAGCTGGTAACCCCGGGGCGCCTCGGTGAGCGGCATGACGTGGGTGGCCAGGTGCTCGGTGACGAGGTCGCCGGACTCCATGCGGCGCAGGAGCTCCGGGATGTAGCGCTGCGCGTGCACCTGGGCGCCGCGGATCGTCAGCCCCTTGTTCATGGCCGCGCCCAGCGGGAACTTGTCCACCATCGCGGCGAAGACGCCCAGGGTGAAGACCGAGCCGCCCTTGCGGCAGGCCATGATCGCCTCCCGGACGGCGGTCGGCCGGTCGGTCTGCAGCCGCAGCTGCTGCTTGACCTGGTCGTAGATGCCGGGCGCACCGGGTGCGTGCGCCTCCATGCCGACCGCCTCGATGCACACGTCCGGGCCGCGGCCACCGGTGCGCTCGCGCAGCTCGGCCTGGACGTCGGTGGCGGTGTAGTCCACGACCTCCGCGCCCACGTGGCTGCGCACCTGGTCCAGGCGCTCGGGGATCCGGTCGATCACCACCACCTGCTCGGCGCCCAGCAGCATCGCCGCGCGGGCGGCCATCTGCCCCACTCCCCCGGCGCCCCACACCGCGACGACGTCGCCCGGCCCGGTGCCGGCGAGGTCCGCGCCCATCCAGCCGGTCGAGGCGGCGTCGGAGGCGAACAGGGCGCGGGTGTCCGAGATCCCCTCGGGGACGACGAAGGTGCCCACGTCGGCGTAGGGCACCCGCATGTACTCGGCGTGGCTGCCCGCGTAGCCACCCATCGCGTGGGAGTAGCCGAAGCAGCCGCCGGGGCTCTGACCCCACAGCCCCTCGGTGATGCCCGGGTCGGGGTTGCCGTTGTCGCACAGCGAGTGCAGCCCCTGCGTGCAGTACCAGCAGTTGCCGCAGGCGGCGAACGGCGCGACGACGACGCGGTCGCCGACCTTCCGGTCGCGGACCTCCCTGCCGACCTCGACGACCTCCCCGATGAACTCGTGGCCGATCACGTCGCCGGCGCGCATGAAGGGGATGTAGCCGCCGATGAGGTGCAGGTCGGAGCCGCAGGTCACGCTCTGGCGGATCTTCAGGATCACGTCGCGGTCGTTGAGGATGGTGGGCTCGGGGACGTCCTCGACCGCGACCTCGTTGACGCCCGCCCAGGTCGCCGCCTTCACAGCACGCCCTCCTTGCCGGCACGCGCGGTCATGCCCTCCAGCACCGCGCCCTGCGGCGTCGGCTTCCGGTGCCCGTGCGGCTGCGGGTCCACGCGCAGCACCTCACCGACCTCCAGCAGCTGCTTGGCCTCGCGCAGCGCCGACCGCAGCTCACCGACCTCCCGCTCCGAGGGCGTGCCCCGGAAGCGCGCGGCGAGCTCGGTCCCGCGGTCGCCCGGCGCCGGCGCGGTCCGGACCTCGATCCGGTCGCCGAAGCCGTCCAGCGGCGGGGGCAGCGGCCCGACGTCCTCGGGGGAGCGCAGCACGGTGACCGCACGCCAGCGGCGTGCGGCGGTACGCGGGTCGTCGGTCACCGACGCCTGGCCCACGCCGGGGAGGCGGACGTGCTGGAGGGTGCTCAGGAGCGCCCCCCCGGCGCGGCTGACGATGGCGGGTAGCTCCATGCCTGCTCCTCGGTCGACGACGGTCCCCGACCTACCCGCGCAGCCCCCCGGGGCAACCGGCCTACTGTGAGGTGGTTCGCACCGACCCGTCGCCCCCGTGCCTGGAGACCTCGTGCCGTCGTCGTCGCTGATCCTGTCCCGCCGTGACCTGGACTTCCTGCTCAACGAGTGGCTCGACGTCGAGTCCCTGACCAAGCGGTCCCGGTTCACCGAGCACTCCCGGGAGACGTTCGACGCGGTCCTGGACCTGGCCGAGCAGATCGCCACCGACCACTTCGCCCCGCACAACCGCAAGGCCGACGAGAACGAGCCGCGTTTCGTCGACGGCAAGGTCGAGCTGATCCCGGAGGTCGCCGAGGCGCTCCGCGTCTTCGCCGAGGCGGGGCTGATGGCCGGCGAGTTCGACGAGGAGTTCGGGGGCATGCAGCTGCCGCACGTGGTCGGCCAGGCCGTCTTCGCCTGGTTCAAGGCGGCCAACGTGGGCACGTCGGCCTACCCGTTCCTGACGATGGGCAACGCCCGTCTGCTGCTGGCGCACGGCAGCCGCGAGCAGATCGACACCTACGTGGCGCCCGAGATCGAGGGCCGCTGGTTCGGCACCATGGCGCTCTCGGAGCCGCAGGCCGGCTCCTCGCTCGCCGACATCGCCACCAAGGCCGTCCCGCAGGACGACGGGACCTACCGGCTCAGCGGCAACAAGATGTGGATCTCCGGCGGCGACCACGAGCTGACCGAGAACATCGTCCACCTGGTGCTGGCGAAGATCCCGGGTGGCCCGCCCGGGGTGAAGGGCATCTCGCTGTTCATCGTCCCGAAGTTCCTGGTCGAGGAGGACGGCTCCCTGGGCGAGCGCAACGACGTCGTCCTCGCCGGGCTCAACCACAAGATGGGGTACCGGGGGACGACGAACACGCTGCTCAACTTCGGCGAGGGCGTGCACACCCCCGGCGGGCAGCCCGGCGCCGTCGGCTACCTGGTGGGCGAGCCGCACAAGGGCCTGACCTACATGTTCCACATGATGAACGAGGCCCGGATCGGTGTGGGGATGGGCGCCACGGTGCTGGGCTACACCGGCTACCTGCACGCGCTGGAGTACGCGCGCACGCGCACCCAGGGCCGCCCGGCCGGCGCCAAGGACCCCGCCTCCCCGATGGTGCCGATCGTCGAGCACCCCGACGTCCGCCGGATGCTGCTGGCCGCCAAGTCGTACGCCGAGGGCGGCCTCGCCCTGGGGCTCTACTGCGCGAAGCTCGTCGACGAGGAGCAGACGGCGGAGACCCAGGAGGAGCGGGACCGCGCCCACCTGCTGCTGGACATGCTGACGCCGGTCGCGAAGGCGTGGCCCTCGCAGTGGGGCCTGGCCGCCAACGACCTCGCGATCCAGGTGCACGGCGGCTACGGCTACACCCGCGACTACCCGGTGGAGCAGTTCTACCGGGACAACCGGCTCAACCCGATCCACGAGGGCACCCAGGGCATCCAGTCGCTCGACCTGCTCGGCCGCAAGGTGGTCATGCAGGGCGGGGCCGGTCTGGCGCTGCTCGGCGAGACGATCTCCGCGACGACCACCCGCGCCGCCGGGACGCAGTGGGCCGGCTTCGCCGCCGACCTCGACGCCGCCGTCGCCCGGATGGGATCGGTGACGGCGACCCTGTGGGGCACCGGCGACCCCGACCTCGCGCTGGCCAACTCGCACGTCTACCTGGAGGCCGCCGGGCACGTCGTCGTCGCCTGGCTGTGGCTCGAGCAGGCGCTGGCCGCCGAGGCGGGCAGCACGGACTTCCACGAGGGCAAGCGCGCCGCGGCCCGCTACTTCTGGCGCTGGGAGCTGCCCCGCACCCGCGCCTGGTTCGACCTGCTGGAGTCCCTGGACCGCACGGTGCTCGACGCCCGCGACGCCTGGCTCTGAGACCTTCCCCAGGGACGACGACGCCCCGCCGTCCAGGAGGACGGCGGGGCGTTCGGGGTCGTCCCGTCAGGCGCGCACGGCCCCCACGGACTCCGAGCCGGAGCGGCGGGTGTTCGCGGCGCGGCTGGCCGCGCGCTGCTCCTGCTCGTACCGGGCGGTGGACTGGGTGCCCATCGCGATGACCAGGGCCGTCAGGACCAGGAACCCCAGGAGGGTCACGGCCGGCCACAACATCATCAGATCGCTCTCCTCGTCGAACTCGCGGATGCCGCCGCCGGGTCAGGGGCGGTGGCACGTCATCGGGCCTGACTGTCCCCCGACGGACCCTGTCTCAATCGTCGGATCCGAGAGTTCACCTGAGGGGGTGTGAGATGTTGCACACAGGACATCCCGGGTAGGCGCGGATCCGGGGCGTGGTTGCATCAGGACGTGCCCGAACCCACAGCAGCGCCTCGGGCCGGTGCGGGTGCCGGCACCCGGCCGCTGGCGCTGGTCGTGGCCCTCTCCCTCGGCGTCACCACCCTCTCGCTGCTGCAGAGCCTCGTCGTCCCGGCGCTGGGGCGGATCGAGGAGCAGCTCGGCGTCTCGCCGGGCGCAGCCGGCTGGGTCCTCACCGCCAACCTGCTCGCCGCTGCCGTCCTGACCCCGGTCCTGGGCCGGCTGGGCGACCTCCGGGGCGCGCGCCCGGTCATCCTGGGCATCCTGGTCGCGGTCTCGCTGGGCACGCTGCTGATCGTCCTGACGGAGTCCCTGCCCCTGCTCCTGGTGGGCCGCGTCCTGCAGGGGGCGTCCTACGGCCTCTTCCCCCTGTCGATCAGCGTGCTGCGCCGGGAGCTCCCCGAGGCTCGGCTCAGCGTGGCGATGTCGGTGGTCAGCAGCACGCTCGCGGTCGGCGGGGTGGTCGGGCTGGTCGCCACCGGGCTCATCACCGGGGACGACGGCGACTACCGGCACGCCTTCTGGCTGGGCCTGGGCGTCGCCCTGCTCGCCCTGGTGCTCGCCGCCTGGCTGCTCCCCCGCCGCCCGGCCTCCGCCCGCGGCCGGGTCGACTGGTGGGGCGCGCTGGTGCTCGGCCTCGGCCTGGTCCTGCTGCTGCTGCCGCTCTCGCAGGGGCCCGCCTGGGGCTGGGTCTCCCCGGGGACCCTGGGGTGCGCCGCGGGCGCGGTCGCCGTCCTCGCCGGATGGGTCGTGCTGCAGCGGCGGACCGCCGAGCCGCTGGTGCGGCCGGGGATGCTCACCGACCGGCGGACCGTCGTCCCCAACGTCGCCGGCGTCATGAGCGGCATCGCGCTGTTCGCCTCCTTCCTCGCCGTCCTGCAGTACGTGCAGGCCGACCCGGCGGTCGCCGGGTACGGGTTCGACGCGAGCGTCCTGGAGGCCGCGGTGGTCTACCTGCTGCCCGGTGGGGTGGCGGGCATCCTGCTCGCACCGTTCGCCGGCCGGGTCGTCGGCCGGGTGGGCGGCCTGCCGACGCTCACCGCGGGTGCCGTGTTCGGCATCGCGGGCTTCGGGCTCCTGGCCGGCGCGCGCGGCGAGCCGTGGCTGGTCGTCGCCGCCGGCCTGCTGACCCAGGTGTCGGTGACGGTGGCCTACGCGGCCCTGCCGGCGCTCGTGGTCGACGCCGTCCGGGAGGACGAGACGGGCGTGGCCAACGCGGTGAACTCGATCGCCCGCTCGGTCGGCCAGGCGCTGGGCAGCACGCTCGCCGTCACGCTGATCGCGGGCACCCTCGACCCCGCCACCGGCCTGCCACGCGCCCTGGCCTTCACGCTGGTCGCGCTCATCGGGGCGGGCGCCTCGGTCGTCGTCGTGCTGGTGGCCCTGATCGGGGTTCGCGGCGACCGGCGCGGCGGGCCCCACCGGCGCCACGACCCGCTCGCCGACGTGGAGGAGGCCACCGCGGGCGCCGGTGAGTGGTCCCCGGTCTCCGGGGTGCGCTGAGGTCACCGACACAGGTGCCGCACAACCGTTACCGGCGCGTCCGGCATGGAACCCCCCCGTCCGGGGCAACGAGAGGTGCGACCGCCCTCGTCCCTGGAGGACCCCACATGGAACGACCCACCGGCTCGTCCAGCCGTGCGAAGGCTGAGACGCGCTTCGACGACAACCGCGCAGGCGGCGATCCCACTCCGCAGGACGACAACATCAGCGGCACGCGGGCCGACTACGCGCCCACGGGCGCCGACCCCAAGCCCACGACGGGCGGCACGCTCAAGCGGAGCGTCAAGGAGTTCAGCGAGGACAACCTCACCGACTGGGCGGCGGCGCTGACCTACTACGGCGTCCTGGCGCTGTTCCCCGCGCTGACCGCCCTGGCCGCCATCGTCGGCCTCTTCACCGACCCCGAGGAGCTCACCACCGCGCTGACGGCGGTGGTTCCCCAGTCCGCGGCGGAGACCCTCAACCCCGTCATCGAGGACGTCGCCGGGCAGAGTGCACCGCTGGGCTTCGCCCTCGTGCTCGGTCTCGTCGGTGCCCTGTGGACCGCGTCGGGCTACGTGGGCGCCTTCACCCGCGCCGCGAACGTCGTCTACGAGACGCGCGAAGGCCGCAAGGTCTGGAAGCTCAAGCCGCTGCAGATCCTGATCACCCTGGTCGGCATCCTCTTCGCGGCGCTCATCGTGGCGATGCTGGTGCTCAGCGGCCCGGTGGTCGACGCGATCGGGCAGGCCATGGGCCTGGGCGAGACCGTCCTGACCGTGTGGACCTGGGCCAAGTGGCCGGTCATCCTCGTGATCCTCGCGCTGATGATCGCGGTGCTCTACTACTCGACGCCGAACGCCAAGCTGCGCGGCTTCAAGTTCGTGAGCCCCGGTGCGGGCGTCGCCATCCTGGTGGCGGTCGTGGCCTCGGCCGCCTTCGCCTTCTACGTGGCGAACTTCGGCAGCTACAACGCCACCTACGGGGCGCTCGCCGGTGTGGTGATCTTCCTGATCTGGTTCTGGCTGATCAACGTGTCGCTGCTGTTCGGCATCGAGCTCGACGCCGAGGTGGAGCGCACCAAGGAGCTGAAGGAGGGCGTGCCGCGGGCGGAGAAGGAGATCCAGCTCGACGCCCGCGACGAGCCCGACGACAAGCAGACCACCTGAGACAGGCCCGCTCCTGCCCGAGTGCGACACAGCGCCGACGGCCCCCTCCCGCTGCGGGAGGGGGCCGTCGCGTGCCCGGGCCCGGTCGACCTCGCCGTACGTCAGCCGGGCGCGCGGTGGGCGGCGAGGTCCGCTCCAGTGCCGCGAGGTCGAGCGCACCTCCGGGACGGCCGTGAACCGGCGGAGGGGCCGGCACCGTGGGCGCCGGGCCCTCCGCCGGGTCAGCGGCTGGTCGGCGGCTCGTCCCCCCGCCGGCTCAGCGGCACCCGCTCGACCAGCCCGGCCAGCGCGCCCAGGCCCTGGCTCACCGCCCGCCCGGCCGGGGCGAACCGGGCCGGCACCCGGCGCGTCCCGGCGTCGACGGCGTCGCGGGTGCGGTCGATCAGCGACAGCGGCAGGCCGGAGAGCGCGTTCCCCGGAGGCCGACGCGACACGGTCGGGTGCGGCCGCGTGGGCGAGATCCGGGCCATGAGCGCCCAGCGCCGACCCAGCGCCCGCAGCTCGTCGGGGGTCAGCCGCTCCTGGAGCCGGGGCAGCACCACGTCCTCCTCGTCGCGGACGTCCTCTCGCAGCACCTCGACCAGCCGCCGCAGCCGGGCGGGGCGCCCGGGGTCGTCGAGGCCGTCGCGCTCGAGCGCGCTGACCAGCTCGTTCACCTCCTGGTGCTCCTCCTCCACCTGCAGGGTCAGCGCGTCGCCGTCGGGCAGCACCCGCCGGATCACCGGCCACAGCACCGTCTCCTCCGCGAAGGCGTGGCTGAACACCAGCCGGTCGATGCGGGTGAGCACCTCCTCCTGCGCGGCGCCCTTCGCGCCGTCGAGCTCGTGCAGGAGCCGGTCGAGCTCCTCGTGGTCACGGCGCTGGCGGGCGAGCACGCTGCCCGGCCCGCCCAGCTCCTCGATGGTCTGGTCGGCGATGGATCTCGTCACGGGGGTTCCTCCGGTCGGTCGGTCGGGCTTCTGTGCCCGCGGCGCCCGCACCGCACGCCTGGTTGCCACCACCGCCCCCGGGTACGTGCAGGCCACCGATCCCACCCAGGAGGCCGTACCGCGATGAGCGACGCGTCGACGATCACGTCCGACTTCTACGACCTCGAGGCGCTCCTCGACGACGAGGACCGGGCGCTGCTGCACCGGGTGCGCACCTTCATGGACGAGCAGGTCACGCCGATCATCAACGAGTACTGGACCCGGGCGGAGTTCCCCCGCCAGCTCATCCCCGCCATCGCCGAGCTCGGCATCGCCGGCGTCTCGATCCAGGGCTACGGCTGCCGCGGCCGCTCGCCGCTGCTGGACGGGATGATCGCCATGGAGCTGTCCAAGGGCGACCCGTCGATCGCCACGTTCATGGGCGTCCACGGCGGCCTGGCCATGGGCTCGGTCTACCTGTGCGGCTCCGAGGAGCAGAAGGAGCGCTGGTTGCCGGCGATGGCCCGGATGGAGCTGATCGGCGCGTTCGGGCTGACCGAGCCCGACCACGGCTCCGACGTCGCGCGCGGCCTGCAGACGACCTGCCGCCGCGAGGGCGACACCTGGGTGCTCGACGGCGAGAAGAAGTGGATCGGGAACGCCAGCTTCGCCGACCTGGTCATCATCTGGGCGCGCGACGTGGAGACCGAGCGGGTGCTCGGCTTCGTCGTCGAGCAGGGGACGCCGGGCTTCACCGCCGTCGACCTCAAGGACAAGATCGCGCTGCGGGCCGTGCAGAACGCGCACATCACGCTGGAGGGCGTGCGGGTGCCCGAGGAGAACCGGCTGCAGGAGGCGCACAGCTTCCGGGCAACCGCCGACGTGCTGCGCATGACCCGCGCCGGCGTCGCCTGGTCGGCCGTCGGCTGCTCGCGCGGCGCCTACGAGCACGCCCTGCGGTACGCCAAGGAGCGGCAGCAGTTCGGCCAGCCCATCGTGGAGTTCCAGCTGGTGCAGGACCTGCTGGTGCGGATGCTCGGCAACATCACCGCCTCGGCCGCGATGTGCACGCGGCTCTCCCACCTGCAGGGGGCCGGCACGATGACCGACGAGCAGGCCTCGCTGGCCAAGGCGTTCTGCACCATGCGGATGCGCGAGACCGTCGGCTGGGCCCGCGAGCTGATGGGCGGGAACGGCATCCTGCTGGAGAACCACGTCGGCCGGTACGTCGCCGACGCCGAGGCGATCTACTCCTACGAAGGCACCCGCGAGGTGAACACGCTCATCGTGGGGCGCGGTGTGACGGGGAGCAGCGCGATCGTCTGACGACAGCCCCGTGAGCATCGCGGCGAGCGCCAGCGAGCCAGGAGCGGGGCGCGGAGTAGGGCCGGCGGCATCGTCTGACCCCTACTGGGCGGCCCACCAGGCCCGCGCGGCCTCGGCCGGGGTCCGCCCGTCGAACTCCACGGCCCGGTTGAGCTCGACCAGGTCGCCGGTGGTCAGCCGCGCGCTCGTGTCGTCCAGGGCCTCGCGCAGGGGCTCGCCCCACCGATCCAGCGCCTCCGCCCGGACCATCGGGACGACGTTCTCGCGGGGCTGCAACCCGCGGTCGTCGGCCAGCAGGACGACGGGCGCCACCGCCAGCCGCGCATCGGTGGTCTCGAGCATCCCCACCTGCACCTGGCCCGACAGCAGCGCCTCGAGGGTCGCCGCCCGCGACGGCATGCTGGTCACCGTCCCGAACCGCAGCCCGTACACCTCGTCGAGGCCGACCAGGCAGAACGGGCGGTCGGGGCACTCCGGCGGCCCGCCGAAGGCCAGGTCACCGGCGAGCGGGGCCAGGTCCGACAGCCGACTCACCCCGTGCTCGGCGGCGAACCGGGCGGTGACGACGAAGCCGTTCTGGTCCTCCGCCGCGGCGGGGGTCAGCACGTCCACCCCGCGGCCGCCCATCGTGCGGGAGAGCACGGCGTGCATCTGCCCGGGCTCCGCCGGTGGGCGCGGGAACTGCGGGCGGGCGAAGGAGAGCGCCGTCCCGAGGTAGTCGACCACGACGTCGACCAGACCCTGCTGCAGCGCCGGCGAGACCACCTCGCGGGTGCCGATGCCGTGCTGCACCGAGACCGGGAGGCCACGGTTCCGGACCGCCTCGGCGTAGACCTCCACGAGGATCTGGTTCTCCGTGAAGTCGTAGGAGGCGAACCGGATCACCTCCGGGTCCGGCGGCGGCGCCTCCGCGGGGGTGCAGCCGGCCAGCACGGCCAGCGCCAGGAGCACCGCTCCGACGGACCTGCCAGCGCGCACGGCACCCACCTCCCGCGGCTGGCCACCGTAGCGCCGCAGCGGGCGGAAAGGGATGGTCCGTACGCGGGTGGAGGTGCAGCATTCCCCGCATGGCGTCGCTGCCGCAGGCGCTTCCGGAGCCACGGGCGACGGGGCCGGTCGCGCGCCCCGATCCGCCCCCGATCGCACGCGTCCGCCGCCGTCGCCGGCCCTCGGGCGAGCCACCGCCCCTCCCCCGCCAGCTCCGGGCGTCGGGCCGGTGGTGGCTGGCGCTCAGCGCGCTCGTCCTGCTCGCCTGCGTCGCCGTCGTCGCCACCGGCACCATCCGGTACGTCGACGTCGCCGACACCCGGATCCTGCAGGCGATCGCCGGCATCCGTTCCCCCGCCCTGACCACGGTCGCCGACCTCGCCGGCCTGCTGGCCAGCGCGAAGGCGCTGCACGCCCTCTGGCTCGCCGACCTGGTCCTGCTCGCCGCCTTCCGCCGCTGGCGGCACCTGCTCGTCTGGCTGGGCGTCGGCCTGCTCGTGGTCAACGTCGGCGCCGCGATGGCGACCACCCTGCAGCGGCCCCGGCCCTTCGAGGTCGAGGTGCTCGGCGACTGGTCGGGGTTCGCGATGCCGTCCCTCCCCGTGACGGTGCTCGCCGCCCTGCTGGTCAGCACGATCTACTCGCTGGTCCCGCCCGGCCGGAAGCGGGCGATCGGCAAGTGGGTGGTGTGCGCCCTGCTGGTGATCACCGCCGCCTCCCGGCTCTACCTGGCCCAGGACCACCCGACCGGCGTCCTGGCCGGCGTGGTCCTCGGCGTGGCCACCCCGCTGGCCGCGTTCCGGCTGCTCACGCCGAACGCCGTCCACCCGGTGCGCTACACCCGCGCCCGGCCGGCCCACCTCGACGTCTCCGGGGAGCGTGGCGCGGCCATCGTCCGGGCGCTGCAGGACCAGCTGGGGCTGGTGGCCACCGACGTCGCGCCGTTCGGGCTGGCCGGCTCGGGCGGCTCGACGCCGCTGAAGATCACCGTCAAGGCCCACGACCCGCACGGGGACGTCGAGAGCTGCGTGTTCGGCAAGCTCTACGCGGCCACCCACCTCCGCTCCGACCGCTGGTACAAGCTCGGGCGCACGCTGCTGTACGGGCGGCTGGAGGACGAGATGCCCTTCCACAGCGTGCGGCGGCTCGTGCAGTACGAGGACTACGTGCTGCGGGTGCTCTGCGACGGCGGGCTGCCGGTGCCGCAGCCGCACGGCATCGTCGAGATCACGCCCGAGCGGGAGTACCTGCTGGTCACCGAGTTCATCGCCGGCGCGAAGGAGGTCGGCGAGGCCGAGATCGACGACGCGGTCATCGACCAGGGCCTCGCGGCCGTGCGGCGGATGTGGGAGATCGGCGTGGCCCACCGGGACATCAAGCCGGCCAACCTGCTCGTCCGCGACGGCACGCTGTACCTCATCGACTCCGCGTTCGCCGAGGTGCGCCCGAGCCCGTGGCGGCAGGCGGTGGACCTGGCCAACATGATGCTGGTCCTGGCGCTGCGGACCGACGCCGAGCGGGTGTACCGGCGGGCGCGGCTGCACTTCTCCGACGAGGAGATCGCCGAGGCGTTCGCCGCCACCCGCGGGCTGACCATGCCCTCCCAGCTGCGGCGCATGATCCGCCAGCGGGGCCGGGACCTGCAGGCGGAGTTCCTGGCCCTGCTGCCCTTCCGGCTGCCGCCGGTGCGGATCCAGCGCTGGACCTGGCGGCGGGCCGGCCTGACCGTCGTCACCCTCGCCGCGGTCGGGATCGCCGCCTACGTCTCCACCGGCCTGCTCGGGTCCCCGCTGTGACCGCGCGACGGCGCCCGGCCGTGCTCCTGCTCGCCGCGACGGCCCTGCTCTCGGGCTGCGTGCAGCCGCAGGTGCTCAGCGAGGAGACGCTGGCCTGCAAGCGGGGCGACGAGGGGCACCCCGCCAACGGGGTCGTCCTCATGGCCCAGTCGGTGCCGAGCGCCACCTGGCTGCCCTGCCTGGAGGCCATGCCGCTGGGCTGGCGCCTGGCCGGCCTGGTCGCCACGGAGAGCTCCGCGCGCTTCTGGCTGGACTCCGACCGCGACGGGGTGCACGCGCTGGAGGTGGCGCTGACCGCGTCCTGCGACACGACCGGCGCGACGGAGATCCCCAGCGAGCGGGAGGGGATGCGCCGGTGGGAGCAGGTGGGCCAGGTGAGCCCGCACTACGTCGGCACCCGCTTCTACGTCTTCGACGGCGGGTGCGTGAGCGTGCTGTTCCGGCTGTCCGGCGAGAACCGCGCCGAGCCGCTGGGCGTGGCCACCCAGGGGATCGGTGCGGTGACCCGCGACGAGGTGCGGGCCGCCGTCCTCGACCAGACCGACGGTGAGCTGCACCTCGACCCGCCGGGCGGTGGCGGGTGAGCGCCGCCGCGGCCCCGGCGGGCGGCAAGGCCCCCCGCGCGCGGTGGTCCCGCCTCCTCGGGCCGCTGCTGTCGGTGGGCCTCGTCGTCGCCGTCTTCGCCTGGTTCCTGCCGCAGTTCACCAGCCTGTCGCAGGTGTGGGCGGCGATCGCGGACCTGTCGTGGGTGGAGACGGCGGCCCTGCTGCTGGCGGCCGGCTGGAACCTGGCGACCTACCAGTTCGTCGTCGTCGCCACGACCCCCGGCATGAACCTGCGGCAGGCGACGGTGGCGACCGAGGCAGCGACGGCCGTCTCCAACACCGTGCTCGGCGGGGCGGCCCTCGCCGTCGGCCTCACCTACGCGATGAACTCCTCCTGGGGCTTCTCCCGCTCCCGCACCTCCGTGGCGCTGCTGGTGGCCGGGCTGTGGAACAACTTCGCCAAGCTCGGCCTGCCCGTGCTGGCCCTGGCCCTCCTCGCGTTCTCCGCCCCGCCGTCGGCCGCGCGGCTGGTCGCCGGGCTGGTGGCCCTGGGCGCCCTCGCCGCGACGATCGCGCTGCTGGGGGCGGTGCTGCGCAGCCCCGCCGGCGCCGCCCGGGTCGGCCTCCTCGCCGCCCGGGCGGCGACGGCCGCGCGGCGGCCCTTCGGGCGCGGCCCGGTGGTCGGCTGGGACCTGGCGACGACGAAGTTCCGCGACCGGACGGTCCTGCTCCTGCGGGCCCGCTGGCACTGGATCACCCTGGCCACGCTGGTGAGCCACCTGTCGCTGTTCCTGCTGCTGCTGCTCTCGCTCCGGTTCGTCGGGGTGGGCGCCGAGCAGGTCGGCGTGGCCGAGGCCCTCGTCGTCTTCGCCTTCGCCCGGTTGCTCACCGCCGTCCCCTTCACCCCCGGCGGCCTCGGCGTGGTCGAGGTGGCGCTGATCGCCGGCCTCGCGGCGGCCGGGGGGCCGCGCGCGCCGGTGGCCGCGGCGGTGCTGCTGTTCCGGGCGCTGAGCTACGTGCTGCCCATCCCCCTCGGCCTGGGCAGCTACCTGTTCTGGCGGCACAACCGCTCCTGGCGGCGGGAGCCCAACGCCGCGCCGCGGACCGCGCTGGTCCCGGAGGCGGCGTGAGCGCCCGGGCGGGGCGGCGGGGCTGATGCTGGTCGACTCCCGGCGCGGGCTGGCCGTCAGCGGCGCGCTGCTCGGCGGCGGCGTGCTCGTCGGCGTGCTCGTCGTCCTGCCCGCCACCGCCCCGGCCGTCCAGGCGGTGGACGACGCGGTGTGGCGGTGGGTGGGGGCGGCGCAGAGCGAGGCCGTGACCGCGGTGGCGCGGGCCCTCTCCTGGATCGGGAGCGCCGAGGTCAACTGGCCGCTGCGCGTCGCGGCGCTGCTCCTGCTCGCCTGGCGGCGGCACTGGCTGCGCATGGCGGCGTTCGCGCTCGCCGTCCTGACCAGCGAGCTGTTCATCGGGCCGGTCAAGGCCGCCACCGACCGGCCGCGCCCACCGGGCGCCCTGATCGAGACGACGGCCGCGTCGTTCCCCTCCGGGCACGCCATCGCCACCGCGGTGACCGCGCTCGGCCTCGTGCTGGTGTTCGCCCACCCGGGCCCGAGCCGCTGGCGCTGGGAGGTGCACGCGGTCGAGTTCACCGCCGTCATGGCGCTGTCGCGCGTCTACCTGCGGGCGCACTGGCTCTCCGACACCGTGGCCGGCGCCCTCATCGGCGCCGGCCTGGCGCTGGGCTGGCCGGCCCTCCTCATGCTGCTGCGGCACCGGCGGGACTCGACGGCGTCGACAACCTGAGCGCGGGCTGCCGGACACCGGGCCCTGTGGTTGAGTGGGCCGAGTCACAACCGCGTCTCGGGGGACGGCGTCGCCGCCTCCCCGGGCAGCGCGTCACGAGGAGACCCGCGATGGCCCAGCCCGCGACCGAACCGGCCCGCAGCGCCTCCGCACCACCGCGCGGAGGTCCCGAGAGCGCACCTCCCGCCGGCAGCCCCGACGAGGCCGTGGAGGCCGCCACGGGGCTGGACATGGTGCTCGTGGACGCCGCCCGCGGCCCCCTGCGGCGGCTGGTGCCGCCCGCGGGGACGGCCCTCCGCTTCGGCACCTCGCTCGCGCGCCAGCCGGGCACGGTGGCCCGCCGGGCGGGCGAGCTGGCCCAGGAGCTCGGCAAGGTCGCCCTCGGCCGCTCCGACCTCGCGCCCGGGAAGAAGGACAAGCGGTTCGCCGACCCCGCGTGGAGCGGCAACCCGCTGCTCCGGCGGACCATGCAGGCCCACCTCGCGACGGCGCAGGTCGCCTGGGAGCTGATCGAGGACGCCGATCTCGACTGGCAGGACGACGAGCGGATCCGTTTCACCGCCACGAACCTGGTCGACGCCCTCGCCCCGAGCAACGTCCCGGTGCTGAACCCGCTGTCCCTGAAGGCCGCCATCGACACCGGCGGGATCAGCGCCCTCAAGGGCCTGCGCCGCCTGCTCTCGGACCTGACGAGCCCGCCGCGGGTGCCCTCGATGGTGGAACCCGACGCGTTCACCGTCGGCGAGGACCTGGCGGTCACCCCGGGGGCCGTGGTGTTCCGGACCGACGTCTTCGAGCTCATCCAGTACCGGCCCACGACGGAGACCGTGCGGTCGGTGCCGCTCGTCATCGTGCCGCCGACGATCAACAAGTACTACATCACCGACCTCGCGCCGGGCCGCAGCATCGTGGAGCACTACGTGGCCGGCGGCCAGCAGGTGTTCATGATCGTGTGGCGCAACCCCGACGAGCGGCACGCCGACTGGGGCCTGGACACCTACGGCCAGGCGGTCCTGGACGCGATGGACGCCGTCGACCGGATCACCGGCCAGGAGCAGGTCAGCGTCCAGGCCTTCTGCTCGGGCGGGATCATCACCGCGATGGTGCTGGCCCACCTGGCCGCCACCGGGCGGCAGGAGCGCGTCCGCTCGGCCAGCTTCGCGGTGACCGTCCTCGACTGGGAACGGGCCGGCACCATGGCCGCGCTCATGGACCCCGAGGCCGTGGAGTCGGCCATCGAGCGCTCGCGGCGGAAGGGGTACCTCGACGGCTCCCAGCTGGCCGAGGTCTTCGCCTGGCTGCGCCCCAACGACCTGATCTGGAACTACTGGGTCAACAACTACCTGCAGGGCAAGCCCCCGCCGAACTTCGACATCCTCTTCTGGAACGCCGACACCACCCGGATGAGCGCGGCCCTGCACCGCGACTTCATCGAGGTCGCGCTGGGCAACGCGCTGACCGAGCCCGGCCGGGCCGCCATGCTCGGCTCGCCGGTGGACCTGTCGGAGGTCACCGTCGACTCCTACGTCACCGCGGGCATCGCCGACCACCTCTGCCCGTGGCAGGCCTGCTACCGCACCACCCAGCTCCTCGGGGGCGAGAGCCGGTTCGTCCTCTCGACCAGCGGGCACATCGCCTCGCTGGTCAACCCCCCGGGCAACCCGAAGTCGACCTTCCAGGTTGCGCCCAGCACGCCTCCGGACCCCGAGGAGTGGCTGCGCCGGGCGGAGACGGTGCCGGGCTCCTGGTGGCCGGACTACGTGGCCTGGCTCGGCGAGCGGTCGGGCGAGGAGATCCCCGCACCGCAGCAGCTCGGCGGCAACGGCCTCGAACCGCTGGCCGACGCGCCCGGCACCTATGTCTTCGACAAGTAGCAACCGGGAGGTCGTCCGGAGCCTGACCATCGGCGGCCGGACGTTGCGCACCTCCGTGCGGCCGGGCACCGACGAGACCGTGCCGCCGCTGCTGCTCATGAACGGCATCGGCGCCAGCCTGGAGGTGCTGCAGCCCTTCGTCGACGCGCTGGAGCCGCGGCGCACCGTCATCCGCTTCGACGTACCCGGCGTCGGGGGCTCGCCCCCGCCCGTCGTCCCCTACCTGCTCTCCACGCTGAGCCCGGTGATCGCCGGGCTGCTGGACCGGCTGGGCCACCACCGGCCGGTCGACGTCCTGGGCCTGTCCTGGGGCGGCGGGCTGGCCCAGCACTTCGCGGTGCAACACCGGCGCCGCTGCCGGAAGCTGGTGCTGGCCGCGACGGCCACCGGATCGCTCATGGTGCCGGCCAGGCCCCGCGTGCTGGCCCACATGCTCACGCCGCGGCGGCACCGCGACTCCGATTACGCCCGCAGCATCGCCGGCCAGATCTACGGCGGGTCGGTGCGCACCGAGCCCGAGCGCGCCGCGGCGGCGCTGCACGCCCACACCCGCGTCGGCCCGCGGCGCGGCTACTACTACCAGCTCGCCTCGAGCACCGGCTGGAGCAGCCTGCCGTTCCTGCGGCTCATCCGGCAGCCGACGCTGGTCGTCGCCGGCGACGACGACCCGATCATCCCGGTGGTGAACGCCCGGGTGATGGCCCGGCTGATCCCCCGGGCGCAGCTGCACGTGTACCGCGGCGGGCACATCGCGCTGGTCACCGAGGCCGACGAACTCGCGCCCGTCGTGGAGGAGTTCCTCGACCGCTGACCGGCCGGCTCAGCCCCGGGCGGCGACGTGCTGCTCGAAGCGGTCCATCACGTCGTCGATCAGCTGGGCGTGGGTGAAGTTCATGACGTCGTAGCCGACCGCGCCGTCGCGGCCGCCCGGCTCCACCTGGACGTCGAGCCGCGAGCCCCCCAGGTCCGACGCCGGGCGGGCGCCGCCTCCGCCGCGATAGGGGGCGCGGCCCGGCCTGATGCGGTAGCGGAACGGCACCCCGTCGTGGCCCTGGGCGGTAAGCTCGACGCACGGCACCCCGGAGTCATCGACCACCCAGCGGGTGTCCGACGCCAGGTCCCGCGCCCGCAGCTCGGCCGACGCCTCCGCGAGGGCCGGCCGGACCGTCTCGTGCAGGTACTGGTCGACCCGCTCCCGCCCCGTGGGGCCCGGCGCCCGGCGGCGGCGCAGCCGCGCCCGGCGCCGTGCGGACGGCCGGCCCGAGGGGGCGATGCGGTGCCGGTACACGGCGCGGTCGGCCTCGCTGCGCAGCGCGCGGTACAGCCCGATCATCACCAGCACCATGACGAAGCCGAACGGCAGGCCCATGATGATCGTCGCGTTCTGCAGCGCGGGAACGCCGCCGACCAGGAGCATCGCGGCGGTGAGGACGCCGGTGGCGACCGCCCACACGATGCGCACGGCCGGGGCTGCGTCGTCCTGCGGCCGGCGCAGCCGTGACGAGAGGTTGGCCATGACGAGGGCGCCGGAGTCGGCCGACGTCACGTAGAAGAGCAGCCCGATGAAGGTCGCGATCGCCGCGATGAACGGGAACGCGGGGTAGTCGGCGAGCAGCGTGTAGAAGCCCCGCTCGGGGAGGTTCATCGCGGTCTCCCCGAACGCCGCGTCGCCCTGCCGGATCCGATCGATCGCGCTGTTCCCGAAGATCGACACCCACATGAGGATGTAGCTGAACGGGAGCAGCAGGGTGCCGGCGACGAACTGGCGGATCGTCCGCCCGCGGGAGATGCGGGCGAGGAAGAGCCCGACGAAGGACGCCCAGGCGATCCACCAGGCCCAGAAGAACAACGTCCAGGCGCTCAGCCACTCGTCCGGCCGGTCGTACGCGAAGGTCTCCGTCGTCAGGCCGGGAAAGCTGCTCACGAAGTCCCCGACGTTCTGGACCAGCCCGTTGAGCAGGAACGCGGTGTTGCCGGTGACCAGCACGAAGCCGGCCAGGCCCAGGGCGAGGACGACGTTGAGCTGGGACAGCCGCTTGATGCCCCGGTCGACGCCGCTGACCGCCGAGACGGTCGCCATGCCGACGGCCAGCGCGATGAGCCCGAGCTGGGCGGCGCGGCCCTCGGGGATCCCGAACAGCACCGACAGCCCGTAGTTCAGCTGGACCACGCCGATGCCCAGCGAGGTCGCGACGCCGAAGATCGTGCCGAGGACCGCGGCGATGTCGACGGCGTCGCCCAGCGCCCCGTGCACCCGCTTGCCGAAGATCGGGTAGAGCACCGAGCGGATCGCCAGCGGCATGTTCATGCGGTAGGCGAAGTAGGCCAGGGCCATGCCCATCAGGGCGTACATGCCCCAGCCGTTGATGCCGTAGTGGAACAACGTCCACACGGTCGCCTCGCCGGCGGCCTCGGGGGTCCCGCCCTCCCCCACCGGCGGGGCCAGGTACTGGCTGACCGGCTCGGCGACGGCGAAGAACATCAGGTCGGTGCCGATGCCCGCGGCGAAGAGCATCGAGGCCCACGCGAAGGTGCTGAACCGCGGGGTCGAGTGCTCGGGCCCCAGCTTCACCTTCCCGTACCGGGAGAAGGCGATGGCCAGGACGAAGACGAGCACCGCCGTCGCGAAGGCGATGTAGAACCAGCCGAACCACTCCGACGTCCAGCCGACGAGGGCGCCGATGGTGTCCGCGGCCGAGGTCGGGCTCGCGGTCGCCCACAGCGCGATGGCCAGGACCCCGGCGATCGAGCCGTAGAAGACCCGGCGCTTGACCCCGTTCTCCGCCTCGGCGGGCCGGACGTCGAGGTCGCTCACGCCCGCTCCCCCCGCCCGGTGGACGCGGAAAGCGCTGCCGACTCCGTTGTGCCGCTCACCGGGCGCATCGTGGCACACCCCGCGCCGCGGGGCAGCCGCACGACGGACGGCGGGACCCTCAGGCGCGGTCGGCGACCGCCCCGCGCCGGTGCAGCAACGCGCCGGCCTCGGCCGCGGGCAGCGGCCGGGAGAGCAGGTAGCCCTGCGCCCGGTCGCAGTCCTCGGCCCGGAGCCGGGCCAGCTGCCCCTGCTCCTCGACGCCCTCGGCGACGACGGTCAGCCCGAACGTGTGCGCGGCGCGGATCATCAGCGCCACCAGCTCCAGGTGGGCGGGCTCGGCCGACGCCACGAAGCTGCGGTCGATCTTCAGCGTGTCGACGGGCATGCTGCGCAGCTGCCCGATCGAGGTGTACCCGGTGCCGAAGTCGTCGATGGCGATGCCGACGCCCAGGTCCCGCAGCTCGGTCAGGTGGTCGTAGGCGGCCGGGTCGTCCACCAGCACGGTCTCGGTCACCTCGAGCACCAGCAGGTGCGCGGGGAGACCCGCGGCGGCGAGCGCCTCCGCGACGTCGGCGACGACCCGCCGGTCGGCGAGGTGCCGGCCGGAGATGTTCACCGCCACGGTGGGCTCGGGCCACCCCGGGGGCACCGGGATCCCGGCCCGCCACTCGGTCAGCTGGCGGGTGGCCTCCCCGAGCACGAAGCGGTCGATGTCCCGGATCAGGGACGAGCGCTCGGCCACCGGGACGAACTCGTCCGGAGGCACCGGGCCGACGCCCGGCCGGTCCCAGCGCACGAGCGCCTCGTAGCCGGTGAGCCGGTCGGAGGCCACGTCGACGACCGGCTGGTAGACCAGGTGCATCTCCCCGGCGGCCAGGCCGTGGCACATCGCGGCCTCGAGCGCGGCCTGCTCGGAGAGCTGGTGCCGGAGCGTCTCGTCGAAGATCTCCGCCCGGCCCCGCCCGTGGGCCTTGGCCCGGTTCGCGGCGGTGTCCGCCTCGGCGAACAGCACGTCGGCGTCGGTTCCGCCGTCGCGGCTGACCGCGACGCCGACGCTGGCGCCGACGCCGACCGTCGCCGTACCCACGACGATCGGTTCGCTGACCGACGCGATGAGGCGCTCGGCGAGGTCGATGAGGTCGTGCTCGGCGTGCACCGGCTCGACCAGGACGACGAACTCGTCGCCGCCGAGGCGGCACACGACGTCCCCCGGCCGCACGGCCGCGCCCAGGCGGGTGGCCACCTCGTGCAGCACCTGGTCACCGGCGGCGTGGCCGTGCGCGTCGTTGACCGCCTTGAAGCCGTCGAGGTCCACGTAGAGCAGCCCGGTCATCTCGCCGGACCGCCGGCCGCGGTGCAGCGCGGAGGTGACGAGGGTGAGCGCCTGGGCGCGGTTGGGCAACCCGGTGAGCGGGTCGTGGGTGGCCTGGTGCGCGAGGGCGAACTGCAGCTCCTCGCGCTGGCGCACCGAGGTGACGATGGCCTTGACCGACGCGTGCACGACCGCGCCGAGGGGGCCGGGCAGGGGCTCGTCGAGGAGCGCCTCGTCGACGTCGCCGCGGGCCACGGCCTGCGCCTGGTCCTGGATCCGGCGGAGCCCCGCGACCGCCGAGCCGAGCGCGGCCGAGACCGTCCGGACCTCGCGCGGTCCGTCCACCTCCACCTCGACCAGCGACCCCTCGCTGATCTCGGTCGCCTGGCCGGCCAGCAGCCGGAGCGCCCGGGTGACGCTGCGGCCCAGCAGGAACGCCCCCAGCAGGGAGGCGCCGAGCAGGCCGGCCCCCATGAGGAGCACGGCGTGGAACCGGTCGTTGGCGCGCTCGCGGTCCGCGGCGACGAGCTGCCGGGCCTCGTCGACCGCCGTCCCGACCAGCTCGGCCATCATGGCGCTGCGCTCCTGGCTCTGGAAGAGCGCGGTGACCAGGTCGGGGAGCTGCAGGTTCCTGACCTCGCCGGCGAGGCCGCGGGCGAGCAGCCCGTCCACGTCCGCGACGACGTCCGAGGTGCGCACCTGCTGCCAGGCGTCGCGCAGGGGTTGCCCCGACAGGGTCTCCATCGTGCGCTGGGCGTCCCGGTAGTCCATCCACGAGGTCTCCCACGCGGTGCGGGAGCCGATCAGCCGGTCCTCGCCGTCGACCAGCAGGGAACCGAGGAACAGCGGCATCTGCCGGCCGGCGGTCTCCGCCAGGTGTGCGACGGTCTGGACGTCACGGACGGCCAGCAGCGTGGCGCGGGGCACGCCCTCGGAGGTCGCCGTGGCTGCGGCGGCGGCCTGCGCGGTCATCAGGTCGTTCGAGACGGCGAGGAACCGCAGGTGCAGCTCCTCGAGGTCCAGGCGCCCGGCGTCCTGCCCCCGGCGCAGCCTGCCCAGGTGTTCCGTGGCGTGCGCCGCGGCCTCGGCGCCGACCGGGCCGTCGGCGAGGCGGGCCAGGGCGCGGTCGGTGATGCCGCGCGCCCGGGCCGCCTCGTCGAGGGCGACCTGCCGCTGGGCGGCCGGGAAGAAGGTGGGCAGCCCGAAGGCCGCCGCGGCCGCCGGGTCGTCGATGACCGCCAGCGACAGGGCGGGGATCATCTCCTGCTCCACCCCGCTGCGGGCGGCGTCCAGCAGGGCCAGCGCGCGCACGGCCACCTCGGCGCGCTCGGCGCTCTCCGCCTCGGCCGCGCGGGCCTGGGCCGCCGCCCCGGTGAGGACGACGACGCCGATCAGCGGCAGCAGCACGAGGGCGGTCAGGTACCGCCACAGCGGCACGCCGCGCCGCCGTCGGCGGTCCACGTCCGGGGATGTGCGCACGCCGCTCCCATCGGGCTGTGGTGCAGGTCGCTTGAAGGGGCCCCACCCGTCCAGGTGAGGCGAGTGCGGACCGGGGAATGGCAGGCACGTCGCAGGTCGCACCCGGGACGAGGTCAGCCCTCCGGGGAGCTCCGCGACCGACCTGCCCGCCCGTCCCGTCCCGTCCGACCCACCGTGCGCCCGCCGTCCGCGGGGCCCCTGCTGCCGGCACCGAAGCCGCCGGTCAGCGGTCCGGTTCCGTCACCAGGTGGCAGCCGGGTGAGCCGAACTCCGCGACCCCGAAGCCCATCTGCCGCAGCACGGAGGCGACGGCGACGCTCATCGTCCGCTGCACGGCGGCCTCCAGCGCGGCTCCGTGGGCCTGGTGCACGTTCATCCGGTCGTGCTGCCGCCAGGTGACGAGGACGCCCGCCCCCTCCGGGTGCGGGGTCAGGCAGACGCCGCCCGCGGCGTGGGCGGCCGGCTCCCGGGCCTCGCAGTCGTGCAGCGGGAGGCCCGCCTCCAGCAACGCCGCGGTGACGTCGACGGCGAGCGTGGCGAGCACGTCCTCGTCGTCGACCATGAAGGGGTCCCAGTCCTCGGAGAGCCGGTCGAGCTGGTCCCCGAGGTCGGCCAGCCACTCCCGCTCCTCCGGCGGCTGCCGGCGCACCACGCCGCCGTCCGGCCGCCGGCCGCCGTGCACGACGCGCGTGGTGTCGGTCAGGTTCGCGGAGAGGCGCGCCCACCCGGCGTCGATCGAGTCGACGAACGGGCCGGCCACCGCGGCGCCGTCGTGCTCGGCGACGAGCCACCAGCCGGTCGTGGAGGGGCCCTCGGGCAGGTCCCGCCCCGCCGGGTGGGTGGCCAGGCCGACGGCCGACCGCTCCGCCGCGGGCCGCTCGGCCGCACCGCTCGCGGCGGCGGTGACCTCGGACGCGCGGGCCGCGGCCGGGGCCGCCGGCCGGGACGCGTGCACCGACGCCCGCCGCTGCGCCTGCACCCCGTTGCGCTCGAACTCGTAGCGAGCGGTGGAGCTCGCCCCCAGCACCACGACGATCGCGATCAGCGCGCCGCACCCGATCAGCGGCGCGGCGACCGCGAGCAGCTCACCAGGCACGCCAGGCCCCCTGCGGCCCCTCGCCCCAGGCCGAGGCGCGGTGGGTCCAGTCCTGCACGCGGGCGGTCCACCCGGGATGGGGCGGGCGGGGTGCCGGCGGCGCGGGGGCGGGCTCTTCCACCATCAGCTCGCGCAGCAGGCCCAGGCCCTCGTCGGCGCCCTCCAGGAGATCGGGGACGGGCTTGCGGACCGGTGAAGCGGTGGCGTGCACAGGGGCTCCTCGCAGGCGGTTCACCGCGGCTGGGAAGCACCGCGGACGTCCCGAAGGCTAGGGAGGAGGAGCCCCTCCGACGGCCCCCGCGACCGGCCCCGGACCGGGCCCGTGTCCCATTCGTTGCACGGTGCCCGCGAGGGGCCCGGTGACCGTTCCCCCGGCGCACCGACCTGTCGACAAACCGCCGCTCCACGAGCGTGGCGGAGGGTCGGGAGCAGCTCGGTCATCCCGCGGCCGCCCCGCCGCGCCGGCGTGTCGGGGGCTACGCCCGGGCGGCGAGGAAGGCCCGCACGCGGTCGAGCACCTGGGCAGCGGCCGCCTCGACGTGGTCGGCCAGGCTGCGGTCGGTGAACAGGTGCCGGTCCCCCGGGTAGAGGAACAGCTCCGCGTCACCGATCGCCGCGGCGAGCTCGCGCGCCTCGGCGACGTCCCCCCACTCATCGGCTTCCATGACGTGGAACTGCACCGGCACACCCTCGGGCCACTCGTCGGCGAACTCCCCGAGGGGGACGGCGGCGTGCATCAGGACCGCACCGGCCGCGCCC
Source organism: Blastococcus sp. SYSU DS0510 (assembly GCF_054050835.1). Classification (NCBI taxonomy): domain Bacteria; kingdom Bacillati; phylum Actinomycetota; class Actinomycetes; order Geodermatophilales; family Geodermatophilaceae; genus Blastococcus; species Blastococcus sp. SYSU DS0510. The sequence continues at coordinate 125,893 of NZ_JBJHAC010000011.1, read as the reverse complement.
GGGCGGGTCTGCGCCAGCAGCTGCGCCGGCATGACGCCGAGGCTGAACCCCGCGTAGACCAGCCGCTCGGGCAGCTCCGCCACGGCCGCCCGGCCGCGCTCCAGCACGGCGCCGAAGCCGAGCTCCCGGGCGTGCGCGACGCCGTCCTCCAGCGTGGCGAAAGTGCGCCCGTCGTAGAGGTCGGGTGTGTGGACGACGTGCCCGTCGGCCCGCAGGTCGTCGGCGAACGCGCGGACCCCTGCGGTCAACCCCTGCGCGTGGTGGAACAGCACCAGCTCGGCCATGGCGGCACGCTAGCCGGGAGCGCCGACCCTCGGGTCGGGGAACGACCGGTCACCGAAGAGGACGCGGGCCGCCGCGGCCCTGCCCAGCGGCGTCCGGAGCAGCCCGAAGGCCGCCGCCGCCATGGCCGGCGTCCGCACCTGCGCCAGTCCCCGGCGCAGGAGCAGCCGGCCGCGGAAGCGGGCGCGCAGCGTGGCGCCGTCGTAGTCGCGCAGCACCTCGGGATCCCCCGCGCGCAGCGCCCGGTCCAGGACGTCGACGGCGTGCTCGGACAGCCGCAGGCACGGGTCCAGTCCGCCGGCGGTGAGCGGCGAGACCGCTCCCGCCGCGTCGCCGACCAGGAGCCCCTCCGCGCTGCTGATCGGCGCAGCAGCCCACCGACCGGGATCGGGCCGCCCCGTCGTTCGACGTCGGCCGGCCGGCCGCCGTCGGCGAGACCGGGCGCGACGGAGGCGAACCGGTCCAGCGCGCGGCGCAGCCCGTGGGGGAAGCGGTCGCCGTAGCCGGCGACGCCGACGTGGGCGTGCCGGCCGTCGTTCACGACCCAGGCGAGGTAGCCGGGCGCCAGCGAGGGGTCGAGGACGCAGTGGAACGTCGGTGGTCCGTCGACGCCGGGGACGTCGAACACCTCCTCCGCGCCGACCAGCAGGTGGTCGTTGCGGTCGAGCCCCAGGTCGCGGGCGACCCGCGACCGCGCTCCGTCGGCGCCGACGACGAAGCGCGCCCGCACCTCCGCCGGGCCACCGCGACCGGCGAGCAGGGAGCGGCCGGACCGCCGGCCGACGTACCGCGTGCCCAGGGCGAGCCGCACGCCGGCGGCCTCGGCGCTCGCGGCAGCCGCCCGGTACAGGCCCGCCATGTCCCCCACCCGGAACTCGTCGCGCCCGCTGACCAGCTCGAGCGGACGCCGCAGGTCCGGTGGGTAGAGCAGCACCCGGCGGATGGGCGGGCCGAGGTGCTCCGCGGGGAGCGGGAAGTCGTCGAGGGTCTTCTGCACGAAGATGCCGGTGGTGCGGATCGCACCGGCGAGCTCGGTGCGCCGGTCGGCCAGCAGGACGTCGTGGCCGCGCCGGGCGAGCGAGGTGGCGGTGTGCAGGCCGGCCAGCCCGGCGCCGACCACGAGGACGTCGACGGGCTCGGGTCGCGTCACCGGTGCGCGTCGTCCCGCACCAGGCGCAGGCCGCCGAGGACGACCGCCGCGGTCGCCCAGGTGACCAGGACGGTGACCGAGGAGCCGCGGGTCATGCCCTGCGCCTCCCCGAGGAGCAGGAACGCGGCACCCGACCCGGGCAGCCACTGCGCCGCCGTCGTCGTCCAGTCGTAGCCGAACTGCGGCAGGAAGAGCGGGAGGACGAGCATCAGGAGGAAGACCGAGACGAGCACGCCGGCCGTGGAGCGCAGCAGGAAGCCGAGCCCGGTGGCGAGCGCGGCACCCGCCGCGACGACGAGGCCGAGGGTGCCGAGGGTGTCCAGGCCGGCGTCGAGCGGCAGCGTGAGCCCGGGGCCGACCACCGTGCGGGCCGCCAGGGCGGAGACGACGCCGAGCAGCACCCCGGCGAGGGTGGCCGCGGCGACCACGACGGCGGTGCGGGCGAGCAGGAGGACCGCGCGGCGGGGGGTCCACTGCAGCGCGGGGACGATCCCGCCCGTGGCGTAGTCGGCGATGACCGCGAGGGCGGCCAGCCCGAGGAGGGCGAACTGCGCCGGCATCGCGGTGAAGGTCGAGACCATCCAGGCCGGCTCACCCCGCAGACCCCCGGGGTCCGACGCCGCTTCACCTCCCAGCACCGCGCCCAGCCCCACCATGGCGATCGCCGCCGCGAGCAGGAACCACCAGGTCGACCGGACCGTCCACAACCGGGTCCACTCGGCGGCGCAGGTGCGCCCGAGCACGCGGGTGACCGACACGTCGTGCGCCGCACCCCGTGCCGTGGTCGCGCTCACCGTGCGGCCCCGGCTGCTGCCGGCTCGGCGCTGCGGTCGGTGAACTCGACGCTGCCGCCGGTCAGGGCGAGGTAGGCCTCCTCCAGTGACCGGGCCTCCTCGGAGAGGTGGTGCAGCGGGATGCGGGCGTCGTTGGCGGCCTCGCCGACCTGCCCGGCGGTCGCCTCCTCGACGACCAGCTCCTCGGCGCCCGTGCGCTCGGCCGTCATGCCGCCGTCCCGGAGCCGGGTGACCAGCTCGTCGGCGCGCGGGCTGCGGACCCGCACCCGGCCGCGCCCGAGGCCGCGGAGGATCTCCTGCGTCGTCGTGTCGGCGATCAGGCGACCGCGGCCGATCACGACCAGCCGGTCGGCGACCTGCTGCATCTCGCTGAGGAGGTGGCTGGAGACGAGCACGGTGCGGCCCTCGTCGGCCAGCCGCCGCAGCAGCGCGCGGATCCAGCGGACGCCGTCGAGGTCCAGGCCGTTGACCGGCTCGTCGAAGAGCACCACGCGGGGGTCGCCGAGCAGCGCCGCCGCGATGCCCAGCCGCTGCCGCATGCCGAGGGAGTAGCCGCGGATCCGGCGGCGGGCGGCGCCGTCGAGGCCCACCTGCTCGATGACCTCGTCCACGCGGCGACCCGGGATCCCGTTGGCGCGCGCCGCCACGCGCAGGTGCTGCCGTCCCGTGCGGCCGGGGTGTGCGGCCCCGGGGTCGAGGAGCGCGCCGACCTCGCGCAGCGGTTCGCGGAGGGCGGCGAAGGGGCGCCCGTTCACCAGCGCCAGGCCGGCGGTCGGGCGGTCGAGGCCGAGGACCACCCGCATGGTCGTGGACTTGCCGGCGCCGTTGGGTCCGAGGAACCCGGTGACTGTGCCCGGTTCGACGGTGAAGCTGAGGTCGTCGACGGCGAGCACGTCGCCGTAGCGGCGGGTGAGCCCGCGGACCTCGATCACCGGCCGGCTCCCTGAGCGGGTTCCGGCACGGCGTGCTCGTCCTCGACCCACTCCAGCAGGTCACCGGGCTGGCACTCGAGCACCCGGCACATGGCCTCCAGCGTGCTGAACCGGACGGCCTTGGCGCGCCCGTTCTTCAGGACGGCGACGTTGGCCGGGGTGAGGCCGATCCGCTCGGCGAACTCGCCGACGCTCATCTTCCGGCGGGCCAGCTCGACGTCGATGCGCACGACGATCGGCATCAGATGACCGCCTCCATGTCGGCCCGCAGGTTCGTGGCCTGCCGCAGCAGCGCCCGCATGACCACGACCAGCAGGCCCAGGACCGCGCCGACGAGCAGCAGGAGGAGCAGCAGCGCCGGCAGCACCGGGTCGTCGCTGACCTCGTCGACGATGAAGTAGTAGGCGCAGACGAAGGTGGCCAGGAGCATCGTCCACCCGACCGCGACGGCCCGGACGATCCCGTCCACCCACGGCAGCGCACCCGGGCTGAAGATCTTGTCCTGCGTGACCAGCGTGAGCAGCTTCCCGGTGCAGACGACGACGACCTGCACGCAGGCCAGCGCCACGACGGCGGCCACCAGCATGATCACGCGCATGGCCGACTGCTCGAGCGAGGGCTCGCCGATCTCCGGCAGCAGCTCGGGGACCACCCACAGCTGCGCGGCGAGCAGGGCCGCGAGGACGACCGCGAGCAGGATCCGGAGCGGGAGCACCACGTGCCGCAGATGGGTCATGCGATCGACTCTCGCCGCTTATCTATCGAAAGTCAGTAGAAACGCGCGGGCGCTCCGGCGGGGTCATCACGTCGTGGGTCAGGCGGCGCTGCCTCGGAGGACGGCGGGCGCGCGGGCCAGGCGTAGCGTCGGCGTTCCGGCCCCTCCTCGTTCGCTGCCTCCTTGCTGCGCCGGGACCGACGCACCGCTATCCCGCCGCGCCGCGGTGGAGTCAGGCCGCTTCCGCCATGACCTCCTCCATGCTCCACGCCCCGACCACGACCTCCGTCGAGAGACGAGCGCCCGAGCAGGCGCCGGCACCCGGCGCCGCGTGCGGCGCATGCCCGCACCCTCGGGCGGACCACGACGCGATCGCCGCGCGGTTCTGCTCGGCGACCGTCGACGGCGCCATCGCCCGTGGGTGCGCCTGCCGGACCTGACCGGCCGGCGGTCGCCACCCGTCCGTCGGGCACGGGGCGAACACACCGGCGCGGAGACGCACGGTGTGATCGCACGACAGCGGGCCCGTGGACCTGCTGTCGTGCGAACGAGCAGCTCTCGCACGGCTTCGGTCGGTCCGCGTGCCCGCGCAACCGGCCGAAGCAACCGGCGTCAGGAGGCGGGGAGCACCGTGATGGTGAAGGTCCTGCGTGCCGTGGCGCCGGTGTTGTCCTTGACCTGGACGGTGAACGAATAGGTCCCGGCGTCCGACGGGGTGCCGGTGACCCTGGCCTCAGGCCGGTTCTCCAAGGTGTTGCCGGAGAAGCGGGTGCCGTCGGGCACCTCGCCGGAGACCAGCTTGAACTTGAAGGTCGAGGGACCGGGCGGGTCGCTGCACACTATGGAGGCGAGGTAGGCCTCACCCACGACCGCGTCGGGCAGTCGGGACGGGGTGAGGAAGGTCAGCGCCTCCGCCTGCTGCACCGTTGCCGAGACGCTGTTCGCCGCCGAGACGTTCCCGGCGCCGTCGAAGGCCGCCACGGTGTAGGTGTAGGTCCCGGCGGCGAGGCCCGAGTCGACGTAGCTCATGTCCAGGGTCGTGCTGAGGACCGTGCCGTCGCGGGTGAGCCGGTAGCCGGTGACCGCGGTGTCGTCGGTGCTGAGGCCCCAGCCGACGCTGACGGTGGTGCCGACGACGGTGGCGGTGAAGTTGGGCGGGACGGTGGGAGCGGTGGTGTCCGTCTCCGGAGGCGGCTGCACCGTCACCGAGGCGCTGTTCGACTCCGCCGAGACGTTGCCGGCGCCGTCGACCGCGGCCACCGTGTAGGTCCAGGTGCCGACGGTGCGGTTCGTGTCGTCGTAGAAGGGGTTGAGCACGGTCGTGACCACCTCGCCGTTGCGGGTGACCCGGTAGCCGGTGACGCCCACGTCGTCGGCGCTGGCGGTCCACCTGAGCGAGGCCATCGTGCCGCTGAGGGTGGCCGTGAGGTCGGCCGGGACGGTGGGAGCGGTGGTGTCCGTCGCCGGCGGCGGCTGCACCGTCACCGAGGCGCTGCCGGACTCCGCGGAGACGTTGCCGGCGCCGTCGACGGCGGCCACCGTGTAGCTGTAGGCGCCGGCGGCAAGACCCGCGTCGGCGAAGGTCGTGCCGCTCACCGTGCCCGGCAGCACGCTGCCGTTACGGCTCACGCGGTACCCGGTGACGCCCACGTCGTCCGTGGCGGCGGTCCAGCTGAGGTCCGCGGTGCTGCCGGTCAGGGTGGCGGTCAGGCCGGTCGGCGCGGTGGGAGCGGTGGTGTCGCCGGCCGGCGGGGGCGGCTGCTCGGTCGTGGTGCAGCCGGACAGCCTCGCCGATGTGACGGTCGCCGTCCCGTCCGCGAGGTCGACGGTGCAGTCGGACGGCGGCACATAGCCGGAGCGTTCGATCCGGAACTCTCCGTCGCTGTCGCTGCGGCCCATGACCACTCCGTCGACCACGATGTCGCGGCCCGCGATCGCCGTCCCCTCCAGGCGCAGGTCAGAACCGCTGACCTCCGCGCGGCTGACCGCCACCGCGGCGTGCGCCGGCAGTGCCATCAGGAGGCTCAGCGGGACGGCGACGGTCACCACGAGCACCGCACCGCTCACGCGTCGCCCCCACCGACCCGGACGAGCACCGGTCCCCACTGCGGAATTCATCGAACTCACGACAGGCCTCCGATCAGCGACGGACGACCAGTCGGTGCCGTCCGAGGCGCAGAGTTGCACCGCACAGGCGTCCCCGGCTATTGGACTGAAGTCCTACGACCGCTCCTCGAGGCCGCCGTGGCGCGGGGAACCGTCGACGACCAGATGCCGCAGCCGTCCAGCGCAGCATCGCCCCCCGACACGGTCCACGCGGGGGCCGACGCGCGGAGGGGCGCGGACGCGGGAGTGGCCGGCACGGTGCAGCGCCGCTGGTGCCCCGATGGCGATCGGGGCACCCGCCTTCGAGCGCACTGCCGCCCCAGCCGACGACCACACTCGCCCGCTGCTGCCGCCGGTGCCGCCACCCAGGCCGACCCGACGGGAGCCCCTGGTGGTCAGCGAGGTGGGCCCCGTGGGGATCGAACCCACAACCCGCGGATTAAAAGTCCGCTGCTCTGCCAGTTGAGCTAGAGGCCCTGCGGGAGCGCGCGACCGACGGCCTGCGCCATCCGGCGGAAGGCTACCGCCGGAGGCGGCGCCGGCCCTCTCGTCCCGGGCGGCGGAGGGCCGATCGGGGCCGCTGGGTCGGCCCGCGCAGCGGTCCCGGCAGGTGCGGCCATAACCTTGAGAGGCCGCACCCACGAGGCGCGGTGAGATACCTCATACGCCCGCGATCGCATGCAGCGGCCCAATCAGGCCGACGATCGTGGAGGAGGCGCTGCGGCGCCGGGCCGAGCACACAGCCAGAGAGGCAGACGTGACTTCCGAGCGCAGCGTTCCCGACAGCGCGAACCCCGATGTCGTACTCGTCGGCGGCGGCATCATGAGCGCCACGCTGGCGCAGCTGCTGCACCTGGTCGCCCCCGAGTGGAGCGTCGCGGTCTTCGAGTCGGGCAGCGCCGTCGCCGGTGAGAGCTCCGGCCCCTGGAACAACGCGGGCACCGGGCACGCGGCCCTCTGCGAGCTGAACTACACGCCCGCGGGCCCCGACGGGCAGGTCGACCCCAGCAAGGCGATCACGATCAACGAGCAGTTCCAGGTCTCGCGCCAGTTCTGGTCGCACCTGGTCCGCGCCGGCATGACGGGGTCGCCCAAGGACTTCATCTCCCCGGTCCCCCATCTGAGCTTCGTCACGGGGGAGCAGGGGCGCACCTACATGCGCAACCGGTTCGCCGCCCTCAGCGCCCAGCCGCTGTTCGAGGGCATGGAGTACACCGAGAGCCAGGCCGAGATGGCGGGGTGGCTGCCGCTGATGATGGAGGGCCGCGACCCGGAGCAGATCGTCGCGGCCACCCGCTCGGTCGCGGGCACCGACGTCAACTTCGGCGCCCTCACCCGCCTCATGCTCGACGACGCCGCCACCCGCGGCGTGAACGTGCACCTCAACCAGCGCGTGGACGAGCTGGAGAAGGAGAGCGACGGCCGCTGGAAGGTCACCGTCCGCGATACCCGCTCCGGTGACCGCGTCACGATGCGCACCCGCTTCGTCTTCGTCGGCGCCGGAGGCGGCGCGCTCCCCCTGCTGCAGAAGGCCGCCATCCCGGAGATCCGCGGCTTCGGCGGCTTCCCGGTCAGCGGCATGTTCCTGCGCTCCCGCTCCCCCGAGCTGGTCAGCCGCCACCAGGCCAAGGTCTACGGCCAGGCCGCCGTCGGCGCCCCGCCGATGTCCGTGCCGCACCTGGATCTGCGGCTGATCGACGGCGAGTACTCGCTGCTGTTCGGGCCCTACGCGGGCTTCTCGCCCAGGTTCCTCAAGGCCGGCTCGATGTTCGACCTGCCCAAGAGCGTCAAGCCCAACAACCTGGGTTCCATGCTCGGTGTGGCCCGCAAGGAACTGGCGCTGACCAAGTACCTGATCGGCGAGCTCGTGCAGTCCCGCTCGGCCCGGCACCGCACGCTGCAGGCCTTCGTCCCCACCGCCGAGAAGCGCGACTGGGACATGGTGACCGCGGGCCAGCGGGTGCAGGTCATCAAGCAGGACCCGAACAGCGGCAAGGGCGTCCTGCAGTTCGGCACCGAGCTCATCGTCGGCGGGGACGGCAGCATCGCGGGCCTGCTCGGCGCCTCGCCCGGTGCCTCCACCGCCGTCTCGGCGATGCTGACGCTGATCGAGCGCTGCTTCCCGCAGCGCCTGGACGCCTGGCGGCCGCGGCTGCAGGAGGCCATCCCGTCCTACGGCCGGCCGCTCAACGACGAGCCGGCGCTGCTCGCCGAGATCCGCGCCGAGACGACGCAGACGCTGGAGCTCAACGGCTGATCCGGCACGACCCCACGCCCGGGTGACCGGTCCCCCACGGGACGGGTCGCCCGGGCGTCGTCGTCAGATCACGTCCAGCACCAGGAGCAGCACGAGGGTCAGCAGCGCCGACAGCAGCAGCGAGCCGAGGCAGCCCAGACGGCTGGAGAAGAGGAAGAACACCGCCTCTGGGTGCCCCCGGACCCCCTCGGCCCACACCTCATGTGCAACGCGTCACCCCCGCAGGGCTTCCACCACCCGTTCAGGGGATCGCCGGGACCGCGACGACTACGTACCGTCATCGACGTTCCGGTCGGGAGCGCAGCACCGCGCCCCGTCCGCCGCATCGTCCGCCCCCGCGCCCCGGCGCCGGGCGGGACCGACCCCGGCCCGGCTGACCCGTTCCCCCCGGGGCGGCCGGGCCGGCTCCTTCCCCCCTCAGCCCCGCCGGCACACCTGCCGGACGAGATCGGCGAGCGCCGACCGCAGGTCGTCGTCGACGGGCAGGCCGACCACGACCTCGTCCTCGTCACCGAGCCGCACGCCCGCGGGGAAGAGGTAGGGCTGCTTCACCTCCGCCAGGACGTGCGAATCGCAGGTGGCCACGGTGACGGTGACGGCGCCGTCCGCCACCTCCGCGCCCGCGGGGAGCTCCAGGGGCAGCTCCGCCGCGACGTCGAACTGGACGTTGCCCCCCACCCGGCCGACGACGACCTCCCCGTCGGCCCCCCGACGGGTCAGGCTCAGCCGGCCCGTGAGCCGGTCGGGACCCGGCTGCAGCCCGCCCACCCGCAGCTCGACCGCCTCGGCCACCGCGCGAGCCCGGCACTGCTGCTCGTGCACGCGGGCGAGGTCGTCACCGGTCAGTGGCACCCGCACCTCCTCCACCGAGCCGCCCGGCCGGAGCAGCGTCAGGCGGGCGGCCGACGTGCCGCTGCCCGGCGGGCACACCGCCTCGCCGTAGGGAGTCGGCAGGTCGACGACCCGGCCGGGCGCGAACTCGGCGGACACCGCGGACGGCGGGAGCGGCGCGAAGCCGGGTGCGTCCAGCGCCACGCCGGTCACCGTGTACGGCGCGCCTCCGGTGTGGGTGACCCGCACCTGGATCCGCCCGCCGACGGCCTCGTCGGTGCGCAGGAGCACCGCCTCGGCGGCCACGCCGGGCACCTCGGGCTCCGCGGCGACCGCGGACGACGACGGCGCCGGGTCCGCCCGCGGCGCGACCGGCTCGGCGCCGCAGCCGGCCAGGACGAGCGCCGTGCCGAGCGCGATTGCCCGAGCGATGGCCGTCCGCCCCATGGCGCCGCAGCCTAGGGCGGCTCCGGCGTCAGCGGTGGCGGCCCGGCACCCGGGCCTTCACCCGCCCAGCGTCCATCCGCACCTCGAGCTTCTCCTGCGGGTTGGCCGCCGGCCCGCGGCGCGGCTCGCCGTTGTCGAGGTCGAACGCGGAGCCGTGCCACGGGCAGACCAGGCACTCGCTGCCGCGCACCGTCTCGACCGTGCCCTCGTCCAACGGGCCGGACAGGTGCGAGCAGGCCCCGACGAAGACGTCGACCCGGGCGCCGCGGCGGACCACGGCCAGCGGCACCGACATGCTGCCGCCCTTGCCGGTGCGCATCGTCGGCCGGCCCTCCGGCAGGTCGTCCAGCGGGCCGAGGTCGACCCAGTCGGTGGTCAGCGCGCGGACGGCGGTCGCCGCGTGCGACGCCCCCGAGGACTGCGCGTAGGACATGTGCCCGCCGATCGCCGCCGAGCTCCCGGCCAGGCCCAGGCCCGCGTACGCCAGCACGCGGCCCAGCCCACCCCTCCCCCGCGCCCGGGCGACCAGGGACCCGCCGTAGAGCCCCAGCGCGGCGGTGTTCATCACCGCGTGCAGCGCGCCGAGCCGGCGCACACCCGAGCCCTGCTCCGACCAGTCGGCCGCCCCGGACATGGCGGCCGGGACGGCGGCGGCCATCCCGGTGCCGATCAGCACCGTGGCGGCGGGCCGCAGGGGCGGCACGGCGTCCAGCAGGCCGGCCGAGACCCAGCTGCCCACCGGGACCTGCACCAGCACCGGGTGCAGCGGGTGCCCCAGCCAGGTGCCGTGCAGGACGTCCTTGACCGCGCTCGGCATGCCCTGGACGGCGCGCCGCGCGGGCTCGATGGCCTTGTCGAACGACGACACGTCCGCGATGCGGTCCAGGAACCCCATGAGACTCATGGCGGCCCCCTACCCGCGTCACCCCGCCCCGACGCACGGGACGACCACGACTGCGCGGCGGAACACCCAGGTGACCGTGAGCAAGGACACGGGTGGATCCCAGGTGGGCGAGGCATGTTCGCACGTGACAGGGGTTCTCCTGGAGAGAATCCTTGCACCACTGACCCGCTCCACCAGAGGAAGCCCCGTGACCTGCGCGTCCCTGCTCCGCCGCGGCCAGGCCGCCGACACCGTCGGCGACCTCCCCGACGCGGCGCAGCCCCGGACGACCACGGCTCCCTCCCGCCTGACCGCGTGCCTGCGCGGTGACGCGATCCCCGCCCAGTTCCTGCGCTTCGTGCTCGTCGGCGGGGCCAGCACCGTGGTCTACGCGCTGCTGTTCGTCGCCGGGCACGGCTGGGGCTACCTCACGTCCCACCTGGTGGCGACGGCGGCCTCCACGGTGCTCGCCAACGAGCTGCACCGCCGGCTGACCTTCCACGCCGACGAGCGGGTGCACTGGTTCACCGCCCAGTGGGAGGCCGGTGGCGTCACCGTCCTGGGACTGCTGGCCACCAGCACCGCCCTGGGTCTGCTCGACGCCCTCACCGGAGACAACCAGCCGATCCTGCAGATCGCCACGGTCGTCGGCGTCACCGCGTTCATCGGTCTCCTGCGGTTCATCGCGCTGCGCTGGATCTTCCGCCCGGTGCCCGCGCGGGCCTGACACGCACCGCACGTCCGGAGACGCCGTCGGGAGATCGCTAGCCTGGGCCTGGTGAGCGAGCCCACCGCGTCGACGTCCCCGTGGCCGGGTCGTGCCCGGGTGGCCGCGCTCTGGTCCGCGCGCGTGGGGCTCGCGCTCATCGGCGCCCTCGTCGCCGTCCTGCTGTTCGCCCGGGTCTCCGCGCCGATCGGGCCGTTCGACGCCACGCTGGCCTTCCGCCCCGCCTCCGGGGGGGCCGAGGTCTCCGTCCCCCCGCTGGGCTCCCTCGCCGTCGACGCCTACGACGGCCCGCTGCGGCTGGACATCTCGCTGCAGTCCGTGGACCAGGCCCGCGCCCAGGCGCTGGCCACCGACCCGGTCCGGCTGGCCGGCGTCGTGGACCAGGTGACGGAGGACCTGCAGTCGGCCGTCGTCCGGCTGGTCTGGGTGACCGTGCTGGTGGCGCTGGCCGGAGCGGCGCTCACCTCCTGGGCGGTGCTGCGCCGGCGCCGGGAACCCCTGATCGCCGTGGGGCTGAGCGCGGCGCTGCTGGCCGGCACGGGCGCCCTGGGCGCGGCGACCTGGCGACCGGAGGCGCTGTCCCAGCCGACCTACACCGGGCTGCTGGTCAACGCCAACAGCCTCATCGGCAGCGCGCAGGACATCGTCGCTCGCTTCGACGCCTACCGCGCGTCGCTGGAGGACCTCGTCGCCAACGTCGGGACGCTCTACGCGACGCTCTCCGCGCTGCCCACCCCGAGCGGCACCGGCGACTCCGTGGTCCTCCTGCACGTCTCGGACATCCACCTCAACCCCTCCGGCTTCGACCTGGTGCGCCAGGTGGCGGAGAAGTTCGACGTCGACGGCATCCTCGACACCGGCGACATCACCGACTGGGGCAGCGAGCCGGAGAACCGGCTGATCACCTCGGTCGGCGACCTCGGCGTCCCGTACGTCTACATCCGCGGCAACCACGACTCGGCGACCACCGCCGGCATCCTCGCCGCGCAGCCGAACGTCACCGTCCTCGACGACTCCGACGTGACCGTCGCCGGGGTCCGCATCGTCGGCGCCCCCGATCCGCGCTTCACCCCCGACAAGACCACCGGCGGCGACGACGCGGGCGCCGACGTCCTCGAGGAGTCCGGCGAGGAGCTGGCGGACTTCACCCGGGCGCTGGGCGACGAGCCGGCCATCGCGATGGTCCACGACCCCAAGCAGGCGCCGCCGCTGGACGGCCTCGTGCCGCTGGTCCTCGCCGGGCACACGCACGACCGGGTGGTCGAGCAGCTCTCCGAGGAGACCCTCCTGATGGTGCAGGGCTCGACCGGCGGCGCCGGCCTGCGCGCCCTGGAGGGCGAGTACCCGGAGCCCCTCACCTGCACCGTGCTCTACCTCGACCCGGCGACCGGCGCCCTGCAGGCCTACGACGACATCACGCTCGGCGGGCTGGGCGCCACCGAGGTCACGGTGCAGCGCACCATCGTGGCGGCCGTTCCCCCCGCGGAGGGCGCACCCCTCCCGACGGAGCAGTTCACACCCCCGATCGGTGGCCTGGAGCCCCCCGCCGGCCGGGTCGGGCCACCGGTGGTCCCGGCATCCCCACCGGGATGATCCCCCGGCCCTACGCTCGGGTCATGACCTCGACGACCCGCGCCACCAGGCTCGCCGGAGGCCTGCTCGCCGGCGGCCTCTCCCTCGCCGCCCTCACCGGCTGCAGCTTCTCCTCCCAGAACGTCTCGTGCAGTGGGGGCACGTGCACGGTGACCCTCTCCGGCGCGGGCGCGGAGGCCGAGATCCTGGGCACCACGGTCTCGGTCGGCAGCGTGCAGGACGGCCGGGCCTTGCTGAGCGTCGGCGGCACCAGCGTGTCCTGCGCCGAGGGCGAGAGCGTCGCCGCCGGCCCCCTGGAGCTCGCGTGCTCCAGCGTCACCGAGGACGCGGTGGAGCTGCGCGCCTCCGTCGGCTGAGCCCCACCCGCCCGGACGGCCGGCGGACCGGCTCAGCCGGCGTGCGCCACCTCGACGACGACACGCGTCGGGGAGTCGAGCAGGTGCACCCGGAACGGTGCGCGCCCCTGCGTGCCGGCGAACGCCGTCGTGACGCCCTCGTAGGTCGCCGCGAAGGCCACCTCGGTCACCGCCGCCGTGCCGGCACCGGCCACGGGCCCGGCAGGGGCGAACTCCTCGACCCCGGTGTCGTACGGGTAGCCGGCACCGGTGATCTGGATCTGCAGGACGGCATCGCCGGCGAGCTCGATCTCCTGCCCGCGGCCCGGCTCGGTCGCCTGGTCGACGTACCGGACGTCCCAGCCCGGCGTGCCGGTGCCGCCCACCTCGAGGACCACCCGGTCGTAGCCGTCGTGCGCCCCCACCCGCACGTCGCGCACGGTGACGCGCGCGTCGCCGGAGGGCTCGGCGATCGCCGGCCCGGCCGCGGCGTCGAACGAGGGCACGGCCTGCTCGGACGGTGCCGGCTCGACCTCGGCCTCGCTCGTCGGCGCGCTCGCGGACGACGTGCTGGGAGTGGCGGCAGCCGAGGACGACGCCTCCCCCACCTCGCCGGTGCCGGCGCAGCCGGAGAGGGCGACGAGCGAGGTCACGACGGCGGGGAGGACCAGGTGAGGGCGGAGGCGCACACGACACAGCCTCGCACCCGGAACCCCCCGCGCAGAGGAGGCGCGAGGGGCATGTATTGTTCTCGCTGCCCCCGGCGACAACGAGCCCCCATCGTCTAGCGGTCCAGGACGCCGCCCTTTCAAGGCGGTAGCACGGGTTCGAACCCCGTTGGGGGCACGCACGATCAGCACCACCAGCAAGGCCCTGTAGCGCAGTTGGTTAGCGCGCCGCCCTGTCACGGCGGAGGTCGCGGGTTCGAGTCCCGTCAGGGTCGCTCTCCGGTGAGATCACCGGAAGGGGCAGGTAGCTCAGTCGGTACGAGCGCTCGCCTGAAAAGCGAGAGGTCGGCGGTTCGACCCCGCCCCTGCCCACACTCACTCCCCGCACGGGCCCGGCAGCTGCCGGGCCCGTCGTCGTTCAGGCCCAGCTGCGGTCGGCGACCACCTGCGCGTAGACCTCGCCGTGGACCTCGCGCACGGCGGTGCGCTGGTCCTCCCGCCAGCCGCGGTCGGCAGGCCGCGGCATCGGCCGGGTCAGCGCCGCACCGATCGCGGCGGCGAGCGAGACCGGGTCCAGCCCGGTGCGCTCGTCGTTGGCGTAGGGCACGACGTCCGACCACTGGTCGGCGAACCACCCGCAGCTCGGCGCCACCACCCGGGTGCCGACGTCACGGCAGACCTCGACGTCCGGCGAGTGCGTGCCGCACCGCTCGGGCAGCACCGCCACGTGCAGCTGCTGGAGCTGGGCCGGCCACTCCTCCTCGCCGTACCGGACGATCTCCAGCTCGCCCTCGTCGGCGAGCGCGACGATCCCGGGGTCCAGCGCCGGGGCGACGGCGGCGTCGACGAGGACCCGCAGCCGACCGCCGCCCGACAGCGCGCCGGAGAGGGCCGCGCGGACCATCCCCACCGGATCGGGCAGCGCGCTGGACGCCGGGCCGACCCGTACGCCGACCAGCCCCCGCTCCGCACCGAGCTCCGGGTCCGGGACGGCGAGGGAGGGGTGGGCGACCACGATCGCGGTGCGCCCGTAGCGCTCGGCGATCTCGTCGGCGGCCCCGGGCGTGAGGGTCAGCACCACCTCGGCCGTGGCGAGCACCGCCGCGAGCTGGGCGAGGTGCGAGACGGGCGAGGGCTGCTCCGCGTCCCGCAGCTCGTGGACGGTGACGACCAGGGGGATGCCGAGCCGCTGCAGCTCCTCGGCCCACGGCTCGAGCTCCGCGTCCCGCAGGTGGCCGCGGCCGACGTGCAGGTGCACCACGTCGAACTCGCCGGCGTGGGCGGCCACGTGCGCGCGGTCCAGCCACGGGCTCGGCTCGCCCACCCCGCCGATGCGGACGACGCCGGTGGGGAGCACGGCGTCCACGTAGGGATCGGCGTGCGGGAGGGAGACCACCCGGATGCCCACCCCCGGCATCGGGGGCAGCCCCGGGACGGGGGGTTCTGCGTACGTCACGCGGCGGCGCTTCTCCTCGTGCGGTCGCGTCTCCGACAGCACCACGGTGCCGCTCGACGTCCTCGACGCCCGCCGACGTCCTTGCAGCCGGGCCGGTCCTGCCTACCCCACGGGTCCGACGATCAACCTGTGATCAACTCCATCGGGTGACCCGGCGTGCCCGGCGAGTCATGGGCCCGGGCGGCCGAGCCGGCGCGCGGTGGCGTACGCCGGCTCCCGGAAACGCGCGAGCGGGCCGTCCGCCCGCAGGCCCGGCGGCGGGTTCCGCACCGCGTCGAAGCGCAGCCGCGTGTCCAGCGGCTCCTGAGCACCGGTGGCCCGCACCGTCGCGAAGGGACGCCAGTCCTCCCACCCGTGAGCGGCCGCGAGCGTGAAGACGACGTCGCCCGCGGCCGCCGCCGCGGCGACCGACGCGGGTTCCGACGGCAGGGACCGCACGGCGGGCAGGGCGGCCAGCCGCACCGGCCCGGCGGGTGACCGGTAGGCCATGATCGAGCCGTAGGTCGTCGCGGCGTCCGCCCGCAGCACGGGCACCCGCCGGGTCAGGGGGCCGCGACCGGTGGCCGAGAGCAGCAGGTCCACCGGGGGGCCATCGGGGGCGGTCACCCGGATCGCCAGTCCCAGGACGTCGGGCAGCGGAGCCGGCAGCCCCGCGCCGCGCGACATCCGGAGGAGCACCTCGTCGCTGCCGGTGTCGTCGAGCCACGGCACGCCGAACGCCGGGCTCGCCCCCCGCCGCTCCAGGACCCCGGAGAGCAGGGCGCCGCGGGGGTGCATCGGCCGGCCGCCGCGCCAGCGCGCCACGGCACCGACCGGCCACGCCACCAGCTGTCCCGCAGCCGCCACCAGATCCGGCACGACACCCTCCACCTCGACCGACGGCGGCAGCACTACCCGCCCGTGGGCGGCGGTCATGCGCCCGCGCCCGGTTCCCGCGGCAGGGCGTCGCCCGGCCCGGCGGAAGGTGCTGAGGCGGGTGGGGCGCTCCGGGGGAACCGTGGGTGAACTCTGCGGAACGGCGGACCCATCTTCGGATACTTCTGCCTGGTGACAGCACCCGCTCAGGCGCCTACGTTGAGTACATGCTCTCGACGCTCCTGGTCATCGGCGGTGTGCTGGTCGGTCTCCTCGTGCTGCTGGCCGTGATCGTGAGCCTGAGCGCCCGTCCGGCCACCACCAGCCGCGGTCCGCGCACGCCGGACTGGGCGGCCGACGCCGGGCGCCCGCACCCCGACGCGTGGGCGGCCCCGACCATCACCACCAGCGAGATGCCGGCCATCCGCTGACCCACGAGCCCGGGTCCCGGCGGCTGCGTCCACGCGCCGCCGGGACCCGCGTGCGTTCCGGGGACGGCGGGCCGCCTCGGCGCCGGACGGTGTCAGCCGGTCGTCAGCTCCGCGGCTCGCTCCCCCACCAGCACCGCGGTGGCAGCCGGGCCGCGGACGGGTACCCACGGCAGCACCGAGGTGTCGGCCACCCGCAGCCCGTCGACGCCCCGCACCCCCAGCCGCTGGTCGACCACGGCTCCCGGATCGCCGTCCGGGCCCATGCGGGCGGTGCCGGACAGGTGGACGGCGGTGGTCAGCCGGGCGCTGATCCAGTCGTCCAGCGCGGCGTCGTCGGCCGGCACCGGGCCGGGCTCGCCGAGCTCGGCCAGCGCGCGGGTGCGCAGCAGCTCCCCGGCCAGCCGTACGCCCTCCCGCATGCGACGCCGGTCGTCCTCCTCCGCCAGGTGCCCGTACCGCACGACCGGCGGCTCCGCCGGATCGGCGGCGAGGACCAGCCGGCCGCGGCCGACCGTCCGCTGGAGCGCGACCCCCACCTCCACCACCTCACCTTCCGGTGCGGCCCGGCCGGTCATCACCTGGGCGAACGGCGCCAGCCAGGGCAGCACCTCGAGGTCGCCCGGGATCTCCGCCGTCGTCGACGTGGCGTGCAGGACGCCGTGCAGCGGTGACCGGCCCAGCGGGGCGGTGACGCCCGGGACGGGCCGGAAGGGGAGGTAGACCAGCGGGTGGTCCGAGCAGTCGCGGCCCACGCCGGGCGCCTCGACCCGCACGTCGAGGCCCGCGGCGCGCAGCTCGTCCGGTGGGCCGATGCCGGAGAGCAGCAGCAGGTGGGCCGAGCCGACCGCACCCGCCGCGAGCACCACCTCGTCGGCGTGGACGTCGCCGGCCGTGGTGCGGACCCCCGTCGCGCGGCCGTGCACCACCAGCACCCGCAGCACCCGCACCCCGCCGCGCACGACGAGCCCGCGGTCGCCGCGCCGCGGCGCGAGGTAGGCCAGCGCCGTGCTGACCCGCACGCCGTCGACCACGTTCCGCGGGAGCGGGCCGTAACCGGGGGGGCCTCCGCCGTTCTTGTCGGGCTCGGCGGGCAGGCCGAGCTCCTCCGCGGCAGCGGCGAACGCCTCCGCCAGAGGCGGTCCACCGGTGGGCCGGGTGACCGGGACGGGCCCGTCCGCACCGTGGCCGGCGCGGTCGCCGTAGTCCCGGTCGCTCTCCAGCCGGCACAGCGCGGGGAGCAGCCGCTCCCAGGCCCACAGGTCGTTGCCCGCGGCGGCCCAGCCGGCGGCGTCGGCCGGGGTCGGGCGCAGGAAGTAGCCGGCGTTGACGGCGCTGGAGCCGCCGGCCGCCCGGCCGCGGGGCACCCGCACCGCGCGCCCGCCGGGGAGCAGCCCCGGCAGGTCCCAGTTGGCCGGGTGGCCGCTCACCGCGGCGCGCAGCGTCTGGCCGTCGCGCAGGTCGGCCGGGACGTCCGCGGGGTCGGGGTGGTGCGCCCCGGCCTCGAGCAGCAGCACCCGCCGGCCGGCGTCGGCGAGCCGGGCGGCCAGCGGGCACCCCGCCGTCCCCGCGCCGACCACGACGACGTCCCAGCGCTCAGCCACCGGTGAGGCCCAGCGCCTCCGGCAGGTCCAGCCGGCGCACCTTGCCGGTCGAGGTGCGCGGCAGCTCGGCCAGCGGGTGCAACGACTTCGGCCGCTTGGCGGGGGCCAGCCGCTCCCGCGCCCAGGCGGCCAGCTCCGCGGCCGCGGCGTCCCCGACGTAGGCGGCGACCACCCGCTGCCCCCAGTCGGGGTCGGGGAGCCCGAAGACGGCGCTCTCCACCACGCCGGGATGGGCGTCGAGGACCGCCTCCACCTCTGCCGGGTAGACGTTCACGCCGCCGGAGATGACCAGGTCCTCCCGGCGGCCGTCCAGCCAGACCGTCCCGTCCGCGTCGACCCGGCCGAGATCGCCCACGGTGACGCGGTCCCCGCGCCAGGCCGCCGCCGTCTTCTCCGGGGCGCGCCAGTACTCGAAGCGTGCCCAGGGGGGCACCGCGCACCACAGCTGGCCGCGCTCGTCGGTCTCCAGCCGCCGCCCGGGCCGGGCCCGGCCGACGCTGCCCGGGTGGGCCAGCCAGTCCTCGGGCGAGCAGACGGTGAACTGCGCCTCGGTGGAGCCGTAGAACTCCCACACGCTCCCGGCGGGCAGCGCCGCGAGGACGGCGTGCTTGAGCGGCTCGGGGCAGGGGGCGCCGGCGTGCACCAGCCGGCGGACGGAGGACCAGTCGACGTCGTCCCGGGTCAGCAGCCGCTGCAGGTGGGTCGGCACGCAGAACGTCGTCGTCGGCCGGAGCGTGGCGAGCACCCGCGCCACGCGGTCGGCGTCGAAGGGGCCCGGCAGGACCACCTCGCCGCCGGCGAGCAGGGTGTGGACGGCGAACCGCAGCGGGGCGCTGTGGTGCAGCGGGGAGAGGACCACGTGGCGGTCCCCCGGCCCGAACTCCCACAGGTCGATCTCCTCGCCGGCCAGCGCGCGGGCGTCGTCCCCGGCGAGGACGCCGGACCACACGCCCTTGCGGCGGCCGGTCGTGCCGGAGGTGTAGTGCATGGGCCGGGCCAGGGGCACCGGGGCGAGCGCCGCCTCCGCCTCCCCCAGCAGCCGCTCCGGCTCGGCCCCGGCGTCCAGCGCCGGATCGGCGTCCTCGGCCAGGGCTGCGCGCTCAGCGGCCGGGAGCGCGGGGTCCAGCACCACCGGGACGACGCCGGTGCGCAGGGCCCCGAGCACGACGGCGAGGAGCGCGGGCGAGGCCGCCGCCGACACCAGCACCCGGTCCCCCTCGCGGACCCCGGCCGCGGCGAGCGCCGCCGCCGCGCGCCGCTGGTCCCGCTCGCTCGCGGACGCGCTCACGACGGGGACGTCGCGGCTCCCGGTCACGCCGGCCGCACCCCGTCCTCGCCCACGAGCTCCACCCGGCCGTCGGCGGCGAGCTTGTCCAGCGTGGCCCGCGTCGACTGCGCTGCGGCCGGCCAGACCGCTCGGGGGACCTCGGCGTAGATCAGGGCGACCAGCTCGCCCACGCTCCGCGCCCCGGCGGCGAGCGCGTCGAGCAGCTGCTGCTCGCGGTGGGCCCGGTGGGCGAGGTAGTACTCCAGCACCGCGCCCGGATCGGTGGTCAGCTCCGGGCCGTGGCCGCAGTAGAGCGCGCTGGGGCCCAGGTCGTGCACCCGCCGCAGCGACTCCAGGTAGGCCACGACGTCGCCCTCCGGGTGGGTGACCACGGAGGTGCCCCGCCCGAGCACGTGGTCGCCCACCAGGACCGCGCCTGACTCCAGGCGGAACGCGAGGTGGTCGGCGGTGTGACCGGGGGTGCCGACGACGTCGACCGCCGTCCCCGCCAGCGCGAGCCGCTCGCCCGGGGCCAGCAGCCGTCCGGCCGGCCCGGCGACGTCCCGCGTCGCGGCGGCCACGGGGGCATCCATCCGGGCACCCCAGGGCAGCGCCGCCTCGGCGTGGTCCCCGTGGTGGTGGGTGACCAGCACGGCCACGCAGCGGGCGTCCCGCGCGGCCAGCGCCGCCTCGACCGCGGCCAGGTGGGCGGGGTCGTCGGGCCCCGGGTCGACCAGGACCGCCTGCCCGCTGCCCGGCGCCCCCACCACGTAGGTGTTGGTGCCGTCCAGGGTCATCGGCGAGGGGTTGGGCGCCAGCACCCGGGTGACCAGCGGCTCCAGCTCGGCGGTGCGCGGCAGGGCTCCGGGAGCGGGGAGCCCCCACGAGGCGCGGGGGTCGGTCGGGGCGGCCACGTCGGGCACGCTAGCCGCGCGGCCCCCGCCGCGCGCAGGCGGCCGCTAGCCTCGGTCCATGCGCCGCACCCTGCTCCGGTCCGCACTCCTGCCCGCCGCGACCGCCCTCGTCCTGCTCACCGGTTGCGGGGGCTCCGACGGCGAGGACAGCACCCCGTCGGGCGCGACCTCCGCCGCCGAGGAGACGTCTGCCGCCGAGACCTCCGCACCCGAGACCTCGGCCCCCGGGAGCGGCGACGCCGCGAACAGCGAGTTCTGCACGGAGGCGACCGACATCGTGGAGCGGCTCACCGGCAGCGCCACGGCCGGGAACCCCGCCGACCTGCCCCAGACCTTCCGGGACGCGGCGCAGGAGATCCGCGCCCTCGAGGCGCCCGAGGAGCTCGCCGCGGACTGGAACGCGCTGGCCGACGGCGTCGATCAGATCGCGACGACCCTGCAGGACATCGACCCCGCCGACCCGAACGCGCTGGCCACCCTCCAGGAGCGGCTCGCCCCGCTGCAGCAGCAGCTGGGCCAGTCCTCCTCGAACGTGGAGCAGTACCTGGTCGAGGAGTGCGGGCTGGGCCTGCCCACCGAGGAGAGCGCCCCGACCAGCTGAGCGAACCCTCAGCCGCCGCAGCCGCCGACGAAGACGCCGCGGGCGTTGAGCCACGGCACGGGGTCCACGTGCCCGCCGTGCATCCGCCCGCCGGGGTGGACCTCGAAGTGCAGGTGCGGGCCGGTGGACTGCCCGCGGTTGCCCACCTCGGCGATCCGCTCACCGGCCGACACCCGCTCCCCGGCGGACACGAAGTACCGGTTGACGTGGCCGTAGACGGTGACCGCGCCGTCGTCGCCCTCGATGTAGACGGCGTAGCCGAAGCCGGTGGCGGTGCCGGCGCGCCGGACGACGCCGCTGGTGACGGCGTACACCGGCGTCCCGATCGGGGCGGCGATGTCCACGCCCCCGTGCAGGGCGCCCCAGCGCCAGCCGTAGCAGCTGGAGACCCGGCCCGACGTGGGATTGACGTAGCCGGATCCGCTGACCGCGCCGCCGCCACCGCCGCCGCTGCTGTCGCCACCGCTGCTGCCGCCACCACCGGCGTTCGCCCGGTTCCGGGCCTCCTCCGCCGCGGCCTCGGCCTCGCGGGCGGCGCGCTCGGCCGCCTCCCTGGCCGCGGCCTCCTCGGCCGCCTTCTGCGCGGCCCACTGCTCGTAGGCGTTGCGCGCGCCCTGCAGCTCGAGGAGGTGGATCTGGGCCGCCTGCAGCTGCTGCTCGTACTCCGCCTTCTGCGCCTCGACCTGCGCGTACGCCGCCTGCTGGGTGGCCAGCTGGGCGTCGGCCGCCAGCTTGGCCGCCGCCGCGCTGTCCTCCGCGGCGGCGCGCTGATCGCGGGTGGCCCGCGCCGTCGACTCGGCGTTGGCCTGCCGCACCCGCGCGATCTCGAACTGGCCCAGGACGTCGAGCTGGTTGGCGGCGACGTAGTCGAGCATCGCGGCGCGCTGGATGAGCTCGCCGGGCCCCTCGGAGTCCAGCAGGGCTGCCGAGCTGGTCAGGCTCCCGCCGTTCATGTAGCTGTCGCGGGAGAAGGCCGCGATCCGCTTCTCCGCCGCGACGACCGCCTCGTCGGCGGCCCGCAGCTCGGCGGCCGCGCGCTCCGCGGCCTCCTGGGCCAGCTGCAGCTCCTCCACCGCCGCCTCGTAGGCGGTGCCGGCGGCCTCGGCGAGGACGCCGACGCGCTCGAGCTCGGCCTCGGCGGTGGCCACGAGGGCACGGATCCGGCCCACCTCCGCGGCGGCCGCGTCCTGCTGGCTCCGCGCCGCACCGATCTGGCCGTCGGTGGGGTTGGGCGGAGGCGCCGGCACGGCCAGCGCGGGCGGGGCACCGAACACCAGCGCGGCCCCGGCGACGGCCCCGATCAGGGCCGTGCGCAGCGGGCGGGGAGAGCGGCCCGCGACGGGGCGGCGACGGCCGGCCCGCGGAGTCGCCGGTCCGGTCGGACGGCGCTGGGACATGTGCTCGCTCCCTGGGGAAGAGGGTGGGCGGTGTGGCCCGCGAACGGTCCCACTGTCACCGGGAGTCACAAAGGCAACACGCGGAGGCGGTGCCGCGCCCATCTCAGAACGCTCGGTGACCGTCCTGCGGCGATCGGCATGTCGACACGCCCCGCCCGCCGACCGCCTCGCGTCAGCCGGGCGGGCGCTCCAGCTCGTGCGACAGCGCCTCCAGCTCCGCGCCACCGGCCATCAGCCGGGTCAGCTCCTCACGGCTGATGTCGGCCTTGGCGAACTCCCCCATGCTGCGCCCCCGGTTGAGCACCAGGAAGCGGTCGCCGACCGGGTGGGCGTGGTGCGGGTTGTGCGTGATCAGCACGACGCCGACGCCCCGGTCACGGGCCTGGGCGACGTAGCGCAGGACGACCCCCGCCTGCTTGACCCCCAGCGCCGAGGTCGGCTCGTCCAGGATGAGCACCCGCGCCCCGAAGTGCACCGCCCGCGCGATCGCCACGGACTGCCGCTCCCCACCGGAGAGCGTGCCCACCGGCTGGTCGGGGTCGCGGATGTCGATCCCCATCGCCGCGAGCTCCCGCCGGGTGGTCTCCTTGGCCTGCCCCACGTCGAAGCGGCGGAAGGGGCCCCACCCGCGGGTGGGCTCGGCGCCCAGGAAGAAGTTCCGCCAGATCGACATGAGCGGGATCATCGCGAGGTCCTGGTAGACGGTGGCGATGCCCGCGTCGAGCGCCTCCCGGGGCGAGCCGAAGGCCACGGGCCGGCCGTCGAGCAGGACCGCGCCGCGGTCGGCCCGGTGCACCCCCGAGAGAACCTTGATCAGGGTCGACTTCCCGGCGCCGTTGTCGCCCAGGACGCAGGTGACCTCGCCGGCGCGCACGGTGGCGTCGATCCCCTCGAGCGCGATGACCGAGCCGTAGTCCTTGCCGACGTCGCGCAGCTCGAGCAGCGGCGGGGTGCGGGCCGGGGCAGTCATCGTCGCGCCGCCTCGGCGTAGCGCCGCACCAGGCGGTTGGCCAGCACGGCGAGGAGCAGCATCGCCCCGAGGAAGAAGTAGAACCAGTCGGCGTCCCAGCGCAGGTACGGGATGCCCAGCAGCGTCATCCCGAAGATCAGCGCACCGAGGGCGGCGCCGACCGCCGAGCCGAACCCGCCGGTGAGCAGGCACCCGCCGATGACCGCCGCCACGATGAAGATGAGCTCCTGCCCGATGCCGGTGTTCGCCTGCACCGACGTCAGGCGCACCGCGAGCGTCGTCCCGACGAACCACGCCGCGCCCGCCGTCGTCATGAACAGCGTGATCGTGGTGCGGCGGGCGGGCACGCCGACGTTGCGGGCGGCCACCTCGTCACCGCCGGTGGCGAACACCCAGTTGCCGAAGCGGGTGCGCAGCAGCACCCAGCTGGCCAGCGCCGTGAACAGCAGCCACCAGAGGACCGCCACCCGCACCTCGGCACCGAGGATCTGCACGCGCGAGGCGAAGACCCACTCGGCGCCGGCGTACCCCGGCGCGTCGTCGACACCCCCGACGGTGACCGTGTCGGTGAAGAGCTTGGTCAGCCCCAGGTTCAGCCCCTGCAGCATCAGGAACGTGCCGAGCGTGATGATGAAGCTCGGCAGCCCGGTGCGGGTGACCAGCCACCCGTTGGCGAAGCCGATCGCCAGGGCCAGCACGAGCGCGACGCCGATGGCGACCCAGATGTTCTGGCCGAACTCGGTGGCGACGATGCCCACCGTGAGCGCCGTCGTCCCCGTCATCACCCCGGCGGAGAGGTCGAAGTGCCCGCCGATCATGAGCAGCGCGACCGCCACCGCCATGATCCCCAGCGTCGAGGCCGGGTCCAGCCAGTTGGCGATCCCCCGCGGCGAGCGGAAAGTCTCGGACTGGACGGCGAAGAAGGTGAAGACGACGACGGCGCCGACCAGCGCGCCGAGCTCCGGCTTCACCAGCAGCCGGCGCAGCGGCCCGGGCACGCTCAGCCGCTCGTCGGCCCGCTCCCCGACCGGGGCGGGCGCCTGCCGGGTGCTCAGCGGGTGCCCTCCGCGGCCAGGTCGGCGATCGCGTCGACGTTCTCGGCGTCCACGAATCCCGGGCCGGTGAGGACCGCCTGCCCGCCACCGACGGTGTTCAGGTTCTCCGCGTAGAGCTTGAGCATCACGACGGGCAGGTAGCCCTGCTCGTACTGCTGCTGGTCGACGGCGAAGGTGATCTCGCCCGCCTGGATGCCGCTGATCACGTCCTCGTTCAGGTCGAACGTCGCGACCCGGGCGTCGGAGCCGGCGTCCGCGGCCGCCTCCACGGCGACGGGCGCCAGCGCGGAGTTCAGCGTCAGCACCGAGTCGAGGTTCGGGTCGGTCTGCAGCTGGGAGGCGATCGTCGACTGGGCGCCGGTGAGGTCGTTGATGTCGACCTGCACGACGGAGAACGCCTCCGCCGACCCCCCGGCCTCCGCGAAGCCCTGCGCGGCCCCCGAGCAGCGCTGGTCCAGCCCGATGTTGCCGGCCTCGTGGACGACGCAGAGCACGCCCGTGGCGCCCTCCTCGGCCAGCCGCCGGCCCGCGCCCTGGCCCGCGACCACCTCGTCCTGGCCCACGTGCCCGATGGCGCCGAACTCCGCCGACCGGTCCCCGCCGGAGTTGATGGTGACCACGGGGATCCCGGCGTCGGCCGCCGCCTCGATCGAGTCCTGCAGCGCGTCCGGGTTGGCCATCGAGACGACGATGCCGTCCACGCCCTGGTTCACCGCGGCGTCGATGAGCTGCGCCTGCCGCTGCGGGTCGCCGTCGCTCTGGTAGTCCACGTCGATGCCGAGGTCCTCCCCCGCCGCCACGGCACCGTTCTGCACGACGTCCCAGAACGCGTCGCCGGCCGAGCCGTGCGTGACGACCGAGAAGGTGAGGTCGCCGCCGTCCCCGCCGCCCGAGGCCTCCCCGCCGCCACCGCCGCCACCGCCGCCGCCGTCCGTGGTGCACGAGGCGAGGAGCAGGGGTGCTGCCACGGCGAGTGCCAGCAGTCGCTTCGGTGCGGCCATCGGGGTTCCTCCTGTGCTCGCGGGGCGCGGGCCCGCGCATCCGGTCCGCCCAGGATCATGCCCCGCCCGCTCGCGGGCGACGTCGCCGGAGGCCCCGCGCCGCGTGGTCCGGTGCCGTCCGGTCGGCGGGCGGGCAGCCTAGGCTCGGCGTCGTGGACGTGCTGGCATCCGGTCATGAGCAGGTCGTCTTCTGCAGCGATCCCCGGTCGGGGCTGCGGGCGATCATCGCTCTCCACTCCACGGCCCTCGGGCCGGCGCTCGGCGGGACGCGGTTCTACCCCTACCCCGACGAGGACGCGGCGGTGGCCGACGTGCTGCGGCTCTCGGCCGCCATGTCCTACAAGAACAGCCTGGCGGGCCTGGACCTCGGCGGCGGCAAGGCCGTGATCATCGGCGATCCGCGCACCGACAAGACCGAGGCCCTGCTGCGGGCCTACGGACGGTTCGTCGAGTCCCTCGGCGGGCGCTACCTCACCGCCTGCGACGTCGGCACGTACAACGCCGACCTCGACGTGGTGGGCCGGGAGACGCGGTACGCGCACGGCCGCTCGGAGGCCTACGGCGGGTGCGGGGACTCCTCCGTGCTCACCGCCTACGGCGTGTTCCAGGGCATGCGGGCCGCGGCCCAGCACTGCTGGGGGACGCCGACGCTCTCCGGCCGCACCGTGGCCGTCGCCGGTGTGGGCAAGGTCGGGTCGTGGCTGGTGGACCACCTGGTCCAGGACGGCGCCGACGTGGTGGTCACCGACGTCGACCCCGGGGCCGTCGAGCGGGTGCGGACGCGCCACCCCCAGGTGCGCGCGGTCGCCGACACCGCAGGCCTCGTGCGCACGCCCCACGACGTCTACGCCCCCTGCGCGCTCGGCGGGGCCCTCGACGCGGAGACGGTGGAGGCGCTGCCCGGCCGCATCGTCTGCGGCGGCGCGAACAACCAGCTGGCCGACCCGGGGGCGGCCGAGCGGCTGCGCGCCCGCGGCGTCCTCTACGCGCCCGACTTCCTGGTCAACGCCGGCGGCGTCATCCAGGTCGAGGACGAGCGGCACGGGTTCTCGTTCGACCGGGCGCGGGCCAAGGCCTCGGGCATCTTCGACGTCGCGCTGCGGGTCTTCGCGCTGGCCGATGCCGAAGGCGTCTCCCCCGCCGTCGCCGCCGACCGCCTGGCCCAGGAGCGCATCGACTCGGTCGGCCGGCTGGCCACGATCCGGCTCCCGCGCTGAAAACGACCCCCGTCCTCCCCGCCCGTCGCACGCGCGGGGCGGGGCCCTGGACGGGGCCGAGGGAGGGGTGTGTGCCCCTGGCCGATCCGTGTCGTAATGTTGTCCGAGACATAGTCACTCAGTCGGGGTCGCCACGCGGGCCGCATCAGCCGCTTGGCTGGTCCACCGCACTCCGTAACGAGGGGGTCGAGCCGATGGGGCGCGGCCGAGCGAAGGCCAAGCAGACACGCGTGGCCCGTGAGCTCAAGTACAGCTCACCCAACACCGACCTCACCGCGCTCCAGCGCGAGCTGGCCGGTTCGTCGTCGACCTACACCGCGCCCAGCGCGGCGGACGACGACGACGAGGACGAGGACGACGAGTACGCCGACCGCTGGGCGGACGACGACTCGGACGACGACTGGGCGGCCAGCCGCTGACCGGCGGCTCGACGACCTGACCCGTCCGACCCCACGACACCGCGGCCCTTCGGGGCAGCGGTGTCGTGGCGTTGGCGTCGGCAAGCCAGGTCGTCCGGCCCGCTCGCGTCGGCGAGGGCACGCCGGAGCCGTCGCCGGCCCCCTCCCGAGGCTCGCTCCGAGCTGCACGGGATGAGGAGGGGCCTTCCTCAGCGGTAGTCGCCGACGAGCTCCGCCCCCGGTGCGCCACCGGCCTGCTCGCGCACGGTGCCGGCGATCCATGCCGGCACGCCGCGGCCGGTGAGCAGCGCGACGGCGGCGTCCGCCTGCTCCGGTGCGACCGACGCCACCATCCCGACACCGCAGTTGAAGGCCCGCTCGCTCTCCGCGCGCGGCACGCCGTGCTCCTCCATGAGGCGGACCGCCGCCGGCAGCGCCCACGTACCGCGGTCGAGGACCGCCTGCAGCCCGGGCGGCACCACGCGCGCGGTGTTGCCGGCCAACCCGCCGCCGGTGATGTGCGCGTAGGCGTGCACCGCCCCGACGCCGAGCTCCTCGACCAGCGCAAGGCAGTCGCGGGCGTAGATGCGGGTCGGCTCCAGGAGTTCGTCGCCCAGCGGCCGGTCCAGCCCCGCGGGGGTCGCGGTGAGGTCCAGGCCGGCGGCGGAGACCACGC
The DNA here is from genome assembly GCF_054050835.1 of Blastococcus sp. SYSU DS0510. Lineage (NCBI taxonomy): Bacteria > Bacillati > Actinomycetota > Actinomycetes > Geodermatophilales > Geodermatophilaceae > Blastococcus > Blastococcus sp. SYSU DS0510. The sequence goes on along the minus strand of NZ_JBJHAC010000011.1, from coordinate 98,334 downwards.
GCCGCACCAGGGAGTAGCCGTTGGAGTGGAAGCCGGACGACGCCATGGCGATCACCGCGTCGCCGGCGCGCACCCGCTCCGGGCCCAGCACGGCATCGGCCTCCACGACGCCGACCGCGGTGGCGGCGAGGTCGTACTCGTCGGCGTCCATGAGGTCGCCGTGCTCGGCGGTCTCGCCGCCGACCAGGGCGGCACCGGCCTGGGTGCAGCCGGTCGCGATGCCGGTGACGATCGCCGCGATCCGTTCGGGCACGACCTTGCCGCAGGCCACGTAGTCCTGGAGGAACAGCGGCTCGGCGCCGCAGGCCACCAGGTCGTCGACGACCATCGCGACCAGGTCGATGCCGACGGTGTCGTGCCGGTCCAGCTGCCGGGCCAGGGCGATCTTCGTCCCGACGCCGTCGGTGGAGGAGGCCAGCAGCGGCCGCCGGTACTTCTGCACGTCCAGGGCGAAGAGCCCCGCGAACCCGCCGAGCCCGCCGACGACCTCGGGCCGGTTGGTCTGCTCGACGGCGGCCTTCATCAGGGCGACCGCGCGCTCGCCGGCGTCGATGTCCACGCCGGAGGCGGCGTAGGTGAACTCCGGTGCGCTCACGGCCGCCTCAGGGCGTCCTCGGCGCCGCCGGGCAGCACGGCGCTGCCGGCCTGCTGCCCGGTCCAGCCGCTGACCGCGCGCTGGCCGATGCCCTCGAGCACGTGCTTGCCCAGCACCTCCGGCGTTCCCAGGTCGATCGGGTACTCGCCGGTGAAGCAGGCGGTGCACAGCCGGTTGACCGGCTGCTCGGTGGCCGCGATCAGCCCCTGCTCGGAGACGTAGCCGAGCGAGTCGGCGTTGATGGAGGCGCGCACGCCGTCGATGTCGAGGCCGTTGGCGATGAGCTCCGCCCGGCTGGCGAAGTCGATGCCGTAGAAGCACGGCCACTTCACCGGCGGCGAGGAGATGCGCACGTGCACCTCGAGCGCGCCGGCCTCGCGCAGCATGCGGATCAGCGCGCGCTGCGTGTTCCCGCGCACGATCGAGTCGTCGACGACGACCAGCCGCTTGCCGCGGATGACGTCGCGCAGCGGGTTGAGCTTGAGCCGGATGCCCAGCTGCCGGATGGTCTGGCTGGGCTGGATGAACGTGCGCCCGACGTAGGAGTTCTTGACCAGCCCCAACCCGTACGGGATGCCGCTGGCCTCGGCGTACCCCACCGCGGCCGGGGTGCCGGACTCGGGGACCGGGATGACCAGGTCGGCGTCGGCCGGGTGCTCCTTGGCCAGCCGCCGGCCGATCTCCACCCGGGCGGCGTGCACGCCCCGGCCGGAGATGGTCGTGTCGGGCCGCGCCAGGTAGACGTACTCGAAGACGCAGCCCTTGGGCTGGGCCGCCGCGAAGTGCTGGCTGCGCAGGCCGTTCTCGTCGATGGCGATCAGCTCACCGGGCTCGACCTCGCGGACCACGGAGGCGCCGACGATGTCCAGCGCCGCGGTCTCGCTGGCCACGACCCAGCCCCGCTCCAGCCGGCCCAGCACCAGCGGGCGGACGCCCTGGGGGTCGCGGGCGGCGTAGAGCGTGTCCTCGTCCATGAACGTGATGGAGAAGGCCCCGCGCAGCTGCGGCAGCACCTCCATCGCGGCCGCCTCGACCGAGATGTCCTGGTACGAGGCGATCAGCGCCGTGACCAGGTCGGAGTCGGTGGTCGCGGCGAAGGCGCCGGCCACGCCGGCGTCGGCGGCCTTGCTGGCCAGCTCGGAGGTGTTCACCAGGTTCCCGTTGTGGCAGAGCGCCAGCCCGGTGCCGGAGTCCGTGGTGCGAAAGGTCGGCTGGGCGTTCTCCCACGTGGAGGAGCCGGTGGTGGAGTACCGGGTGTGCCCGACGGCGAGGTGCCCGCGCAGGCTGCCCAGGGTGGCCTCGTCGAACACCTGGCTGACCAGCCCGAGGTCCTTGTAGACGACGACCGAGGCGCCGTCGGAGACCGCGATGCCGGCCGCCTCCTGCCCGCGGTGCTGGAGGGCGTACAGGCCGAAATAGGTCAGCTTCGCGACCTCCTCACCCGGCGCCCAGACACCGAAGACGCCACAGGCGTCCTGGGGGCCGGGGAACTGGGGATCGAGGTCGTGCGTCAGCCGTCCATCACCACGGGGCACCGGTCGAGCGTACCGGCGTGGGCGCCCCCGCCGGCGCCGAGGCGGGAGAGCGCACCGCCGTCGCGCGTGTCCCCCCGGATCGCGCGCGCGGCCCGGGGCGAGGAACCTCGGCCAGGTGAGGCACGTTGACGTCTGACCCGCCCACTCACCGCCCGGCCGGTCCGCGCCGGACGACGTGCCCCGGGACGAGCGACAGGAGACATGGGATGGCGAGCAACGGGCCCGATCCGCGCGAGTTCCTCGACATGGCGCAGCGGATGCTGCGCCAGCTCTTCGAGGAGCCGCGCCGCGACGACCAGACGTGGGCCGACGTGACGCGCGAGGCCGCGCGGCGCCGCCCCGAGCCCAGCGCCGAGGAGCAGCGGGAGAACCTGACGTTCGCGCTCGCGACGCGCGCGGTCGAGGCGCTCGAGGACCTCGCGCTCAACGTCGCGGCGATCCGCCAGCGCCTCGAGCGCACGAACCCGGAGCAGCCGGACCGCCCGGAGCGGCACGACGATCGGCCGGGGCAGGACCAACCGCCGGGACAGGACCAACCGCCGGGGCGGTGACCGGATCGGATCGAGGGGACACCCCTCAGCGGACGTTGCTCAGCTCCGCCGCGATCGTCGTGTCCTCGCCGTGCCCGGTCCGCACCACCGTGTCCCCGTGCAGGCTGAGCAGCTGCGCCCGGATCGAGTTCACGATCGTCGTGTGGTCGCTGAACGACCGCCCGGTCGCCCCGGGGCCCCCGCAGAAGAGCGTGTCGCCGGTGAAGACGGTGCGCAGGTCGGCCGCGTGCAGGCAGGTGCTGCCCGGCGAGTGACCCGGGGTGTGCAGCGCGACCAGCCGGGTGCCGGCGACGTCGAACCGGGTCCCCGCCCGCAGGTCCTCGTCCGGCGCGGTGCCCGGGTGGGTCATGTCCCAGAGCATGCGGTCGTCGCTGTTGAACCAGATCGGCGCGCCGGTGGCCTCGCGCAGGGCGGGGGCGGCGGTGATGTGGTCGTTGTGCCCGTGGGTGAGCACGATGGCGGTCACCCGGCGCTCCCCGATCGCCGCGAGGATCGGCGCGGGGTCGTGCGGGGCGTCGATGACGAGCACCTCGTCGTCGTCCCCGACGAGCCAGACGTTGTTCTCGACGTCGAAGTCCTGCCCGTCGAGGGAGAAGACCCCGGGGACGACGACCTTCTCGACGCGGGCGCTCACTTGAGCACCACCACGCTGCGCAGCACCTCGCCGCGGTGCATCTTGTGGAACGCCTCCTCGACGTCGTCCAGGCCGATCGTCTCGGAGACGAACGCGTCGAGGTCGAAGCGCCCCTGCAGGTACAGGTCGACCAGCATCGGGAAGTCACGGCTGGGCAGGCAGTCGCCGTACCAGGAGCTCTTGATCGCCCCGCCCCGGCCGAACACCTCGATGGCGGGCAGGGTGATCTCCATCCCCGGCGTCGGGACGCCGACCATGACCACCCGGCCGGCGAGGTCACGGGCGTAGAACGCCTGCTCGAACACCGCCGGGTGCCCGACCGCGTCGATGGCGACGTCGACGCCGAACCCGCCGGTGAACCCCTTGATCGCCTCGACGGGGTCGGTCTCCTTCGAGTTGACCGTGTGGGTGGCGCCGAACCCGCGGGCCCACTCCAGCTTCCGGTCGTCGATGTCGACGGCGATGATCGTCGTCGCGCCGGCGAGCTTCGCCCCGGCGACGGCGGCGTCCCCGACCCCGCCGCAGCCGAACACGGCGACGGTCTCGCCGCGCTGCACACCGCCGGTGTTGATCGCCGCGCCGACGCCGGCCATGACGCCGCAGCCGAGCAGCCCGGCAGCGGTCGGTGGGGCGGCCGGGTCGACCTTGGTGCACTGCCCGGAGTGGACGAGCGTCTTCTCCGCGAAGGCCCCGATGCCTAGAGCCGGGGAGAGCTCGGTGCCGTCGGCCAGGGTCATCTTCTGGGCGGCGTTGTGCGTGTTGAAGCAGTACTGCAGCTGCCCCTTGCGGCAGGCGCGGCACTCCCCGCAGACCGCCCGCCAGTTGAGGACGACGTAGTCACCGACGGCGACGTTCGTGACGCCCTCGCCCACGGCCGCGACGACCCCGGCCGCCTCGTGGCCGAGGAGGAATGGGAAGTCGTCGTTGATGCCGCCCTCCCGGTAGTGCAGGTCGGTGTGGCAGACCCCGCAGGCCTGCACGTCCACGACCGCCTCGCCAGGGCCGGGATCGGGGACCACGATCGTCTCCACCGTGACCGGCTGTCCCTTGCCCCGGGCCACCACGCCTCGCACCTCGTAAGCCATGCCCGGCAGACTAAGGGGGCCGCCACGGCCCGGCTCGGCCGCTTCCACTGTGCGGGCGCACGATCACGCACGGATCACGGCACGCATGTTGCGCGCGCACTCTCAGGGCGGACAACGTACGGTGCCACCCGATAGCGACCCATATCACAGGGCGCGTCCCGGTCGCGGCCAACCGGCCGTACCGGTCCCGTCCCCGGAGGTTGTCCCCGTGGCAGTACCGAGCTTCCTGGCACGCGAGCGCATCGTCGCCCGGCCAGGATTCAACCGCTGGCTGATCCCGCCGGCAGCTCTGGCCGTGCACCTGAGCATCGGCCAGGCATACGCGACCAGTGTCTACAAGGTCGCCCTCGTCGAGCACTTCGACACGGGTCTCACCCAGATCGGGATCATCTTCTCGATCGCCATCGTGATGCTCGGCCTCTCCGCCGCCGTCTTCGGCACCTGGGTCGACAAGAACGGCCCCCGCGCCGCCATGTTCACCTCGGCCGTCTTCTGGGTGAGCGGCTTCCTGGTCGGCTCGCTGGGCATCTACACCGAGCAGCTGTGGCTGCTCTACCTCGGCTACGGCTTCCTCGGCGGCATCGGCCTGGGCATCGGCTACATCTCGCCGGTCTCCACGCTGATCAAGTGGTTCCCCGACCGCCCGGGCCTGGCCACCGGCATGGCGATCATGGGCTTCGGTGGTGGCGCGCTCATCGCCTCCCCGCTGTCGCGCCAGCTGATGAACTGGTACGACCCGAACTACGACCCGGCCGTCGCGGGCACCGTGCCCAGCGGCAACGCCGTCGCGGGGCTGTTCCTCACCCTGGGTCTGATCTACCTGGTCTTCATGATGTTCGGCGCCTTCATCATCCGGGTGCCGGCCGCGAACTGGCGGCCCGACGGCTTCGACCCGTCGACCGTCAAGTCCAAGTCCCTGGTCACGACCGAGAACGTCTCCGCGAACAACGCGATCAAGACGCCGCAGTTCTGGCTGCTGTGGACGGTGCTGTTCTGCAACGTGACCGCCGGCATCGGCATCCTCGAGCAGGCCGCCCCGATGATCCAGGACTTCTTCCGCGAGGGCGACACCTCCACCGTCCTGGCCGCCACCGCAGCCGGCTTCGTCGGTCTGCTGTCGCTGTTCAACATGGCCGGCCGGTTCGTGTGGTCCTCCACCTCGGACTACATCGGGCGCAAGCCGATCTACATGGTGTACCTGGGCGTCGGCCTGGTCCTCTACGTCCTGCTCGCCACCATCGGCAGCACGGCGACGTGGATCTTCGTGCTCCTCGCCGCGGTCATCATCAGCTTCTACGGCGGTGGCTTCGCGACGGTGCCCGCGTACCTGCGCGACCTGTTCGGCACCTACCAGGTGGGCGCCATCCACGGCCGGCTGCTGACCGCCTGGGCGGCCGCCGGCATCGTCGGCCCGCTGATCATCAACGGCGTCCTGGACGCCCGCGGGACGCCGGGTCAGCTCGTCGCCGCTGACTACCGGCCCGCCCTGTTCATCATGGTCGGGCTGCTGGCCGTCGGCTTCGTCGCCAACCTGCTGATCAAGCCGGTGTCGGAGAAGTACTTCGAGCCCAAGCAGACCGACATCCCCACCACGGCCGCCGAGCCCGAGAGGAGCACCGTCCGATGAGCACCCCCGCGTCCCGGACCGGCGAGCAGCCGACCACGCACACCCCCGTCGGCCTCATCGCCTTCGCGTGGGCCCTGGTGGGCGTCCCGCTGGCGTACGGCCTGTACAACACGATCAAGGCGGCCAGCGCGCTCTTCGGCTGAGCCACCCGAGCAGGGCCACTGCGCCCCCGTCCGCATCCCGCGGGCGGGGGCGCAATGCTGTCCGGGCGCGGGTCGACCCGGGTCGGGCAGGGTCCAGCCGCGTGCGCCCGGGGCTCAACCCCGCGTCGTCCGGGTCGACCCGCGACCGGCGTTCACCGGTGTCTCAGCGGGCGGAGCGGCAGCAACTGGCTCAGGTCCGCGCGGTTGCCGCTCGCGCTCACCGCACCCGCGGCGACGGCATCGGCCCAGGACAGCGCGCCCGTCGCCAGCCGCAGCCAGGTCGCGGCGTCGGTCTCGACGACGTTGGGTGGGGTGCCGCGGGTGTGCCGCGGCCCCTCGATGAACTGGACGGCGACGTGCGGCGGCACCCGCAGCTCCACCGAGCGGCCCGGCACCTGCTGGGCCAGCCAGCGCGCGCTGGTCTTCACCGCCGCCCCCAGCACCGCCCGCGGCGGCTGCTCGGCCTCGCCGGCCAGCCAGGCCCGCACCGGGTCGACCGCCGCCCGCAGCTCGTCGGCCGGGATGGGGGCCGGCATCAGGAGGTGGGGACGGTGCCCGCCGGAACGGTGCCGACGGCGTCCTCGGGAGCCCCGAACAGCGCCGGCAGGGTGGCGCTCCAGGTGGCCCGCAGCTCGTCCAGGGGAAGTTCGACCAGCCCGTCGACCGAGAGCACGTCGCCGCCCGTCGTCCCGAGCTCGGTGAGCGGCACGCCCGCCCAGCGTGCGGTCGTCTTCACCCCGCCGGGGTCGGTGGTGGTGAGGACGACGCGGGCCGTGGACTCGCTGAACAGCGCGGTGAAGGGGTCCTCGCCCAGCTCCAGGCGCGCGCCGACCCCGTGGCGCAGCGCCGACTCGGCCAGCGCCTGCGCCAGCCCGCCGTCGGCCAGGTCGTGCGCCGAGCCGACCAGGCCGGCCTTCGCCAGCGCGGCGAGCAGCTCGGCGAGCTTCCGCTCGGCCTCGAGGTCGACCACCGGCGGCCGCCCGCCGAGGTGGCCGTGCACGACCGAGGCCCAGGCCGAGCCGCCGAACTCCGGCCGCGTCTCGCCCAGGAGCAGCACCGTCTCCCCCGCCGTCCGCCAGCCGCTGCGGACCCGCGTGCGGACGTCCTCGTGCACCCCGAGCACACCGATCACCGGCGTCGGGTTGATCGCGACGTCGCCGGTCTGGTTGTAGAGGCTCACGTTGCCACCGGTGACCGGCAGGCCCAGCTCACGGCAGGCGTCGGCCAGGCCGCGGACGGCCTCGGCGAACTGCCACATCACCTCGGGGTTCTCCGGCGAGCCGAAGTTCAGGCAGTTGGTGACCGCCAGGGGTGTCGCGCCGGAGACCGCGACGTTGCGGTAGGCCTCGGCCAGGTTGAGCTGCGCGCCGGTGTAGGGGTCCAGGCGGGCGTAGCGGCCGTTGCCGTCGAGGGAGAGCGCGATGCCGCGGTGGCTCTCCTCGTCGATGCGCACGACGCCGGCGTCGTCGGGCTGCGCCAGCACGGTGTTGCCGCGGACGTAGCGGTCGTACTGCTCGGTCACCCAGGTCTTGTCGGCGCCGTCCGGGCTGCTGACGACGGCGAGCCAGTGCGCCTGGAGCTCCTCGGGCGTGGTGGGCCGGGGCAGCCGGGCGGCGTCGTCGGCCTGCAGGGCGTCGAGGTCGGCGGGGCGGGCCATCGGCCGCTCGTACACGGGGCCCTCGTGCGCGACGGTGCGCGGCGGGACGTCGACGATCCGCTCGCCGTGCCAGTCGACGGTCAGCCGGTCGCCGTCGGTGACCTCACCGATGACCGTGGCCAGGACGTCCCACTTCGCGCAGACGGCGAGGAAGGCGTCGACCTTGCCCGGCTCGACGATCGCGCACATGCGCTCCTGCGACTCGCTCATGAGGATCTCGGCGGGCGTCAGCGTGGAGTCGCGCAGCGGGACGGCGTCGAGGTCGACGTGCATGCCGCCGGTGCCGGCGCTGGCGAGCTCCGAGGTCGCGCAGGAGAGGCCGGCGCCGCCGAGGTCCTGGATGCCGGTGACCAGGTCCTGGGCGAAGATCTCCAGGCAGGCCTCGATGAGCAGCTTCTCGGTGAAGGGGTCGCCCACCTGCACGCTGGGGCGCTTGGCCGGCCCCTCGGCGTCGAACGTCTCGCTGGCCAGCACGCTGACGCCACCGATTCCGTCACCGCCGGTGCGGGCGCCGAACAGGATCACCTTGTTGCCGGCGCCCTCGGCCTTGGCCAGCCGGACGTCCTCGTGCTTCATGACGCCCACGCAGAGCGCGTTGACCAGCGGGTTGCCGGCGTAGCAGTCGTCGAAGAGGACCTCGCCGCCGATGTTGGGCAGCCCCAGGCAGTTGCCGTAGCCCCCGACGCCGGCGACGACGCCGGGCAGCACGCGGGCGGTGTCGGGCGCGTCGGCACGGCCGAACCGCAGTGAGTCCATGACCGCGACCGGGCGCGCGCCCATCGTGAGGATGTCGCGCACGATGCCGCCCACGCCGGTGGCCGCGCCCTGGTAGGGCTCGACGTAGCTCGGGTGGTTGTGGCTCTCGACCTTGAAGGTCACCGCGTAGCCATCCCCGACGTCGACGACGCCGGCGTTCTCGCCGATGCCGACCAGCAGCGCGTCGCTGGGCGGCAGGTCGCCGAACTTGCGCAGGTGCACCTTGGAGCTCTTGTAGGAGCAGTGCTCGCTCCACATGACCGAGTACATCGCCAGCTCCGCCGTCGTGGGGCGGCGGCCGAGGATGTCCTTGATCCGGGCGTACTCGTCGGCCTTGAGCCCGAGCTCGGCGAAGGGCTGCTCGTCGTCCGGCGTGCGTGCGGCGAGGTCGACGGTGTCGAGCCGGTTCTGCAGCCGGCCCGGGCCGGTGTCGAGGTCGGAGAGGCCCGCGGTTGCTGACTCGCTCACGCTGCGACGACCGCCTTCAGGACGCTGGTGAAGAAGCCGAGCCCGTCGGTCGACGGCCCGGTGAGGTCCTCGATCGCGTGCTCGGGGTGCGGCATGAGCCCCACCACCCGGCCGTTCCCGCTGGTGACGCCGGCGATCTCGCGGCTGGAGCCGTTCGGGTTGCCGCCCTCGTAGCGGAACACCACCCGGCCCTCGCCCTCCAGCCGGTCGAGGTCGGCGTCGGCGGCCACGTAGCGGCCCTCGCCGTTCTTGACCGGGATGACGATGCGCTGGCCGACCGCGTAGTCCTGCGTCCACGCGGTGTCGGCGCGCTCGACGACCAGCACCTGGTCGCGGTTGCGGAAGTGCAGGTGGCTGTTGCGGGTCAGCGCCCCGGGCAGCAGCCCCGCCTCGCAGAGCACCTGGAAGCCGTTGCAGATGCCGAGCACCGGCAGGCCGCCGTGAGCCGCGGCCACGACATCCTGCATCAGCGGCGAGCGGGCGGCGATGGCGCCGGCGCGCAGGTAGTCGCCGTAGGAGAAGCCGCCCGGCAGGACGACGGCGTCGACGTCCTTCAGGTCGTGGTCGGCGTGCCAGAGGGCGACCGGCTCACCACCGGCGAGCCGCACCGCGCGCGCGGCGTCGACGTCGTCCAGGGAGCCCGGGAAGGTGATGACACCGATGCGCACGGTTCGCTCAGTCCTTGGGGAGGTGCAGTTCGACGTCCTCGATCACCGGGTTGGCCAGCAACGTCTCGGCGATCTGCTCCAGCTCGGCCTCGTCGGGTGTCCCGTCGACCTCGAGCACGAAGTGCTTGCCCTGGCGGACGCTCCTCACGGAGTCGTGGCCGAGGCGGCCGAGCGCACCCAGGACCGCCTGCCCCTGGGGGTCGCTGATCTCCGGCTTCAGGACGACGTCGACGATCACCCGTGGCACGCCGACGAGGGTACCGGGCGCCGGGTGTGACCGTGGTCGCCACCGGGGCGACGCTCGTTCACGCGTTCGGGGGAATCCGTTCCGAATCCCTCAGGCCGGCGCCCGGAGCTGACGACGGGGATGGCACGGCCGGAACGCCTCCGGCCCGACCCCGAGGAGGACCCGTGAAGCTGGTGGCCCGTGCCGGCACCGTGGTCGCCCAGGTCCTCGCCGTCGTGCTGCTCTCCGGCGGGGCGGCCCTGGCCGCCTGGATCGCCGACCCCGCCGCGGCGGACCGGCCCCGGGTCACCGTCACCCACGGAGCCCCGGCCGGCGCCCTCTACCCCGAGCCGGCGACCGGTTACCCGTCGCCCGCGGTGGGGGCCGTCTCGGCGACCGCGAGCAACCTCGGCACCGCCGCGGTCCGGCTGACCACCGCCACCCTGGGCCGGGTGGAGGTCACTCCGGCGGCGGGACGGACCTGCGCCCCCGGCAGCATCGTGCCGGTGAGCAGCGGGCCGGTGACGCTCGACCAGCCGGTGGACCTGCGCCCGGGGGCCACCGGGGTGCCGGTGGTGCTGCCCGGAGCGGTGCGCATGCTCCCGACGGCCGAGCCGGGTTGCCAGGGGGCCCTCGTCACCGTGGGGGTCACCCTGGCCGGCACGTGACGCCGGCCGCCGCGGCGCGGAACAGAGCACCAGGGCCCACGGACGGTCGTCCCGGGGCCCCGAAAGGGTGATTCCGGCCCTCCGGCCCTTCCGGAACCGGTGGGTCCTCCCCTACTCAATGTCGTGACGCAGCGCACGTGCTGTGTCACAACAGGCAATGACTGGGGGTCCCATGAACACCAAGCGGAGGCGCATCGGCGTCCTCGCCATCCTCTTCCTGGCGCTGCTGGGCGGGAGCGCGGCGGTGGCGTCCTGGCTGGTGGACGGCACGGGTCCGGGTTCCGCGAAGGCGGCCACCGTCGCGGAGCTGGGCGTGTCCGCCGGCACGCCAACTGCGTCGCTCTACCCGGGAGCCACCGGGGACCTCGCCGCCCGGGTCAGCAACCCGAACCCGTTCCCGGTGATGCTCACCGGGGCCACCTTCGGCGCGGTCAGCGTGACGCCGGTCGAGGGCCGGACGTGCACCGCCGCCGACGTGGCGGTGTCCGGCCCGGTCAGCCTCTCCGGGATCACGCTGCCGGCTGACTCCGTGGGCATCAACGTCACCGTCCCTGGCGCGCTCACCATGCTGACGACGGCCGCCGACGGCTGCCAGGGCGCGACCTTCACCGTCGAGGTCACCCTGTCCGGCGCATCGGCCTGACCCCCCGCGCGGAGGCGCCGTCACCGACGGCGCCTCCGCGGCCCCGTCCGAGAGGAGGACCGACCGTGCTGCACCGGATGGGCGTCCCCCTGCTGGTCGTCGTCGCGGTGGTCCTCGGCACCGCCGCGCCCGCCCCGGCCACCTGGGCGACGCGGGCGGCCGCCGGGCCGGCCGTCGTCGCGGCGGCGGTCATGCCGCCGGGCGAGCAGCCGACCGCATCGGGCAGCGGAGTGCTGACCCGCTCGTTCACGGTGACCTGGCGCACGAGCCACGTGGCCGGCGTGCCGGTCACCGGCTACGTGGTCAGGCGCACCAGCAGCCTGCTGGGCGCCGGCCTGGTCTCCGAGGGCACGTGCTCGGGGGTCAGCCTGCTCGGCATCGACGCCCCCGTGTACGTGCCGGCCGACCCGGCCGCCGAGACGCAGTCCTGCACGGACACCTCGCTCGTGTCGCTCGGCACGGTGTCCTACACCGTCACACCGGTCCTCGAGCGCTGGCTCGGGGCGCCGTCGCCCTGGTCGGCGCCGGTCAGCTGAACGGCCGGCCGGTCAGCCGCTCGTAGGCGGTGACGTAGCGCTCGCGGGTGGCGGCGACGACGTCGGCGGGCAGCTCGGGTGGCTCGGAGACGCGGTCCCACCCGGACGACGTGAGCCAGTCGCGCACGAACTGCTTGTCGTACGACGGCTGCACCGCGCCCGGCGACCAGGTGTCGGCCGGCCAGAACCGGGACGAGTCCGGCGTGAGCACCTCGTCGCCGAGCACGAGCCCACCGTCCGGCGAGACCCCGAACTCGAACTTCGTGTCCGCCAGCACGATCCCGGCGTCGGCGGCGATCTCGGCGCCGCGCCGGTAGAGCGCCAGCGTCAGCTCGCGCAGCTCCTCGGCCCGTGCGGCGCCGACCGCCGACACCACGGCGGGGAAGTCGATCGCCTCGTCGTGCTCGCCGATCTCCGCCTTGGTGGACGGCGTGAACACCGGGTCGGGCAGCCGGGACCCCTCGACCAGGCCCGCCGGCAGGGCGACGTCCCGGATGGAGCCGGTCCGCTCGTACTCCTTCGTCCCGGACCCGGAGAGGTAGCCGCGGGCCACGCACTCCACCGGGAGCATCTCCAGCCGGTGGACCAGCATCGCGCGCCCGGCGACCTCCGCGGGCACCCCGTCGTCCGCCCCCGGAGCCGCCGACACCAGGTGGTGGGTCGCCCCGAAGGACTCCAGCACCGGGGTCAGCTGCTCGAACCACCACACCGACAGCTGGGTGAGCACCCGCCCCTTGTCCGGTATCGGGGTGGGCAGCACGACGTCGTACGCCGAGATCCGGTCCGATGCGACGAGCAGCAGCCGGTCGGCGCCGGCGTCGTAGATCTCCCGCACCTTGCCGCGGGCCACCAGCGGGAGGCCGACCATCAGGCCAGCGCCGCCAGCCGGTCGAACAGCGGGCCGAGGTTGGCCACGTACTTCTCCGGCCGGCAGATCTCGTCCAGCCGCGCCTCGTCCAGCGTCACGCCCGACGACCCCGCCCGCGCACGCAGGGTCTCCCGGAACGGCGTCCCCGAGTTCCACGTCTCCATCGCGGCGGCCTGCACCAGCGCGTAGGCGTCCTCGCGCGACTGGCCGCTCTCCACCAGCTCCAGCAACACCGACGAGGTGTAGATCAGCCCGCCGGTGGACTCCAGGTTCGCCCGCATCCGGTCGGCGTCCACCACCAGGTTCTCCACCAGCCCGGCGGTGAGGTGCAGCAGGTAGTCGGTGGTGATCGCGGCGTCGGGCAGGAACACCCGCTCGGTGGAGGAGTGCGAGATGTCGCGCTCGTGCCAGAGCGGGATGCCCTCCATGACCGGGACGATCGCCGCCCGCACCACCCGCGCCAGGCCGGCGATGCGCTCGGAGCGGATCGGGTTCTTCTTGTGCGGCATCGCGCTCGAGCCCTTCTGGCCCGACCCGAACGCCTCCGACAGCTCCCGCACCTCGGTGCGCTGGCCGTGCCGCACCTCCAGGGCGATCGCCTCGGAGACGGTCGCGATGATCGACAGCGCCGAGACCCACTCGCTGATCGAGTCGCGCAGCACCACCTGGGTGGAGGCGTCGGCGGGCCGCAGGTCCAGCGCCTCCGCGACCGCGACCTCGACCGAGGGGTCGATCAGCGAGTACGTGCCGACGGCGCCGGAGATGGCGACGACGCCCACGCGCTCGCGGGCGGCCCGCAGCCGGTCCCGCGACCGCGCCGCGGCGAAGGCCAGGTCGGCGACCCGGTGGCCCCAGACGACGGGCTCGGCGTGCACGCCGTGCGTGCGGCCCACCCGGATCGTGTCGCGGTGCTTCAGCCCGTGGTCGCGCAGCGCCGCCACGAGGCGGTCGGCCTTGGCCAGCAGGATGTCGGTGGCCTCGGTGAGCTGGACGGCGAGCGCGGTGTCCAGCAGGTCCGACGACGTCATGCCGTGGTGCACGTAGGCGGCGGCCGAGCGCGGCTCGGTGTTGTCGGCCCACGCGGTGAGGAAGGCGATGACGTCGTGCTGCGTCGTCTCCTCGATCTCGGCGACCCGCTCGGCCGTGGGCGGCGGCGCGTTGCGCACCGGCTCCACGACGTCGGCGGGCACCCGCCCGGCCGCGGCGTGCGCCTCCAGGACGAGCGTCTCCACGCGGCACCACAGCTCGTACTTGTGGGCGTCGCTCCAGACCCGGCCCATCTCGGGGAGGGTGTAGCGCTCGATCATGCGGGTACCGCCCGCCACCGGTCAGCTCGTCGCAGCACGGGGACAGTCTCCCGCAGGGCTAGCGTGATCACGAACGGCCCCTACCGGAGGTGATCGATGCGGCGTCGCGCCCGAGATCTCGCCGTGCGCGCAGGAGACCTCGCCGCGCGCGCCCGCGACCGGATCCGCGCCGCCCGGGAGCACGATCCACACGCCTGGCACCACCACCACGGGCCGCCCGACCCCTACCCGGTCGGCATCCGGGGCGACGGCGCACCGGCCGCGCGGGCGAACGGTGCCTCGGCGCCCCCGCTGGGCAGCCCGTCCCCCGCCGCCCCGGACCTCGACGGCGCGCTCGGCCCCGGTGGGGTCAGCGGCCCGCCCGCCGGGGGCTCCCCCGACGGCGCTGCGCCGCACCACCCGGGGCACCGCGCCGGCGCGCACCACGGCGGGCCGGAGGACGGCGTCCCGTTCGGGCTGCGCGTCGCGGCCGCGTGGTCCTGGCGGCTGATCCTGGTGATCGCGGGGTTCTCCGTGCTGCTCTACGCCGCGGCGTCCATCGCCGTCGTCGCCGTGCCGGTGCTCGTGGCCCTGCTGCTGTCGGCGCTGCTGCAGCCGGGGGCCGCGAGCCTGGCCCGGCGCGGGTGGCCGCCGACCCTGGCCGCCTTCACCATGCTGCTGGTGGGCCTGGCCGTGGTCGCCGGGATCATCACGTTGGTCGTCGAGCGCTTCACCGCAGGCTTCGCCGACCTCGCCGAGCAGGTCAGCGAGGGGCTGGCGCAGGTCCAGACGTTCGTCGTCCGCAGCTTCCCCATCACCGAGGGGCAGCTCGCCGACCTCCTCACCCAGGCGCAGGACGCGCTGCTCGACAACCAGGACACCCTGGCCTCGGGCGCGCTCACGACCGCGGCGACGGTGGGCGAGGTCGTCGCCGGCATCGTGCTGGCGCTCTTCACGCTCTTCTTCTTCCTGAAGGACGGCCGGTCGATCTGGCTGTGGCTGGTCGGTCTCTTCCCCGCCGCCTCCCGGGCCTACCTCGACGAGGCCGCCCGGCGCTCCTGGCGCACGCTGATCTCCTACGTCCGCGCGACGGTGGTGGTGGCGCTGGTCGACGCCGTCGGCATCGGCATCGGGCTGGCGGTCCTCGGCGTCCCCCTGGTGATCCCGCTGGCCGCGCTGGTCTTCCTGGGGGCCTTCGTGCCGATCATCGGCGGCTTCCTGGCCGGCACCGTGGCCGTGCTGGTGGCCCTGGTCTCCAACGGCCCGATCACCGCGCTGATCGCGCTCGCCATCGTCATCGGCGTCATGCAGCTGGAGGGCCACGTGCTGCAGCCGCTGCTGCTCGGCCGGGCCGTGCGGGTGCACCCGCTGGCGGTGGTGCTCGCGATCGCCGCGGGCCTGCTGATCGGCGGCATCTTCGGCGCGCTCATCGCCGTCCCCGCCGTGGCCTGCGTCAACGTCGCGGGGACCTACCTCAGCCGCCGGCACGAGGGGCCGCGGCCGCCGGAGCCCCGGCCCGGGCGCGCGCGACCGGTCGTCGCGGCGGGTTAGCCGACGGCGATCCGGCCCTCGACGGCGGCGAGCGCGATGTCGGTGCGCCAGTGCGCATCGGCCAGCCGCACGCCGGCGACCCGCTCGTAGGCGCCCCGCCGCGCGGCCGCGAGGTCCTCGCCCACCGCGGTGACCGCGAGGACCCGGCCCCCCGCGGAGAGCACGGTGCCGTCGTCGGCGAGCGCCGTGCCGGCGTGCAGCACGCCCTCGCCGTCGGCCCCGGTGATCGGGTCACCGGTCCGCGGCGACTCCGGGTAACCCGGCGCCGCGACCACGACGGTCACCGCGGCACCGGCGCGCCAGCGCAGCGGCGGGTGCTCGCCGAGGGTGCCGGTGGCCGCGGCGTGCAGCAGCCCGCCGAGCGGGGTCTCCAGCAGGGGGAGCACCACCTGGGTCTCGGGATCGCCGAAGCGGGCGTTGAACTCCACCACCCGGACGCCGCGCGAGGTGAGCGCGAGCCCGGCGTAGAGCAGGCCGCTGAAGGTCTCGCCGCGCCGGGCCATCTCGTCGACGGTCGGCTGCAGCACGGTGGCCAGCACCTCGTCGACCAGGCCCGGCGGGGCCCACGGCAGCGGGGCGTAGGCGCCCATCCCGCCGGTGTTGGGCCCGGCGTCGCCGTCGTCGCGGCGCTTGTGGTCCTGGGCCGGCACGAGGGGGACGACGGTCGCGCCGTCGGTCACCGCGAAGAGCGACACCTCGGGCCCGTCGAGGTACTCCTCCACCAGGACGGCGCCACCGGCGTCGAGCACGTGCCGGCCGTGCGCGGCGGCGGCCGCCCGGTCGGGGGTGACGACGACGCCCTTCCCGGCGGCCAGCCCGTCGTCCTTGACCACGAAGGGGGCGCCACCGGTGAGCGCCGCCACCTCGTCGAGGGCGGTCTCCAGCTCGGCCGGGCCGCCGACGGGCCAGGACCGCGCGGTGGGCACGCCGGCCGCCGTCATCACGTGCTTGGCGAAGGACTTGCTGCCCTCGAGCCGGGCCGCCTGCGCGGAGGGGCCGAAGCAGGCGATGCCGGCCTCCCGCACCGCGTCGGCGGCGCCCGCGACCAGCGGCACCTCCGGTCCGATCACCACGAGGTCCGCACGCCAGTCGCGCGCCACGGCCGCCACCGCGACCGGATCGGCCACCGCCAGCGCCGCGCCGCCGGGCGGCGGGGGAGCGACCGCCCGCGTCCCGGCGTTGCCGGGAGCGCAGGCGAGCGCGCTCACCGCGGGGTCGGACTGCAGAGCCACGCACAGGGCGTGCTCCCGGGCACCGGAGCCGATCACCAGCACGCGCACGATCGGCGACCCTACCGATGTCGCGCGCCGGCGCCCCGGGCGCAGGGCGTCGTCCCACCCGTCACAGACCCTCCGTGTGAGATCACCCACGCCGGGTGGGACCTCCGCTGGTCAGCGCGCTGGCCGCTCGATCGTGCGCAACCCGTCCCCTCCAGTTCGCCGTGGATTCACCCGGCTCCTGTGTTGTGGGTGCCATGCGCGCGACCGAGTCGCTGGCGGACAGGCCGGTGACACGCCTTCCCCGGCCCGTCGTCATCGGACACCGCGGAGCCCCGGCCTACCGGCCGGAGCACACCGCGGCCAGCTACGAGCTGGCCATCGACCTGGGCGCCGACCTCATCGAGCCCGACGTCGTCGTCAGCGGCGACGGCGTCCTCGTCGCCCGGCACGAGAACGAGCTCTCCCTGTCGACCGACGTGGCCGACCACCCGCAGTTCGCCGACCGCCGGACCACGAAGCTGGTCGGCGGGAAGCTGCGCACCGGTTGGTTCACCGAGGACTTCACCCACGCGGAGCTGCGCACCCTGCGGGCGGTCGAGCGGATGCCGTCGCTGCGGCCGCTGAACACCGCGTACGACGGGCGGTTCGGCATCCTGACGCTGGCCGAGGTCGTCGAGCTCGCCCGGAGCCGCTCGACCCCGGAGCGCCGGATCCGCGTGCTCGCCGAGCTCAAGCACGCCGAGTGCCCCGAGGCCGGTCGCTCCATGGCCGAGCTGGTCGCCGCGGAGCTGCGCCGGCTCGGTGCCGACCGCGCCGACGGTGACGTGGTGCTGCAGTCGTTCGACCCGGCCCTTCTGCGCCACCTGCGCGCGCTGCTCGGCGAGGACGGCCCGCAGCTGGTCCAGCTCGTCGACGACATCCCGGCGGGCGACACCATGGTCACGCCGGCCGGCCTGCGCGAGATCTCCACCTACGCGCAGGGGGTCGGCCCCAGCCGGGGGCGGGTCCTGGCCAGCGGAGCCGACCACGCGCTGACCGGCACGCCGCACCTGGTGGAGCAGGCGCACGCCGCCGAGCTGGCGGTCTTCTGCTGGACGCTGCGGGCCGAGAACGCCTTCCTCCCCGCGCACCGCCGGCGCGGGGAGGCCCCCGACGGGCTCGGTGACGCCGTCGGCGACGCGCTGGCGCTGCTGGCGCTCGGCGTCGACGGCCTGATCAGCGACTCCCCCGACCACGCGGTCCGCGCGCGGACGGCGCTCAGCGCCCAGCTGGTCTGAGCCCGGCCGGTGGGTCGCGACGCGGGGCCCGGAGGCCTCCCGGCGCGGTCCACCGAGCGGCTCAGCGCGAGCCCGCCCGCCGCCTGGCCGCGGTGTCGTCCGGAGGACCACGGTGTCGTCGCGCCCGGGCGTCGACCCGGAGCTGCTGGCGGCGCGCCTCGGCCTGCAGCTTCCGCCACGAGGTGAAGCGGGCGGGGTCGAGCCGCCCGTCGTCGATGGCTGCCGCGACGGCGCAGCCGGGCTCGCTCCGGTGCCCGCAGTCGCGGTAGCGGCACCGGGTCGCCAGCTCCGTGACGTCGGCGAACACCCGGTCGACGCCGTCCGCGTCGTCGTGGAGGCCCAGCTCACGCATGCCCGGGGTGTCGATGAGCAGCCCGCCGCCGGGCAGCCGGTGCAGCTCCCGCGCGGTGGTCGTGTGCCGCCCCCGGCCGTCGTCGCGGATGTCGCGGGTGCCGGCCACCGTGCGCCCGGCCAGCGCGTTGGCGAGGCTGGACTTCCCGACCCCGGAGGGGCCGACCATGGCGGCCGTGGAACCGGGCGGCACGAGCGCCCGCACGGCATCCAGACCCTCCCCCGTGACCGAGCTGACCGCCAGCACCGGCACGCCCGCGGCGTCGTCCGCCACCTGCGCCACCCCGGCCGGCACGTCGGGGCACAGGTCTGCCTTGGTGAGGACGACGACGGGCGCGGCACCGCTGCTCCAGGCCACGGCCAGGTAGCGCTCCACCCGGCGCAGCCGCGCGGGGCCGATCAGCGCGTCGACCACCAGGACGGCGTCGACGTTGGCGGCCACCACCTGCGCGGCGGAGGTGCGGCCGGCGGCGGTGCGCGTGAAGGCGCTGCTGCGCGGCAGCACCGCCACCGCCAGCTCACCGCGCAGGGCGACCCAGTCGCCGACCGCGGGGCCGGCCGGGGCCTCCTGCAGCGCCGCCCCGAGCGCCACCCGTCGCTCCCCGCCGCCGGTGAGGACGCTGAGCCGGCCGCGGTCGACCCGCCCCACCCGGCCGGGCTCGCACCCCGGTGGCAGCGCGGTCGCGCGGTCCGGCGTCCAGCCCAGATCGGTCAGCTCCACGCGCGGCATCGTGGCCCCGGGCGGCCCCGGTCGTCGCTCGATTTACCGGCAGAGGCTGCTTCTTCAGATCAGGTCGTGGATGACCACGTTCTCGTCGCGGCCGGGGCCGACCCCGATGACGCTGATCCGGGCCCCGGAGAGCTCCTCCAGCCGCCGCACGTAGGCCTGCGCTGCCGCGGGCAGCGAGTCGAAGGTGCGGCAGTTCCGGATGTCCTCGAACCAGCCCGGCATCTCCTCGTAGACCGGCTTCGCGTGGTGGAAGTCGGTCTGGGTCATCGGCATCTCCTCGTGCCGGACGCCGTCGATCTCGTAGGCCACGCAGATCGGCACCGTCTCCAGGCCCGAGAGCACATCGAGCTTGGTGAGGAAGTAGTCGGTGATGCCGTTGACCCGGCTGGCGTAGCGGGCGACGACGGCGTCGAACCAGCCGCAGCGCCGGTCGCGCCCGGTCGTGACGCCGACCTCCCCGCCGTGCTTGCGCAGGTACTCGCCCCACTGGTCGTGCAGCTCGGTCGGGAAGGGACCGGAGCCGACGCGGGTCGTGTAGGCCTTCAGGATGCCGACGACGCGCTCGATCCGCGTGGGGCCGACACCGGCGCCGACGGCCGCCCCGCCCGCGGTCGGGTTGGACGAGGTGACGAACGGATACGTGCCGTGGTCGACGTCGAGCAGCGTGCCCTGGGAGCCCTCGAGGAGCACCCACTCGCCGGCGTCGAGCGCCTGCCCGAGCAGGAGGCGGGTGTCGACGATGCGGTGCTTCAGGGCCTCGGCGTACTGCGCGTACTCCTCGACCACCTCGTCGACGTCGATGGCCTTGCGGTTGTAGACCTTGACGAGGATCTGGTTCTTCTCCTGCAGCGTGCCCTCGAGCTTCTGCCGGAGGATCGACAGGTCGAGCAGGTCCTGCACGCGGATCCCGCCGCGGGCCACCTTGTCGCCGTAGGCGGGGCCGATCCCGCGCCCCGTGGTGCCGATCTTGCGCTTGCCCAGGAACCGCTCGGTGACTTTGTCGAGGGCCCGGTGGTGCGGCATGATCAGGTGCGCGTCGGAGGAGATGACCAGCCGCGAGGTGTCCACCCCACGCTCCTCCAGCCCGGCCAGCTCGCGGATCAGCACCTCCGGGTCGATCACCACGCCGTTGCCGATGACCGGCGTGCAGCCCGGCGTCAGGATGCCCGACGGGATCAGGTGGAGGGCGTACTTCTCGCCATCGGGCGTGATCACCGTGTGCCCGGCGTTGTTGCCGCCCTGGTAGCGGACGACGTAGGGGACGCGGCCGCCGAGCAGGTCGGTGGCCTTGCCCTTGCCCTCGTCGCCCCACTGGGCACCGATCAGCACGACAGCGGGCATCGGCTCGTGGCTCTCCTGTCCGGCGGGGTGGCGGCGCGGTCCTGCGGTTCGACACCCGGGTCGATCCGTCCGGCAGGTCGGCCGGGACGGTGGGGTGGGACGGGTGACAGGGTATCGGCATGTCGTCGGTCGAGCTGGACCTCCGCCGCCTGGGCCCGGCGGAGGCGCCGCTGCGCAGTCAGCTGACGCCGGTCGCCACGGCCGGGCAGTTGGTGGTGCGCGGCCCGGTCGCGGGGCTCTCGGCGGTGCTGGCCGCACTGCTCAAGGCCGGCCGGACGGCGGAGGTGCCGGTGGCCTGGGAGCCGTCGGGCGACAAGTCCTCGACCGCCCTCGCCCGCGCGCTGGGGATCGGGACCGGCGGGCCGCGCGACCTCACCCTCGTCCGGGACGACCACGGCGGCGTGCTGCTGCACCACGGGCGCATCGAGGCCCCCGGCACCGGCCGCCGGTCCCTCTCCCGGCGGCTGGGCCTGCAGGCGTACCACGACGACATCAAGGTGGCCGACGGCGAGATCACCCGCATCGACGTGCGGCCGGACTGGACCGCCGTCGACACCATCGGCGTGACGGTGATGACCCAGCCGCTGCGGCCGACCCGGCAGACCAGCGGCCGGGCGCTGCAGGTCGCCTCCGACCCCGCGCGGGTGGTCCGCGACGGGGTGCCGTACGTGCGCTCCGTCGACCGGTGGACCTGGTACGCCGACGACCGGGTGCGGTGGCGCCTGGTCCCCTAGGAGCGGCCTGCGCGGGGCCGGGGCCGTCATGGACACTGGGGGGCACCCGACCGCCCGAGGAGGACCCGCTGCCGACGTCCTGCCGCCCCGTCGGGTCGCCGTGCCGGTGATCACCGACCCGCGCACCGCCTTCGGCTCCCGCATCGCCCCGGTGCCCGCCCACCGCCGCTTCCTGGCGCGCGCGTTCGCCCGCCCGAGCCTCCCCGCCGTCGTGGGGCTGGTCGTCGTCGTCGCCTTCTTCGCCGTGCGGGTGCCCGACCTGCTGAGCCCCTTCGGCCTGGCGACGGTCCTGGACACCGCGGCGCTGCTCGGCATCGGCGGGGTCGCCGTCGCGCTCCTGCTGGTGGCCGGGCAGTTCGACCTCTCGGTCGGGGTGGTGGCCGTCGCGAGCTCGCTGCTGACGGCGCTGCTCATCGGGTACGCGGGCTGGAGCACCTGGCCGGCCCTGGTGGTCTCCCTGCTGGCCGCGCTGCTGGTGGGGGTGGTCAACGGTGTGCTGGTCGTGAACACCGGCCTGCCCAGCTTCCTGGTCACCCTGGCGACCTTCCTGATCCTGCAGGGCACCTCGCAGGCCGGCGCGCAGGAGGTGGCCGGCGGCACACGGGTCAGCGGCCTGGACGAGAGCCCCGGCTGGACCTCCGCGACCGCCGTCTTCGACGCGACGGTCCAGCTCGGCAACGGCCGGTTCAGCATCAGCATCCTGTGGTGGCTGGGGATCACGGCGCTGGCCACCTGGGCGCTGTGGCGCACCAAGTTCGGCAACGCGGTCTTCGCCAGTGGTGGCGCCCACCAGGCGGCGCGCGAGCTCGGTGTGCCGGTTCGGCGGACGACCGTGGCGCTGTTCTGCCTCACCGCGGCCGCGGGCTGGCTGCTCGGCACCATGACCCTCGTGCGGCTGGCCAGCGTCCAGGCCGGCGGGACGGTGGGGATCCTCAGCGGGATCGACTTCATCGTCGTGGCGGTCATCGGCGGCTGCCTGCTGACCGGTGGCTACGGGTCCGCGATCGGCGCCTCCGTCGGCGCCCTGCTCTACTCGGTCGCCCGGGAGGGCATCACGCTGGCGGACTGGGACACCCGCTGGTTCCAGGCGCTCCTGGGCGTGCTGCTGCTGGTCGCGCTGCTGGCCAACGGCGAGGTGCGGCGGCGCCTCCGCGCGAGGCCGCGGTCGTGACCGGCTCCGAGCAGCCGGCCGGCGAGGCGACCCCCGTCCTCGAGCTGCGCGGCGTCACCGTGCGGCACGGCAGCGTGCCGGCGCTCAGCCGGGTCAACGTCGCCCTGGTGCCCGGGCAGATCACCTGCGTCCTCGGGGAGAACGGCTCGGGGAAGTCCACGCTGGTGCAGGTGCTGTCCGGGTACCGGTGCCACGACGAGGGCGAGCTGCTGGTCGCGGGCGTGCCCACGAGGTTCCGCTCGCCGCGGCAGGCACGGGAGGTGGGGATCGCCACCGTGTGGCAGGACCTCGCCGTCGCCCCGCTGCTGTCGGTCTGGCGGAACTTCTTCCTCGGCGCCGAGCCCACCCGCGGGGTGTGGCCGCTGCGCCGGCTGGACGTGGACGGCGCCCGCGAGACGACGGTGCGCGCCATGGCACGGGTCGGCGTCACGGGCCTGGACCCCGACCAGCCGGCCAGCGCCCTGCAGGCCGGGGAGCGGCAGAGCCTCGCGGTCGCCCGCGCCCTCCACTTCGGCGCCCGAGCCCTGGTCATCGACGAGCCCATCACCCCCATGACGGTGGCACGCCAGACGCTGTTCGGGCAGGCGGTCCTCGCGGCGCGCGCGCAGGGGCTGGCGGTCGCCGTCGTCACCAACAACCCGCGGTACGCCCACCTCATCGGCGACCGGTTCCTGCTGCTGGCGCACGGGCACGTGGCCGGCAACCTGACGCGGGAGGACGTCGACTCCGACGGGCTCACCGCGCTGATGGCCGGCGGGGACCAGCTCACCACCCTCACCGACGCGCTGACCGCGCTGCACCCGGAGCTCGGCGAGCGGTGAATCCCCCGGGCCCCCGCCGTGCGGGGGCCCGGGGCCGATCAGGTGAAGATGCTCACCCCGCCGGGCCCGACCAGCAGCCCGAGGACGATGAGCACGATCCCCCAGACGATCTCCTTGCGGACGATCGCGACGACACCGGCGACCACGAGGACGACGGCGAGGATCCAGAGCAGGGTGGCCATCAGAGGTCTCCTCTCCAGGGCGCCTTTCTGGCGCCGAGCACTCTGCGTAGTGATCACGACGGCGCCGATCCAAACCCGTCGACCCGAAAGTGCAGTTGGACGCGGAACGGGCGGCCCGCACACGCGGACCGCCCGTTACCGATCGTGAACGATCAGATGGCCAACGTCGGATCGCAGTCCCGGAGCAGCTGGGTGCAGCGTTCGGCCTCCGCCGTCTCGCCGATCGCCTCGGCCGCCCGGGCGAGGACGGTGACGCAGCGCAGGAACCCCTGGTTGGGCTCGTGCGACCACGGCACCGGGCCGTAGCCCTTCCACCCGTTGCGGCGTAGTGCGTCCAGCCCGCGGTGGTAGCCGGTGCGGGCGTAGGCGTAGGCCTGGATCGTGTCGCCCAGCGCCCGCTCGGGACGGCTCATAGCCTCCTCGGCCAGGCCCGCCCACACCGCGCTCACGGTCGGGTGGTGGGCGGCGACCTCGGCGAGCGTGGCGCCCTGGGCGAGCTCGGCGTCGGCCTCGGGCGTGGCCGGCAGCAGCGTGGCCGGCGGCTCGCCGAGCAGGTTGCCGTGGGAGTGGCTCATCGTCACGCGCCCTGCGACTGGCCGGCCGACAGCAGGTGCTCGCACGCCTCGACGACGCGGGCGGCCATGCCGGTCTCGGCGGCCTTGAGGTAGCTGCGCGGGTCGTAGGCCTTCTTGTTGCCGACCTCGCCGTCGATCTTCAGGACGCCGTCGTAGTTGGCGAACATGTGCCCGGCGATCGGCCGGGTGAAGGCGTACTGCGTGTCGGTGTCGACGTTCATCTTCACGACGCCGTAGGAGATCGCCTCGCGGATCTCCGACTCGGCCGAGCCGGAGCCGCCGTGGAACACCAGGTTGAACGGCTTGGCGTCCTCGCCCAGGCCGAACTCCTCGGCGACCAGCGCCTGGCCGCGCTGCAGCACGTCCGGGCGCAGCTTGACGTTGCCCGGCTTGTACACCCCGTGCACGTTGCCGAAGGTGGCCGCGAGCAGGTAGACCCCGCGCTCGCCCAGCCCGAGCTGCTGCGCGGTGCGCAGGAAGTCGCCGTCGGCGGTGTAGAGCTTCTCGTTGATCTCGGCGACGACGCCGTCCTCCTCACCGCCGACGATGCCGATCTCGAGCTCCAGGACGATCTTGGCCGCCGCCGACTTCTCCATCAGCTCCTCGGCGATGTCGAGGTTCTCGCCGAGCTCGATCGCCGAGCCGTCCCACATGTGCGACTGGAACAGCGGCGCCTGCCCGGCGTCGACCCGGTCCTTCGACAGCGCGATCAGCGGGCGCACGTAGGAGTCGAGCTTGTCCTTCGGGCAGTGGTCGGTGTGCAGCGCCACGTTGACCGGGTACTTCTCCGCGACGACGTGTGCGAACTCGGCCAGCGCGACCGCGCCGGTGACCATGTCCTTCACCCGGGTGCCCGAGCCGAACTCCGCGCCCCCCGTGGAGAACTGGATGATCCCGTCGCTGCCGGCGTCGGCGAACCCGCGCAGCGCCGCGTTGATGGTCTCCGAGGACGTGCAGTTGATCGCCGGGTAGGCGAACCCGCCCTCCTTCGCCCGGCTGATCATGTCGGCGTAGACCTCGGGGCTGGCGATGGGCATGCGGCACTCCTCCGTCGGGAACGGCTGTACGGCGCTGTACGTGCGGACGTCGGTGATCAGTATCGCGCCGCGCCTCCCCCGGCGACACCGTGGGCCGCAGCTGCCCCCGACCGGGCGACCGCGCGGTCAGCCCTGCTCGATCCGGCTGACCACCCGGGCGGCGACGACCACCGGGTCGTAGGTCGGCGAGAACGGCGGGGCGTAGGAGAGGTCGGAGCCCGCGAGGTCCTCGGCGGTCATCCCGGCCCAGATGGCGGTGGCCAGGACGTCGATCCGCTTGCCGCTGCCGGGGCCGCCGACGATCTGGGCGCCGATCAGCCGCCCCGACCCCGCTTCGCTGATGAGCTTGATCGCGATCTCCTCGGCGCCGGGGTAGTAGCCGGCCTTCGTCGTCGCCTCGATCATGTCGGTGCGGTAGTCGAAGCCCGCCTCCTCGGCCTCGGTGGTGCACAGCCCGGTGCGGCCGATCTCCAGGTCTCCCACCTTGGTCAGCGCCGTCCCCAGGACGCCGGCGAAGCGCGCCGCCCGCCCGCCGATCACCGAGCCGGCCACCCGGCCCTGCTTGTTGGCGTGGGTGCCCAGGGCGACGTGGGTGGCCTCGCCGGTGACCCGGTGGAAGGTCTGCGCGCAGTCGCCGGCGGCGTAGATCCCCGGGTGCGAGCGGGTGCGCTGGGTGCGGTCGACGGCGATGGCGCCGGTGGTGCCCAGCCGGATCCCGGCCTGCTCGGCCAGCCCCACCTCGGGGCCCATGCCGAGACCGAGGACCACCAGGTCGGCGTCGTAGCTGCCGGCGTCGGTGCGCACGCCGCGCGCGCGGCCGGACCCGTCGACCAGGATCTCCCGCACCGCCTGGTCGGGGTGCATCTCCATGCCCATGGCGCCCATGCCGGCGCAGACCCGCTCGGCCATGTCGGCGTCCAGCAGCTGCATCGGCAGCGGGTCGGCGAGCACCACGGTGACCTCGAGCCCGCGGCGCTGCAGCGCCTCGGCCATCTCCAGCCCGATGTAGCCGCCGCCCAGCACCAGGGCGCGGCGCGGGCCGGCGTCCAGGGCGGCCCGGATGGCGGCGCCGTCGTCGAGCCGGTGGACGCCGAAGACGCCCGGGGAGTCCAGGCCGGGGATCGGTGGGCGGTTCGGTCGCCCGCCGGTGGCCACGAGCAGCCGGTCGTAGCCGACCCGCTCGCCGGCGTCGGTGACCACCTTTCCGGCGTCGGCGTCGATCTCGACCGCCCTCGTGCCGGTGTGCACGGTGATGTCCCGGACGGCGAACTCCGCCGGCGTGCGGGTGATCAGCGCGTCGCGGTCCTCGACCTGCCCGCCGATCCAGTACGGGATGCCGCACGCGGAGTAGGAGACGACGTCGCCCTGCTCCAGGACGACGATCTCCAGGTCGTCGGCGCCCCGGAGCCGGCGCGCCTGGGCCGCGGCCGACATCCCTGCCGCGTCGCCGCCGATGACGAGGAACCGCTCTCTGGTCATCGCCCCAGCGTGGCACCCGCCGGCGTGCTGCGGAACACCGTGCCGGGGTTGAGCAGGCCGGCCGGGTCGAGCGCGGACTTGATCGAGCGGTGCACGTCCAGCGCCACCGGGCCGATCTCGCGCTCCAGCCAGTCGAGCTTGATGGTGCCGACCCCGTGCTCGCCGGTGATCGTCCCGCCCAGCGACAGCCCGAGGGCGAGGATGTCGTCGAACGCCGCGTAGGCCCGCTCGCGCTGGTCGGCGTCCGAGGCGTCGAAGCAGACGGTCGGGTGCATGTTGCCGTCGCCGGCGTGGCCGACGACGCCGATGACGACGTCGCGGTCGGCGGCGATGCCGTCGCAGCCGTCCAGGAACCCGGCGATCCGCGAGCGGGGCACGGCGACGTCGTCGATGAGCACCGCGCCCCCGACCCGCTCCAGGGCGGGCAACGCCATCCGCCGGGCCGCGAGCAGCAGGTCGCCCTCGGCCTGGTCCTCGGTGGAGTGCACGAACTGGGCGCCGGCCTCCTCGCAGAGCGCGGTGAGCGCCGCGATCTCCTCGGCGGCGGCCGCGCCGCCCGCGTCGGACTGCGCCACCAGCAGCGCGCGGGTGTCGTGGTCCAGGCCGGCCCGGAGCACCTGGTCGACGGTGCGGATGCAGGTGCCGTCCATGATCTCCAGCAGGCTGGGCACCAGGCCGCCGGTGACCACCCGCTCGACGACCTGCCCGGCCTGCGCCGTCGTCGCGAAGGAGGCGGCGAGGGTGACCGGGGCCTTCGGCGCGGGGCGCAGCGCCAGCGTCGCCTCGGTGATGACGCCGAGCGTCCCCTCGGATCCCACGAACAGACGGGCCAGGTCGTAGCCGGCCACCCCCTTGACCGTGCGCCGGCCGGTGCGCAGCACGCGCCCGTCGGCGAGGACGACCTCCAGGCCGAGCACGTAGTCGGTGGTGACGCCGTACTTGACGCAGCAGAGGCCGCCGGAGTTGGTGGCCAGGTTGCCGCCGATCGTGCACCAGTCGTAGCTGGAGGGGTCCGGCGGGTAGAACAGCCCGCTGCCGGCGACGGCGTCGCGCAGCTGCTTGTTGACGACCCCCGGCTGGACGACGGCGAGCCGGTCGGCCGTGGAGATCTCGAGGACGGCGTCCATGCGGGTCATCACCAGCGTGATCCCGCCGTCGACGGCGTTGCTGCCGCCGGCGAGGCCGGAGCCCGCGCCGCGGGGCACCACCGGGATGCCGTGCCGCGAGGCGACCCGCAGCACCGCGGCGACCTCCTCGGTGCGGCGGGGGAAGACCACGGCCGCGGGCGTGCCGGCGGGCGCCATCATCGCCTGGTCGCGGGCGTAGGAGGTGGTCACGTCCGGATCGGTCAGGACGCTTTCGGGGCCCAGGGCGTCGGTCAGCTCGGCGAGCCACGTCGCCGTCGTCGTGGTCACCGTCACACCGTAGGACCACCGGCGATGATCAGGTGACCTGATCACGCGGTGTCCTCCCTCAGCGCCCACGGTGAGGGAGGACGCTTCATGATCAGGGTCCCTGATCCCAGCGGGCCGTCAGTCGAGGCCGAGGTCGGCCAGGGTGAACGCGGCCCGGTACTCGTACCCGGCCTCCTCGACCGCCGCCCGCCCGCCCCGGTCGACGATCACCGCCACCGCCACCACCTCGGCGCCGGCCTCCTGCAGCGCCTCCGCGGCGGTCAGCGGGCTGCCCCCGGTGGTGGAGACGTCCTCGACCACGAGGACGGCGCGCCCGGCGACGTCCGGGCCCTCGATCCGCCGCTGCAGGCCGTGCGCCTTCCCCGCCTTGCGCACCACGAAGGCGTCGAGGAAGCCCTCCCCCGCCGCGGCCGCGTGCAGCATCGCGGTGGCGACCGGGTCCGCCCCGAGGGTGAGCCCGCCGACGGCGTCGTAGCGCAGGTCGCCGGTGAGCTGGCGCATCACCCGGCCCACCAGCGGCCCGCCCTCGTGGTGCAGCGTCAGCCGGCGCATGTCGATGTACCAGTCGGCCTCCTGCCCGGAGGAGAGCGTGACCTTCCCGTGCACCACGGCGAGCTCGATGATCAGCTGGAGCAGCCGGTCGCGGTCGGGCAGCGAGGCCGCGTTCCCGGGGCCCGCGCCGAGGGACGAGGTGTGGGGGGGAACGTGGTCCTTCTGCATGCCCGGACCCTACTGAGCCGGCGGCCCCGCGGCGGACCACCAGGTCATCCGGCGGCGGGCTGGAGCACCTGGTCGATGACGTAGACGGTGGCGTTGGCGGTCTGCACGTTCCCGCAGATCACCGAGGCCTCCGTGCCGACGACGGTGGCGTCCATCCCGATGGTGAAGTCCTCGCCCGAGCCCTCGATCGTCACCTCGTCGTTGTTCAGCGTGGTGTGCGTGCCGGCGAGCTCGCCGGGGGCGAGGCGGCCCGGGAGGACGTGGTGGGTGAGCACCGCGGTCAGCGCCGGGGTGTCGGCGAGCAGGCCCTGCAGCGCGTCGGCCGGGAGCGCCTCGAACGCCGGGTTGGCCGGGGCGAGCACGGTGATGTCCCGGGTCGTGTCGAGGGTCTCGACGAGGTTGGCCGCCTGCACCGCCTGGACCAGCGTCGACAGCGCTGGGTTGGTGCCGGCGGCGGTGACCACCGGGGCGGCGCTCATGGCCTGGAAGCTGCCGGGGCCCTCGGCCGGGACCGCCGCGCAGCCCTCGCCGAACGGCCCACCGGGGACGGGGGCGGCGGCGCTGCTCTCCGGGGCCGGGCTGCTGGTGCCGGGCGGCGTGGTGGCGGCGCTCTCGGCCGCGGGGTCGTCGTCGGAGCCGCAGGCGCTGAGCGCGATCCCGAGGCTCGAGACGGCGGCGAGCAGGATCCCGCGGGGGAGCGTGCGCGTCATGGTGGTGCTCCTGTTCCTCGTCCGGCGCGACGGCCGCGTCGCGGTCGATCCTCGTGGGGCGCCGGCCGCGGTGCGGCCGGTGGGGAATGGCCGGGACCACCCGGACCGGGCCGGTCGTCGCGCGGGCGCGCCGGCACGGTCACGAACGGTGTTCCGCTGCCGGGGCCGATCCGGATTCGACTCGAGCGGGAAACCCGGCCACCGCGCCGGCCCGGGGCGGGCCGTCTGCCAGGCTGGAGAGGTGCCGGCCGATCCCCGCTCCCGCCCCGTCGACGGCGACGCGACCCCGCAGGCCCCGCCGTCGGTGCGGGTCGCCATGGCGCTGCTGGCGACGCTCGCCGTCCTGCTGCTGCTGTACGTGACGATCACCTGGCTGGGCCGCGACGGCGTCACCCAGGCGCTCACCGAGGCCGGGCTGACCCCGGACGAGGCCCAGCAGTTCCTGCTCGTCAACACGACCGCCCCGCTCGTCCTGGGCATCACCTACGCCGTCTCGGCCTGGGCGGTGTCCCGCCACCGCCGGTGGGGGCTCTGGGCCGGCGTGGTCTCGACGGTCCTCCTGGCGCTGGTGCTGCTCTCCACGATGCTCACCGCCGGCGGGGTCACCGTCGTCGCGCTGCTGCTGCTGGTGCTCTCGGTCGCGGCGGCGGCCAGCCTGGTCGCGCGGACGACGCGGGACTGGCTGGCCGCCGGCCGGGCCTGAGCGGCCTCGGGGCTCAGCCCTGCCCGGTGGCGCGCTGCCACTTGCGGAAGCGGTACCAGTCGTTGGACGGCTTCGCCGCCAGCAGCACCACCCCGACCCCGGTCAGGATCAGCTGGAACCAGGAGAGCGCGGTCACGAAGGGCAGCGGCCCGCTCGCGACGGCGTTGAAGGGCCCCGCGAGCAGCGCCAGGCCGCCGAGGACCCACAGCCCGATTCGACCCCAGTTGCGCCCCTGCCAGGCGAACCACAGGAAGAGCAGCTCCAGGGCGAGCCCGAGGATCGTGAAGCCGATCGTCAGCTGCCCCCCGAGCTCGGCCAACGCCTCGGCGTCGAGGCCCTCGAACTCGGGGCCCTGGAGGTCGGCGCCCGACCGATCGAGCGTCCAGGCCACGAACCGGTCCCAGTTGAGCAGCGTGGCGACCACCGCCACCGCGCTGAGCACGAGGGAGGCGAGGAAGGCGCCCAGCCCGGCGCGGACGGTGAGCGGGCGCTCCATCGGCTGGGGCGCGTCCGGGCCCCAGCCCTGGGGCGCCGAGGGGGCCGGGGCGTAGCCGTACGGGTTCTGGCCGTAGGGGTTCGGCTGCCCCTGGCCGTAGGGGCTCTGCGGCGGCTGACCGCCGTACGGGGGCTGGCCGTAGGGAGGCTGGCCGTAGGGAGGCTGGCCGTAGGGAGGCTGGCCGTAGGGAGGCTGGCCGCCCTGCGGTGGCTGCCCCGGCGGCGGCTCCCAGCCCGGCTGCTGCTGGCCGCCCTGCCCCTCGGGCCGCCCCTGCTGCCGACCGTGCTGGTCGTCCTGGCCCGCCGTCATCGTTCCTCCGCTCGTCGTCCCCCGTCGCCGCGATCATGGACGACGCCTTCCGGGCGGACCAGCACGGCACGCGGTCGCACCCGTTCGGGCACCGGCGCCCGCCGGACCCGGCCGGGTCCGGCGGGTGCGGGACGCCCGTCGCGCGTGCCGGTCACGCGCCGCGGGCGACGGTCAGGCCCTCGACGTCGCCGCCCGGCCAGTCGACGACGACCTCGTCGCCGTCCCGGATCTCGCCGGACAGCAGCGCCTTCGCGAGCTGGTCGCCGATCGCCGACTGCACCAGCCGGCGCAGCGGGCGGGCGCCGTAGACCGGGTCGAACCCGTTGAGCGCCAGCCACTCACGCGCCGCGTCGGTGACGCGCAGG
Source organism: Blastococcus sp. SYSU DS0510 (assembly GCF_054050835.1). Taxonomy (NCBI): domain Bacteria; kingdom Bacillati; phylum Actinomycetota; class Actinomycetes; order Geodermatophilales; family Geodermatophilaceae; genus Blastococcus; species Blastococcus sp. SYSU DS0510. The sequence continues at coordinate 67,201 of NZ_JBJHAC010000011.1, read as the reverse complement.
GTCAGCCGGCGGGCGGCCAGGCGGCGGGCCAGGACGCCGACCTGGATGTCGACGATCCCGGTCAGCTCCTCGCTGCCCAGCGCCCGGAAGACCACGACGTCGTCCAGCCGGTTGAGGAACTCCGGCTTGAAGTGGCCCCGGACGACCCCCATCACCGCGTCGCGGCGCCGCTCCTCGGGCACCGACTGGTCGGCGATCAGCTGCGAGCCGAGGTTCGACGTCAGGATCAGAATGGTGTTCCGGAAGTCCACCGTCCGGCCCTGCCCGTCGGTGAGCCGGCCGTCGTCCAGCACCTGGAGCAGCACGTCGAAGACGTCGGGGTGGGCCTTCTCCACCTCGTCGAGCAGCACGACGGTGTACGGACGGCGTCGCACCGCCTCGGTGAGCTGGCCGCCGGCCTCGTAGCCGACGTAGCCGGGGGGCGCCCCGACCAGCCGGGCCACCGAGTGCTTCTCGGAGTACTCGCTCATGTCGATGCGGACCATGGCCCGCTCGTCGTCGAACAGGAACTCCGCCAGCGCCTTGGCCAGCTCGGTCTTGCCGACGCCGGTGGGGCCGAGGAAGAGGAACGAGCCGGTCGGCCGGTCGGGGTCGGCGACGCCGGAGCGGGCACGGCGGACGGCGTCGGACACCGCCCGCACCGCGTCGGGCTGGCCGACGACCCGGCCGGCGAGGCCCTCCTCCATGCGCAGCAGCTTCTGCGTCTCGCCCTCGAGCAGCCGGCCCGCCGGGATCCCGGTCCAGGCCTGGACGACCTCGGCGATGTCGTCGGGGCCGACCTCCTCCTTGAGCATGGAGTCGCCGGTCTCGACGGACGCCTCGGCCTCGGCCAGGGACTTCTCCAGCTGCGGCAGCCGGCCGTAGCGCAGCTCGGCGACCCGCGCGAGCTCGCCGTCCCGCTCCGCCCGCTCGGCCTCGAGGCGCAGCCGCTCGAGCTCCTCCTTGATCGCCTGGATCCGGCCGATGGCGCTCTTGTCCTGCTGCCAGCGGGCGGTCAGCTCGGCGAGCTCCTCGCGCTTGTCGGCGAGGTCCTCGCGGAGGGCGGCCAGCCGCTCGACCGACGACGGGTCGTCCTCCTTGGCCAGCGCCATCTCCTCGATCTCCAGCCGGCGCACGGCGCGCTCCACCTCGTCGACCTCGACGGGGCGGCTGTCGATCTCCATGCGCAGCCGGCTGGCGGCCTCGTCGACCAGGTCGATCGCCTTGTCGGGCAGGAACCGGGAGGTGACGTACCGGTCCGACAGCGTGGCGGCCGCGACGATCGCACCGTCGGTGATGCGGACGCCGTGGTGCACCTCGTAGCGCTCCTTGAGCCCGCGCAGGATGCCGATGGTGTCCTCGACGCTCGGCTCACCGACGAAGACCTGCTGGAAGCGGCGCTCCAGCGCCGGGTCCTTCTCGATGTGCTCCCGGTACTCGTCGAGCGTGGTCGCGCCGACCATGCGCAGCTCACCGCGGGCCAGCATCGGCTTGATCATGTTGCCGGCGTCCATCGCGCCGTCGCCGGTCGCGCCCGCGCCGACGATCGTGTGCAGCTCGTCGATGAACGTGACGATCTCGCCCTCGGCGTCGGTGATCTCCTGGAGGACGGCCTTGAGCCGCTCCTCGAACTCACCGCGGTACTTGGCGCCGGCCACCATCGAGGCCAGGTCGAGCGCCATCAGCCGCTTGCCCTTGAGGCTCTCCGGGACGTCGCCGGCGACGATCCGCTGGGCCAGCCCCTCGACGATCGCCGTCTTGCCGACGCCGGGCTCGCCGATCAGCACCGGGTTGTTCTTGGTGCGACGGGACAGCACCTGGACGACGCGGCGGATCTCGGTGTCCCGGCCGATGACCGGGTCGATCTTGCCGTCGCGCGCCCGCTGGGTGAGGTCGACGGCGTACTTCTCCAGCGCCTGGTAGGTCGCCTCCGGGTCGGCGGTGGTGACCTTGCGGTTGCCGCGCACCGTGCGGAACGCGGCCAGCAGCGCGTCAGGGGTGGCGCCCGCGCTGGTGAGCACGGCGGCGGCCTCCCCCTCCGAGCCGGCGAGCGCGACCAGCAGGTGCTCGGTGGAGACGTACTCGTCACCGAGCGCCCCGGCCTGCTCCGAGGCGGCGTTGATCACCCGGAGGAACTCCCGCGAGGGCGAGGGGGCCGACACGGTGGCACCGCTCACGCTCGGCATGCGGCGCAGCGCCGCGTCGGCCTTGCTCCGCACGTCGGCCGGGTCGGCCCCGACCGCGGTGAGCAGGGGGCCGGCGATGCCGTCGGCCTGCTCGACCAGGGCGACCAGCAGGTGCAGCGGCTCCAGGGCCGCCTGACCCCGGCCGACGGCGAGGCGCTGGGCACCGGCGACGGCCTCCTGCGAACGGGTCGTCAGCTTGCTCTCCATGCTGGGGGGCACGTCCTTCCTGTCTCGGGCACGCCGTCCGTCCGTAGCCGGCGTCATCGCTCCCTGCAACGAGCCGGGGGTTGAGTCTGTTCCGCTCAACTCTGCCGGGTCCGACCCTCCACCCGCTGCGTCCCCGGCGCCACCCCGGGACCACCCTCCGGGGCGAGGTAGGGGCGAAAGGTCCCGGCTCCGTTCGCGGAGCCCCCTAGACTGGCTCCATGACCGCCCTGCCGGCTCCGAGCGTCGCGCTCGACGACCAGCTGTGCTTCGCGCTGTACGCCGCGTCCCGCGCGGTGACCGCGCGGTATCGCCCCATGCTCGACGCGATCGGTCTCACCTACCCGCAGTACCTGGTGATGCTGCTCCTCTGGGAGCAGGACAACCAGACGGTCGGCCAGCTCGGCTCCCGGCTGGCGCTGGACAGCGGCACCCTCTCCCCCCTGCTCAAGCGGCTGACCGCGGCGGGTCTGGTCACGCGGCACCGTCGCGTCGAGGACGAGCGCTCGGTCTCCATCACCCTCACCGACGCCGGCCGGGCCCTGGAGGACAAGGCCGTCGCCATCTCCGAGGAGATGATCGGGGCCATCGGGTTCGACGCCAGCGAGTTCGACGACCTCAAGGCGCGGCTCCGGCTGCTCACAGAGCGGGTCAACGGGACGACCGAGGTCCCCGACCACCCCGACTCCGCACGGTAGGTCGCCCCGCGGGCGGGTAGGAGGGCGGCCACGGCGCCGCCCGAGCCAGAGGCGGCCACGGCCCGGAAGGGGCAGCATGCCCACACGTACCGCCCGTACCGCCTGGAACGGCACCCTGCAGGAGGGCTCGGGGCAGGTGGAGCTCTCCAGCTCCAAGATCGGCACCTACGAGGTCTCCTTCCCCAAGCGAGCCGCCGACGAGGCCGGGGGCACGACCAGCCCCGAGGAGCTGATCGCGGCGGCGCACTCCGCCTGCTTCGCGATGGCGCTCTCCAGCGAGATCGGGAAGGCCGGCGGTACGCCGCAGTCCCTCGAGGTCTCGGCCGACGTCACGCTCGGCCAGCAGGACGGCGCTCCCACCATCACCGGCATCACGCTCACCGTGCGGGGCGAGGTCGAGGGCCTGGACGCCGCCGGCTTCGACAAGGCCGCCCAGGCCGCCAAGGTCGGCTGCCCCGTGAGCAAGGCGCTCACCGGCACGGAGATCACCCTGGACGCCTCCCTCGAGGGCTGACCACGGACGGACGCCGACGGCCCGCCTCCCTCCGGGGAGACGGGCCGTCGGCGCTCCGGCCGGGATCCGGCTGCCTCAGCCGGTGTAGGGCCGGTGCAGGTAGCGGCCCGTCGGGCTGCCGGTGATCGCTCCGTCGGCGAGGACCTGGGTGCCGCGCACCCACGTGTCGGTCACCTTCGCGCCGAGCTCGAAGCCCTCGAAGGGCGTGTACTCCTGCGTCGACTCGGACTTCGCCGCCTCGACCGTCCAGGTCGCCGACGGGTCGACCAGGCAGAAGTCCGCGTCGTAGCCGACCCCGATCGTCCCCTTGCCCGGCAGCCCGTAGCGCCGGGCCGGGTTCCAGGAGGTCAGCTCCGCGATGCGCCGGTAGGACAGCCCCCGGCGGCTCCCCTCGCTGACCAGGCCGGGGAGCAGGTACTCCGCCCCTCCGAAGCCCGACTTGGCGAGGAAGATGTCGTCCCGCGGCTCGCCGAACTTCTGCTCCTCCTTGCAGCAGGCGTGGTCGCTCACGACCCAGTCCAGGTCGCCGGCGAGCAGGTGCTCCCACAGGGCCTCGACGTCCTCGCGCGGCCGCAGCGGCGGGTTCACCTTGCCGCCCAGCCCGTGCGCGGTGTCGATGTCGGCCAGCAGGTGGCCGATGGTGACCTCGCGCCGGAAGTCGACGTGCGGGAAGACCTTCGCCATCCGGAGGGCCGCGGTGAGCGCCTTGCGGGAGGACAGGTGCAGCAGGTTGATGCTGGGCAGCTGGGTCTCGTCGGCGAGGAACGATGCGATCGTGATCGCCAGGCCCTCGGAGTGCGGCGGGCGGGAGGCGCTGTAGGCGGCCAGGCCCGTCAGCGTCCCCTCCTCCATGACCATCCGGGTGTAGGCGGTCATGATCTCGGCCGTCTCGCAGTGCAGGGACAACGAGACGTGCGGCGCCTTGTCCGCCAGCTTCTCCCGCGCCTCCTGGATGCCGCGCATGACGAACTCGAAGTGGGCGAGGTCGTAGCGCTCCCCCTGCGGGATCATCAGGAACGAGCTCTGGTCGGACGACGCGCCGTGCAGGCCGTGCCCGCCGTAGAACATGAAGATCTTGAACGAGGTGACGCCGAACTCCTCGATGAGCTCGGGGATCTCGGCGATGTGCACCTGCGACATCGGCGCGAGGTGGAAGGCGTAGTCGATGTAGGAGCGGCCCTCGGACGCCGCGAGCACCTTGGGGAAGAACTGCCGGTAGGGGCCGCCCTCGTTGAGGTAGTACTGCCCGGTGCGCATGTAGGTGAGCCCGGTGGTGACGCCGCCCTGCGCGCTGGCCCGGCTCTCGGTCTCGGCGTCCTCGCCCAGCGGGTTGTAGATCCCCCAGTGCTGGTGCGCGTCGACCACGCCGGGGAAGGCCACCCGGCCGCGGCCGTCGACGACCACGTCGGCGTCCTCGGCGGGGATGTCCCGCTCCACCCGGACGAACTTCCCGTCGGTGACGCCGAGGTCGAGGGCCTCGCCGTCCTCGGCGCCGGCGACGTCCGGCCGGACGACCGTGACGTTCTTGACAAGGGTCTGGAGGCGGGTCATGCGGTTCCTTCCTCGGAGGGGGTGGCGGCCGGCCGGCCGTGGCCCGCGGCCACGTGGTCGGCGGCCAGGTAGGCCAGGCCCAAGGCGGGCAGGAGGCCGTTGCCGGCCAGGTAGCCGGCGGCGCCGTGACCGGAGATCCCGGCCGCCGCCCCGCCGGACGCGTAGAGCCCGGGGATGACCGAGCCGTCGGGGCGGGTGACGCGGGCGTGCTCGTCGACGACGAGACCGCCCTGGGTGTGGAAGAGCGCCGGCACGACGCGGACGGCGGCCAGCGGCGGGGCGAGCTCGGCCTCGAAGGAGGTGCGGCCGAAGCGGTCCTCGGCCTCCCCGCGCGCCAGGGCGGCAGCTGCGCCGAGCTCCTCGGCCAGCGTGTCGGCCGGTAGCCCGGTGGCCGCGGCGAGGCCGGCGACGTCGTCGGCCCAGACCAGGGCGCCGCCCTCGATGGTCTGGCGGAAGTCGGTGAACGGCAGGCAGGCGTCGTGGATGCGCTGGTCCAGGACGATCCAGGCGGTCGCGCCGGGCTGCCGCGCGATGACCGCGGCGTACTCGGAGTAGCCCGACGTCTCGTCCCCGAAGCGCCGGCCGTCCTGGCCGACGATCACCGCGCCGTGCATGACCGTCGCCCAGCCCACCAGGGTGGACGACCGCGCGGCCAGCGCCCCGTGGCCCTGGTAGGCGTCGAGGTAGCCGGTGGCCGCCCCGAGCTCCGCGCCGATCCGCAGCGCGTCCCCGTGGGAGGCCTCGCTGCCGTGGTAGACGGCGTCGGCGATCTCCGGGAGGTGGCGGGCGACCAACGCGCGGTCGGCGCCGTAGCCGTTGGTCGCCAGCAGCACCGCCGGCGTCTCGACCTCCTCCGCGGCGCCGTCGGGCGTCTCGATGACCGCGGCGCGCACCCGGCCCTCGTCGTCGAGGAGGACGTCCACCAGCTTGGCGGGGACCAGCAGGTCGATCCGCTCCTCGGCCTTCACGGCGGCGACCAGGTGGTCGAGCAGGACGGTGCCGTGCCGGCCCTCGATCGTGTGGCAGCGGTCGGCGGTGTGACCCGGGTAGTGGAAGTCGGTGACGAGCGCGAGCGGCAGCCCGACGTCGTCGGCCAGCCACTCCACCAGCGGCGCGCTCACCTCGGCGAGGGCCCGCGCCAGCCGCTCGTCGGCCTCCCCCTTCGTCTTGCGCCGGATGTCCTGGACGTAGAGATCGGGCGAGTCCTCGATGCCGGCCTCCCGCTGGAAGCGCGACCCGGCGCCGGGGATCATCGCCGTCGACATCGAGGTGTTGTTGCCGCGGCGGAAGTGCTCGCTGACCTCGACGACCAGCACGTCCAGCCCGTGCTGCGCCGCCCGCAGGGCCGCGGCCAGGCCGCCGCCCGCCCCTGCGACGACGAGGTCGGGTCCGGTGTCGCTCACGCCGCCGCCTCCCCCGCGGCGATCAGCCGCAGGGCCAGGGCCGTGGGGTCGACCACGCGCACCGGCCAGTCCGCGGCCTCCGCCGGCAGGTCGACGGCGCTGCAGCCGTTGACCAGGTCGCCGGCGCCGGCCCGGCCCATCCGCCCGACCACCGCCTCCAGCGACGCCCCCCAGCGATCGGCCTGGTGGATGGCGTCCACGTCCAGGTCGAGCACCTCCACCCCGGTGAAGGAGCCGCCCAGGCCGTAGACGTCGACCTGCCGGGCGAGCTCGTCGGCGATCGGCCGGTTGCGGGTGACCGCCCCGACGGAGCGCCCCGCGAGCGCGCTCCAGGTCATGCTCGTGCGCAGCAGGCCGAAGACGGGACGGCCGAGGGTCCCGGCCAGCGCGGGGACGCCGGGGTCGAGCACGCAGTCGGGCAGCAGCGCGTCCGCCTCGTCCGGCGCCGCGCGGAGCGCCTCGGTGACCATGCCCTCGCTGTCGCGCACCTGCTGCTCGGTGTCCAGGGCGCGCGGCGCCCCCGCGCCGATGTCGTGCAGCTCCACGCTCAGCCCCGGCGGGCAGAGGGCGTCGTAGCGCGCCTGCCTCCGGGCCAGCTCCTCGTCGGGGACGTGGATCGGGGTGACGGCGTAGATGCGCACGGAGCTCCTCGGGGTTCGGTCGGACGGGCGGGTCATCCGGCCAGCCGTCCGAGCAGGGGGGCGACGTCGGGGGCGTCGGGCAGGCCCCCGGCGACCTCCCGGGCGGTGGCCACGACCTCGTCGTCCCCGAGCAGCGCCGAGAGCAGCGCGACCACGTCGTCCTCGTCGAACGGGTGGTGGGCGGCGTCGCCGACCGGGTTGGGGACCTCCAGCACGAGCTCCCGCCCGGCGGCCCGGACGGTCACCCGGGCGGCGCGCTCGTCGGGCAGCCGGGCGTCGAGGTCGTCGGCGCGCACGACGCGGACCCGCCGGGCGAGGTGCGTGACGCGGGCGTCCGAGCGGGCCTCCGCCGCGGACGCCTCGGGCCCCACGTGCCCGTGCACCAGCGCCGCGGCCACCACGAACGGCACGCTGAACAGCGCGCCGAGACGGGAGTCCCAGGAGGTGCGCGCCAGGCCGGCGGCCAGGGAGTGCGTCTCGACGACGACCTCGTCGACGTCGGTGGGGTCGGTCAGCTCCGGGCGAAGCCGCAGCACCGCGTCGGCCACCGGGTGGGTGAACGAGCACGACGCGTGCCGCTTGAAGTAGCCGTGCCGCACGTCCCACCGCTCGCCGAGCGCCTCGGTCAGGGCCGCGGCGTCGAAGGAGCCGAGCAGCTCACCCAGCGAGCCGGCCGCCGTCCCGGTGTTGCGGGCCACCCCGGCGGCGGCCATCCGCGCGGCGGCGAGCCCCGCGACGTTGGACGCCGACATCCACGCGTCCCGCACCGGGTTGCCGTCCAGCGCCGAGTCGAAGTGGCCCGCCACGGGCAGGCCGGCCCCGCTGTCGACGGCGGCGGCCACCCCGTCGGCGTCGAGGCCGAGCAGCCGGGCGCAGCCCGCGGCCGCCCCGGCCACCCCCCAGCTGCCGTGCGGGTGCATGCCGGGGCGCAGCCGGGTGGCGCGGCCGAAGCGGGCGGCGACCTCGTAGGCGGCCATCAGCGCCGCGGCGGTGTCGGGGCCGGGCGCCCGCAGGTCGGCCGCGAGCGCCAGGACCGCGGGCAGGCCGTGCGCGCCGGGGTGGCCCTTGGCGTACTTGTGGCCCTCGTCGAGCTCCAGCCGCACCAGCGCGCTCGCGTTGAGCCACGCCGCGGCCTCGACCGTCGTCGACAGCCCGCCGCCGACCAGCGGCGCCGGCCCGGGCCCCGGGCGCCACGCCGCCACGAGGGCGCGCTGCTCGGGCTGGCGCGCCCCCAGGACCATGACGCCGAAGGAGTCCAGGAGCACCAGCCGCAGCCGGTCGCGCGCGTCGGCCGGGACGTCGGCCCACCGCAGCCCGGCCGCCCACGCGCCCAGGGCCTGCGTCGCCTCCCGCGCCTCGTCGGCGGGCGAGCGCAGCGCGGCGGCCGTCACCGGTCGTCCTGCCGTCACAGGCCGAGGTACGCGCTGCGCACCCGGTCGTCCTCGGCGAGCTCCGGCCCGGGGCCGGAGAGCACGCAGCTGCCGCTCTCCAGGACGTAGGCCCGGTCGGCCATCCGCAGCGCCTGCGCGGCGTTCTGCTCGACCAGCAGGACGGCGACGCCGCGGTCGCGGATGGTCCGCACCGCCTCGAGCACCGACCAGGTCAGCTTGGGCGCGAGCCCGGTCGAGGGCTCGTCGAGCATGAGCAGCTTGGGCCGGGCCATGAGGGCGCGGCCGATCGCCAGCATCTGCTGCTGACCGCCGCTGAGCGTCTCCGCGGCCTGCCGCCGCCGCTCCTCCAGGATGGGGAACAGCTCGAACACCTCGGTGAGGGAGGCCTGCACGTCGGGCGCCTTCTGGGTCCAGCCGCCCATGCGGAGGTTCTCCTCCACGGTGAGGGGCCCGAACAGCGCGCGCTCCTCGGGCACCTGCACCAGCCCGCGGCGGACCAGCTCGGCGGTGCGGACGCCGTCGGCCCGCTGGCCGTCGAAGGTGATCGACCCCGAGCTGGAGGGCAGCAGACCGGAGATCGCCCGCAGCGTCGTCGTCTTGCCCGCACCGTTGGCGCCGACCACAGCCACGATCTCGCCGGCCTCCACCCTGAGGTCGAGCTCGTGCAGGATCTGCAGCCCGTGGTAGCCGGCGCAGAGACCGTCAAGAACCAGCACCGGTCGGCTCCTCTCCGAGGTAGGCCTCGATCACCCGGGGGTCCTGGGTGACCTCCGCGGGGGACCCTGCGGTGAGCACCCGGCCCTGCTCGAGGACGAGCACCGAGTCCGACAGCCGCATCACCGCGGCCATGATGTGCTCGACGAAGACGAGGGTGATGCCGTCGTCGGACCGCAGGGTCTCGAGCAGCTCCATCACCGGCAGGCGCTCGGCCGGGAGCAGCCCGGCGAGCACCTCGTCCAGCAGCAGGACCCGCGGCCGGGACGCCAGCGCGCGGGCGAGCTCCAGGCGCTTGAGCCCGGCAGTGGGCAGCCCGTCGCTGCGCGCGTCGCGCCAACGGGACAGCCCGACCCGCTCGACGACGTCGGCCGCCGTGTCGCCGGCCGCGCGCCGCGAGGTGCCGTGGGCCATCGCCGCCACCGCGACGTTCTCCAGCACGCTCATGCTGCCGAAGGGCTTCATGAGCTGGAAGGTCCGCGCCATGCCGGCCCGCGACACCTTGTGCGGCTTCGCCCCGGTGACGTCGGCGCCGCCGAGCCGGACGGTGCCGGTGTCGGGGGAGATCGCCCCGGCGATGCAGTTGAACAGCGTGGTCTTCCCGGCGCCGTTGGGCCCGATGATCCCGAGGATGCTGCCCTCCTCCACCGCGAAGGAGACGTCGTCGACGGCCCGGAGGCCGCGGAAGGTCTTGCTGACGTTGTCGACCTGCAGCAGCGTCACCGCCGTTCCCACCTCTCGCGGATGGCCCCGTACACCCCTTGGGGGAGGAGCAGGACGATGAGGATGAGCAGCACCGCGTAGACCATGACGTCCAGCCCCGCGCGGCCCTGCAGGAACTCCAGGCCGGGCGGCGGGTCGCGCAGCAGGGTGGCCGTGAGGTCGTTGAGCGGGCCGAGGATGGCCGCGCCGATGACCGGCCCCCAGATCGTCGCGACGCCGCCGATGACCGCCGGCAGGATCGCCTGGATCGAGACGCTGGACCCGAAGGCGACGTCGGGGTCGACGAAGAAGTAGTACTGGACGTAGAAGGTGCCGGCGACCGAGGTGATCGCGGCCGAGAGCATGATCGTGATCAGCTTCGTGCGCATCACCGGGATGCCGAGGGCCGCCGCGGCGTCCTCGTCGTCCCGCACCGCCACGGTGAACCGGCCGATCCGCGACCGCAGGAACACGATGGTGGTCACCAGCGCGGCGACGGTCAGCGCCAGGGCGATCCAGAAGTACTCCGCCGCGCCGGGCTCGAACTGGATGAACGCCCAGGAGGACTCCGGCCGCAGCGGGACGTTGTACCCGACGGCGCGGTTGACCAGGTCGCTGTTGATCGCCAGCAGCCGCAGCATCTCCGCGAAGGCGAAGGTGGAGAGCGCGAAGTACGCGCCCTTGAGCCGGTAGCGCAGCGCCAGGAACCCGATCAGCGCCGCGAAGAGGGCGGCGGCCACCATGCCGGCGAGCATGCCGATCCACGGGGAGACGCCGCGCTCGACCAGCAGCCACACGCTCACGTAGGCGCCGATGCCGAAGTAGGCGGCGTGGCCGAAGCTGAACATGCCACCGAAGCCGCTCATGATGTTCCAGCCGAGCGCCAGGATGGCGAAGATCAGCACCCGCACCGCGACGGACTGCTGCGCCGGCGGCAGGATCAGCGGGAGGACCGCGAGCACCCCGGCGAGGGCGGCCACCGCCACCAGGTGCTTCCCCCACGGGGGCTTGGGCAGCGTCCGCGGCTCCGCGGGGTCCTGCACCGCTGTGCTCATGCCTTGCTCCCGAACAGGCCCTGGGGACGGAGGAACAGCACCAGGACGAAGACGATGAACACCGACAGCAGCGGGCTCTGGCCCGGCAGGTACAGGGCGCCCAACTGCTCGGTCAGCCCGATCAGCAGCCCCCCGACGAGCGCGCCGACGACGTTCCCCATGCCGCCCAGCACCACGACGACGAACGCGACGATGTTGAACAGCTCGCCGGTGGTCGGCTCGATGGTCACCAGCGGGGCGACCAGGACGCCGGCCGCGCCCGCGCAGGCGGTGCCGATGGCGAAGGTGGCCATGTAGATCCGCCGGGTGTCGATGCCGACCATCTGCGCGCCGGTGTCGTTCGCCGCCACCGCCCGGATCGCCGTGCCCAGCCGGGTGCGCTGCAGCAGCAGGTAGAGCAGCCCCGCCAGGACCAGCGCGACGGCGAAGGCCAGCAGGCGGCCCACGGTCACCACCGCGCCGAAGACGTCGATCCCGGTGTCGTTGGGCAGGCGCGCCGACTGCGGGTTGGGGCCGTAGAAGAGCAGCAGCCCGTTGTCGATGAGCAGCGCGAGGCCCAGGGTGATCAGCAGCTGGTTCTCCAGCGGCTTGCCCATCGCGCCGGAGAGGATGAACCGTTGCACCGCCGCCCCGAGCAGGAACATGAGCGGGACGCTCACCAGCAGGGCGACGTACGGGTGCACCCCGAACCTGCCCACCATCTCCACGGTGATGTAGAGGGCGACCGCCAGGAACGCGCCGTGCGCGAAGTTGACGATGTCCAGCACACCGAAGATGAGGGTCAGCCCCATGGCGACCAGGCCGTAGACGCCGCCGATCATCAGGCCGGTGAGCACCGCCTGGGTGACGACGACCTCGTTGCCGGTCCGCCAGTACGCCAGCCCCAGGGCCACCACCGCGACGGCCACGACCGCCGCCACGCGGACCGCGGCCGCCCGCCGCCGGCCCCCCGGCGCCGGCGTGGTCAGCTGCGTGGCCTGGGGTGGCTCCTCGGTGGAGACGGTGCCCCGGTCCAGGGGCGGGGCACCGTGCTCCCTCGTCGGGTCGGTCACGGGTTCGGCGACGCCGGGTAGACGGGCTCGGTCTCGGCGTACTCGGACGGGAAGACCTGCTGGACGGTGCCGTCGACGACCTGCATGAGGATCGGCGCGGCGTTGGTGTTCTCGCCGGTCTCGTCGAAGGCGATGGGCCCGTCCTGGGCGATCAGCGAGTCCAGCTCGGTCTCGGCGATCGCGTCGCGCAGCTCCGTCGGGTCGGTGGAGCACGCCCGGCCCAGCGCGTCGGCGACGACCCGGACCGCGTCGTAGGTGAGCACCGCGGCGGTGCGGATGTCGTCGTCGAAGGTGTCGCTGTAGAGCTGGGCCAGCTCCTGCGTCTCCGGGTTCGTCATGTCCAGCCGGTAGTTCGCGTCGAAGTAGCCCTCGCCGGCCTCGCCGACCTCGCCGGGGAACTGCGGGGTGTCGAACGCGCCGTTGGCCACGCCCCAGACCGCGTCGAGGCCCGGCTGCACGGTGTCCACGGCCCTGGCCACCAGGACGCCGTCCCGGTAGTAGCCGGCGACCATCATGACGTCGGCCCCGGCCTCCCGGACGGCGGTGATCTGGGTGGTGAAGTCCGAGACGCTGGCCGGGTCGTAGCTGATGACCGGGCCGATCGTCATGCCCTGGCTCTCCGCCTCGGCGGTGAAGCCCTCGGCGATCGCGGTACCGAAGGGGCCCTGCTCGTGCAGGATCGCCACCTGCTGGGCCGGGGCGCCGGCCTGCTCGGAGACCTCGGCGAGGTACTCCGCGCCCCGCTGGGCGAGCACCGCGGCGCTGGGCTGCAGGCGGAAGGTGTACTGGTAGCCCTGCTGGAGGATCTCGTCGGCGCTGGAGACGTCGATGACGAAGGGCACCTGGTTGCGCTCGGCCACCGCCGCCACGTTCTGGCTGACCGCGCTGTTGTAGGTGCCGACGAGCGCGACGGCGCCCTCCTGGATCAGCCGCTGGGCCTCGCTCTGGCCGACCTCGGGCGCGCCCTGGCTGTCGGCGCTGGCCAGCTCGAGCTGGGCGCCGTCCAGGCACTCGATGCCGCCGGCCTCGTTGATGGCGTCGACGGCGAGCTGCGCGCCGTTGTCCATCTGCTGGCCGTCGGCGGCGAAGGCCCCGCTGAGCGGGTGGAGCGAGCCGATCGTGATGGTGTCGCCGGAGCCGCCGCCCCCGCCGGTGTCACCGGTGCCCTCCGTGCCGGGCGGCGCGGAGCCGCCGCAGGCTGCGAGCGTCAACGGCATAGCGACTGCGACCGCTGCGATCCAGGGCTTCCGCATCTCGTCTCCCGACCTCGACGACGTTCCTCTGCACGGGACGCCTTGGTGACTCGCCACTCTGGCAGTAGGCGCGTCGTGTGCGCAAGATCTCGACACGATTCCTGTGTTGCGGTTAAGTTTCGGTCGGACCAGGGCGATTGCGGCACGACAGCGAGTCGTTCTACCGTTCCGCTGACAGGAACAGTGGCGGAACGAGACGAGAGCATGGCGGCGAGTGGCCGCCCGAGCGGGAAGGGGCGGCCGTGGCGGACAACGGAGGCACCGAGGGGGCCGGCCGGGTCGCCGACGTGCTCCTCGCCTTCCTCGACGGCCCGCGGTCGCTGGGGGTCTCGGCGATCGCCCGCGAGCTGGACCTCTCCAAGGCCGTCGTGCACCGGATCCTGCAGACGCTCGTCCAGCGCGGTCTGCTGACCGCCGACGCGGGCACCCGGGAGTACCGGCTGGGGCCCGCCGCGGCGGCGCTCGGCGCCCGTGCGCTGCGCGGCCTGGACCTGCGCGGGGTGGCCCTCCCGGTGCTCCGCGACCTGCAGCAGGTGACCGGGGAGACGACCACCGTCTCGGCCCGCGTGCCCGGCGGCCGCGTCTACCTGGACCAGGTGGAGAGCCGGCAGGAGATCAAGATGACCGTGGAGATCGGCCGGCGGTTCCCCCTGCACGCCGGCAGCTCCAGCACCTGCATCCTCGCCTTCCTGCCCGACGACGAGATCGACGCGGTGCTCGGCGGGCCCCTCGACCTGCTCACCGATCGCACCATCGCGGACGCGGGGAACCTGCGCCGGCGGATCGAGGACGTCCGGCGCAAGGGCTACGCGTGCTCGGACGGGGAGCGGCAGGAGGGCGCCGGCTCGGTCGCCGCCCCGATCTTCGGTTTCGACGGCTCGGTGCAGGGCGCCATCTCCGTCTGCGGCCCGGCCGCCCGCGTCGACGCCGCCGCGCGGGACCGGTTCGTCCCCTTCCTGATCTCCGCCGCCGACCGCGTCTCCCGCGACATGGGCTGGCGCGGTGGGCTCCCCGCCACGAAAGGACAGGTCCTCGCATGACCTCCGCACTCGCCGGGCTCCGGGTCCTCGACGTCTCGACCCTCTTCGCCGGCCCCCTGGCGGCGACCATGCTCGGCGACTTCGGCGCCGAGGTGATCAAGATCGAGCACCCCAAGGGTGACCCGGTCCGCTACCACGGGGCCAGCAAGGACGGCGTCGGCCTCTGGGGCAAGGTCGTGGGCCGCAACAAGCGCGGCATCACCCTGTACCTGGGCTCGCCCGAGGGGCAGGAGGTCTTCCGCAAGCTCGTCGCCACGGCCGACGTCGTCATCGAGAACTTCCGGCCGGGCACGCTCGAGCGCTGGGGCCTGGGCTACGACGAGCTCAGCCGCGACAACCCGGGGCTGGTGCTGGTCCGGGTCACCGGGTTCGGCCAGTTCGGCCCCTACTCCGGGCGGCCGGGGTTCGGCACGCTCGCCGAGGCGATGAGCGGGTTCGCCGCCATCACCGGCGAGCCCGACGGCCCCCCGACCCTCCCGCCGTTCGGCCTCGCCGACGGCATCTCCGCGCTGGCCGCCGCGTTCGCGACCCTCACCGCGCTGCGGGCCCGTGACACCACCGGCCGCGGCCAGGTCGTCGACCTCGCGATCATCGAGCCGATCCTCACCCTGCTCGGCCCCCAGCCGACGGTCTACGACGCCATCGGCCAGGTGCAGCCGCGCACGGGCAACCGCTCGGCGAACAACGCGCCGCGCAACACCTACCGCACCCGCGACGGGCGCTGGGTGGCGATCTCGACCAGCGCGCAGAGCATCGCCGAGCGCGTCATGCACCTGGTGGGCCGCCCCGAGTTCATCGACGAGCCCTGGTTCGCCTCCGGCGCCGAGCGGGCCGAGCACGCCGACGAGCTCGACGACGCCGTCGGCTCCTGGATCGCCGCCCGGGACCGCGACGAGGTGGTGCGCGCCTTCGAGGAGGCGCAGGCCGCGGTCGCGCCGATCTACGACGTCCGGGACGTGCTGGCCGACCCGCAGTTCCAGGCGCTCGGCAGCCTGGTGCGGGTCCCCGACCCCGAGCTCGGGTCGGTGCTCATGCAGAACGTGATCTTCCGGCTCTCCGAGACCCCGGGCGCGATCGTCAGCGCCGGACCCAGCATCGGCCAGCACACCGAGGAGGTGCTCGCCGAGTTGGGCATCGGCGCGGACGAGGTGGCGGCGCTGCGGAGCAAGGGAGCGCTGTGAGCACGGCCCCCCGGTCCTGGCTCTACGTCCCCGGCCACCGGGACGACCGCGTGGCCAAGGCGCTGACCGCCGGCGCCGACGCCGTCGTGGTGGACCTCGAGGACGCCGTCCCCGCGGCGCAGAAGGACCGCGCCCGGGAACTCACCGCCGCCCTGCTCGCCCGGCCGCGCACCGGCGGCCCGGCGCTCTGGGTGCGGATCAACCCGCCCGGCACCGAGGCCGGGGAGCGCGACCTCGCGGAGCTGAGCGGGTGCCGGGCCGACGGGATCCGGGTGCCGCGGGCCGACGACCCCGACGCCGTCCGCGCCGTCGGCGACCGGCTCGGCCTGCCCATGCAGCTGCTGCTCGAGAGCGCGCGCGGGCTCTGGCGGGCGCACGAGCTGGCCGGGGCGCACGAGCTCGTGGCCGGCATCGGCCTCGGCGAGGCCGATCTCGCCGCCGACCTGCTCGTCGACCGCGACGAGGGGCTGCGCTGGGCCCGCGGCGCGGTCGTCGTCGCGGCACGGGCCGCCGGCCTCCCCTCGCCGGTGCAGAGCGTCTGGACCGACGTCGCCGACCTCGAGGGCCTGCGGGCCAGCAGCCGCACCGGCCGCGCCACCGGGTTCTTCGGCCGGTCGGTGGTGCACCCGCGCCAGCTCGGGCCGGTGCACGAGGTCTACACCCCGTCGCCGGAGGAGGTGACGGCCGCCGAGCGCGTCGTCGCCACCGCCGCGGAGGCCGCCGCCCGCGGCGAGTCGGCCGTCCTCGACGCCGACGGCCGGTTCGTCGACCCCGCCGTCGTGGCCCGTGCACGAGCCGTGCTGGACCGCGTCCCGTCCGCCCCGCCCTCCCCCGCCCCCTCGTCAGGAGAGACCAGATGACCACCACCGCCCCGGCGGCCACGGATGCGCTGCTCGGCGCCGTCCGTGGCGGCGTCCGCCTCGTCGAGCTGGGCCAGCCCTTCTTCACCGGGATGCCGTGCTCGCCGAACCACCCGGGCTTCCGGATGACCCTCATCCGCCGGCACGGCGACATGGTGCGGCCCGACGGCGGCTCGGCCTCCAACGAGATCATCGTGACCGGTGGCCACGTCGGCACCCACGTGGACGCGCTGTCCCACGTCAGCCACGACGGCCTGCTGCACGGCGGCGTGGACGCGGCCGAGGCGCAGACCGGCGGCCGCTTCACCGAGCACGGCGCCGAGCACACCCCGGCCATGCTCACCCGCGGCGTGCTGCTCGACGTCGCGGCGGTGCACGGTGTCGACGTGCTCCCGGCCGGTTACGGGGTCACCGCCGACGACCTGGAGCGGGCGTCCGAGCGCGCCGGGGCCCGACCGGGCGAGGGCGACGTCGCGCTCATCCGCACCGGCTGGGCCCGCCACTTCGGGGAGCCCGCCGTCTACCTGGGCCAGGCCGACGGCGTGCCGGGGGCGACCCCCGAGGCCGGCGAGTGGCTGGCGGCGGCGGGGGTCCGGGCGACGGGAGCGGACACCACCGCGTTCGAGCAGATCCGGCCCGGTGCCGGGCACAGCATCCTGCCGGTCCACCGCATCCTGCTGGTCGAGAACGGCATCTACATCATCGAGCACCTCGACCTGGAGGCCGCCGCGGAGCAGGGTCTCACCGAGTTCGTCTTCGTCATGGCCCCGCTGCGCATCGTCGGCGGCACGGGCTCGCCGGTGCGCCCCCTGGCGGCGGTGCAGGCGTGACCGGTCCGACGATCGTCCAGCGGCTGGCCGGGCTGGCGGCCGGCACCCGCGCGGACGGCCTCCCCGAGGGCATGCGCGACGACGTGGCCCGGCGGGTGCTGGACCTGCTGGGCAACAGCCTGGCGGCGACCGGTGAGGTCTCGGCGTCGGCCGTCACCGCCGTCGTCCGGGGCTGGGGCGGCCCCGAGGACGCGACCGCGATCGGCACGGGGCTGCGGGTCCCGGCCGCAGCCGCTGCGCTGGTGAACGGCACGCTGGCGCACTCCCTCGACTTCGACGACACGCACCTGCCCTCGGTGCTGCACCCGTCGGCCTCGGTGGTGGCCGCCGCGCTCGCGGTGGCCGAGGCGACCGGCGCGAGCGGCCCGGCGCTCCTCGACGCCGCCGGTGTCGGCATCGAGGTCGCCGTCCGGCTGGGCATGGGCGGCTACGACGCCGAGCTCGGCAACTCCGAGTTCTTCGAGCGCGGCCAGCACGCGACCTCGATCTGCGGGGCCATCGGCTCCGCCGTCGCGGCGGCCACGGTGGGCGGGCTGGACGCGGAGGGGATCGCGCACGCCGCGGGGATCGCCGCCTCGATGGGCTCGGGCCTGATCGAGGCCAACCGCACGGGCGGCACGGTCAAGCGGGTGCACTGCGGCTGGGCCGCGCACGCCGGGGTGGTCGCCGCCGACCTGGCCCGCCACGGGCTCACCGGCCCGCCGACGGTCATCGAGGGCCGGTTCGGCTTCCTGCACGCGTTCTGCGGGGAGCGTGCCGACGTCGACGCCGTCGTCGACCGGCTGGGCGAGCACTGGGAGCTGCCGGGCATCTTCTTCAAGCCCTACCCGTGCAACCACTTCACCCACGCCGGCGTGGACGCCGCGCTGGAGCTCCGGGCCCGTGGTGTGCGGCCCGAGGAGGTCACGGCGATCGAGCTGGGCGCCCCCACGGCCGTCCTGCGCACGATCGGCGAGCCCGCCGAGGAGAAGGCGCGGCCCCGCTCGGGCTACCACGCCGCCTTCAGCGGCCCGTACACCGTCGCCGCCGCGCTGACCGGCGGCGGCGGGCTGGGCCTGTTCCACGAGGACTTCACCGACGAGGCCGCCGCGGACCCCGACCGGCTGCGGCTGGCGGCGCTCGTGCGCTGCGTGCCCGACGCCCGGTGCGACGAGATCTTCCCGCACCAGTTCCCCGCGGTGCTGCGCGTGGAGTGCCGCGACGGGACCCGGCACGAGGTCCGGGTCGACGCCAACCGCGGCGGGCCCGCCAACCCGCTCTCGTCGGACGAGCTGGCGGAGAAGTTCCGGCTCAACGCCCGCCGGGTGCTCGATGACGACTCCGCCCGGAGCGTCGCCGACGCCGCCCTGGGCCTCCCGCACGCGGCCGACGTCCGGGCGCTCATGGCGGGGGTCCGGGGATGACCTCCGCCGGGCCGGCGCCGTCCGCGAGCCGCGTCGAGCGCCTCGTGGAGTGGGCGCTCGGCCCGGAGGTGCTGCGGCCGGAGGACACCGGGCACCTGGTCACCGTCGTGACCGACACGCTCGCGGCGGTCGTCGGCGCCTCGGTCGAGGCGGAGGTCCGGCAGGCGGCCCTGGTGGCCCCGCGCCTCGGCGGTTCCGGCCCGGCCACCGTGCTCGCCTCCGGTGCGGGCACCAGCCCGGCCGCGGCGGCGCTGGTCAACGGGCTGGCCGCCGTCCGGTTAGAGCTCGACGAAGGGCACGCGCACGCGGCGAACCACCCGAGCGCGCACACCCTGCCGGCGGTGCTCGCCGCGGCGGAGGAGGTCGACGCGTCGGGCCCGGAGCTGCTGGCCGCGGCGGCCGCCGCCTACGAGGTCGCCGTCCGCTTCGCCCGGGGGCTGCGGCTGCGCCGGGCCGTGCACCCGTTCGGGACCGCGATGACCTGCGGCGCGGCCGCCGGCGTGGCCCGGCTGCGCGGCTGCGACGTGGCGACCGCCGTCCAGGCCGTGCTCATCGCCACCGCGCTCTCCCCGGCGTCCACGCAGCACGCCGCCAACCGCGGGGCCACGGTCCGCAACGCGCTCACCGGGGTCTGCGCGTCCGACGGGGTGCTCGCCGTCGAGCTGGCCGCGACCGGCACCACCGGCGACCCGCGCGCGCCGGAGATCGTCTTCGGCGAGATCCTCGGCTCGTCCTTCGACGCCGGGCACCTGGTCCAGGAGCTCGGCACGCTGCGGTACCTGACCACCGGCTACCTCAAGCTGCACGCCTGCAGCCGGTGGAACCACGCGCCCATCGAGGCCACCGAGCAGCTGATCGCGGCGCACGGGGTCCGCGCCGACGAGGTGGCCGACGTCCTCGTCGCCACGTACGACCCGGCGACCCGGCTGGACGGCCGCGACGCCCCCACCGGCTTCGCGGGCAAGCACTCCATCCCCTACTCCGTCGCCGCGCGCCTCGTGCGCCGGGACAACGGGATCGACGCCTACACCGACGAGGCCGCCGCCGACCCGGCGCTGCGGGCCCTGATGGGCCGCGTCACCGTCGTCGAGGACGCGGCCATGACCGCCGCGGCGCCGGCCGTCCGCGGTGCGCGCGTCACGCTGACGCTGCGGGACGGCCGGACCCTGACCGCCACGGAGGACGATCCCCCGGGCGGCCCGACCCGCCCCTACCCGCCCGCCAGGACCGCGGCCAAGCACCGGGCGCTGCTGACGCGGGCGCTGAGCGACGACGCCGCCGACGCCGTCCTCGCCTGGTGCGCCGGGCTGCCGGACGCCACCTCGTTGCGCGGCCTCGCCGCCGCCGTCGGGGGCCGGCGGTGACCGCGGCCGGCGTGCTCGGGGCCGCCGTGGCGAGGACGTCGTGGGCGAGCTCCCCCACGGCCGTCCGCCACCGCGTGGTCGACCTCGTCGCCGACTGCGTCGCCGTCACGGCGCTGGGCTCCCGCCGGGCGGAGCTGGAGCGGCTCGTCACCGCCTCCTCCGGTGCGCCGGAGGGGGCGGCGACCGTCGTCGGCTCGGCCCGCGGGTGGCCCTCGGCGACGGCGGCCTTCCTCAACGGCTGCGCCGTGGCCGCCGACCAGCTGCAGGACGGGCACCGGGAGGCCCGCGGCCACCCCGCCTCGCACGTCGTCCCCGCCGTGCTCGCGCTGGCCGAGGAGCGGGGCTGCTCCGGGGAGGAGACGCTCTCCGCCGTCCTCGCCGGCTACGAGGCCGGTGTGCGCGTGGGCCGGGCGATGGGCGGCACCCCCGACGGCGTCCACGACATCGGCACCTGGGGGCAGGTCGCCGTCGCCGCCGCCGTCGCCCGGCTGCTCGCCCCGGGCGACGCCGCGGCCGCCCGCCGGGCCCTCGAGCTCTCCGCCGCCGCGGTGCTGCTCACGGACGCGCGCACCGTCTTCTCCGGCACCACCGGCTCGCACGCCTTCCTGGGGGCGTCGGTGCAGCTCGGGCTCTCCCTGGGCGGCGCCGCCGTCGCCGGGCTCGCGGCCGCCGAGGGCGCGCTGGACCACCACCTGGGCGCGGTCGCCGCCCGCGCCTGGGACCCGGCCGCGCTCGCCGCAGGGGTCGGCGACCCGTGGGACGAGCACGAGGTCCTCGGCGGTTACGTGAAGGCGCACCCGACCTGCGCCCACCTGCACGGCGTCAACGACGCCGTCGCCGATCTGGTCGCCCGCGGCGTCCGGGGCGCGGACGTGCGGTCGGTGGAGGTGCGGGCCTCCGCCGGGGCGGCCGCCTTCGACGGCGTCGCCGACGGCGAGCTCGCCGCGCGGTTCAGCGTGCCGACGTCGGTGGCCGTCGCCCTGCTCACCGGCCGGCTGGACGAGACCACCCTGACCGCGGCGACCGTGGCCGCCCCCGAGGTGCGCGAGCTCGCCAGCCGGGTCCGCGTCGTGCACGACCCGGCCCTGGACGACGGCTACCCGGCGGGCCGGCCGGCGCGGGTGCGCGTGGAGCTCGCCGACGGCACCGCCCACCATGCGGAGGCCGGCCGCCCGCGGGGCGACGCCGACCGCGCCTTCACGCGGTCGGAGCTGGCCGCCAAGGCCGGGCGGCTGCTCGCCGTCCGCTTCGGCACCGCGGCGCCAAAGCTGGTCGGCGCCGTGCACGCCCTCGCGTCCGGCGGGACGCCGCGGGACCTCGGGGCGGCCCTGCGGCGGGCCGCCGGCGACGGGGGTGCGCGGTGATCGTCACCCGCCGCGCCGGCGCCCTGGAGCTGGTCGAGCAGGTGGAGCACGGGCGGGTCGCCGGCGAGCTCGCCGGCGCCTGGGGCAACGCGGCGTTCGAGGTGCCCACCCCGCTGCACTCCGTCCGCACCGCCGCGGCGCGCCACGACGAGGGCTGGCGCGCCTGGGACGCCCGCGTGCTCTTCTCCGAGCTGGAGCGCCGCCCCCTGCACTTCACCGAGATCGACGCCGGGGAGCACGTGCGGCTGTACCGCCAGGGCGTGGAGGAGGTGTCGCTGGCCGACGTCTACTCCGGCGTGCTGGTCGGCATGCACTGGACGGGGCTGTACCGCGGGCGCTGGGCCACGCCCGGCGCGGCGGCGCGCGTCGGCCGCTCGGCGGAGGACCGGCGGCTGCAGGGCGAGGTCGTGGACGCCGAGGAGCGGCGCTGGATCGACGCCAAGCGCCGCGCCTGGACCGGGGACGAGCCGCGCAGCGTCTTCGAGACCCAGCTCTGGCACAACTACGAGCTGCTCCAGTTCTGGGACCTCCTCTCGCTGTACCTGGCGGTCACCCCGCCCGACGAGGCGGGCACCGAGGACGCCCCGCCGCAGCCGTGGGGCCCGCAGCTGCGGCGGCTGGAGCACGGCCCCGAGCCCGTCGTCCTCCCGCCGGTGCCCCTGCGTCCCGGGGGCGAGCGGGTCGCCGTCACCGCCACGGTCCCCGCGCCGGGGACGGTCGCGCTGGCCCCCTACCCGTTCCGGGCGCCGCTGGAGGTCGGGCTCGAGCGCGTGCTCGTCCCCGACCGCGGCTGGAGCCACGAGGAGCTGGTCGCCCGGCTGCGGCGGACCCGCCGCTCCACGGTCACCTGGCGGCTGGTCCCCGCGGACGGGGCACGGCCGTGACCGAGGACGGGCAGCTCGCCGCCGCGCGCCGCGCCGCGCTCGCCTTCGTGGCGGCGGAGGCCGGCTTCGCCCAGCTGACGACGATCGACCGGGACGGCTTCCCCGTCGGCCGCACCATGACGGCCTTCCTGAACCCCGACTGGTCGGTCGACCTCGTGCAGCGGCGCACCCACGCCCGGCTGGCCCAGCTGCGGCGGGACCCCCGGCTGCTGGTCACCTGGGTCGGCGACCCCGCACCCGGTGCGACCAACGAGCGCCCGCACGTCTTCGACATCGGCCGGCTGCCGCCACGCGCCGTCTTCGTCCGGGGGACGGCGGCCTTCCTGGACGACGCGGCGACGATCGCGCTCTACCTGCACCACGTCGGTCGGCAGCGGGCGGGCGGCTTCACGAAGGCCCCGCTGCGCTCCCCCGAGCAGGTCGTCGAGGACCTCGTGGGCGTGCACGTGACGCCGCACCGGATCCGCCTCGAGGGCTTCGGCGAGGGCGCCCAGGCCTTCGACTGGACCCACCCCGACCCCGCGGACGCCGTCCGCCCCACCCAGGGAGAGACATGAGCATCACGACCATCCTCGGCTACGACATCCAGCCCGGCGTCAGCGCCGAGGAGTACGAGGCCTGGCTGTTCGACGTCCACGCGCCCGACCTGCTGGCCAACCCGCACCTGGACCGCATCGTGTTCAACAAGGTGCTGCGCCCGGTGCGCCAGGCCTCGGGCGGCACCGCCGACGTGCCGGAGGGGCTCTCCTTCTACCGCATCGCCGAGATGCACTTCGCCGACGAGCAGGCCTACGCCGACTACCTGGCGTGGTTCGAGGAGCACCCGATCCCGGCCGAGCGCGGCCCGGCGGGGCGGACGGACTTCAAGTTCTACCTGGTCACGGAGAGCACGGAGGTCACCCGCTGACCGGGGCCGTGCGGCCGGCGCTGGAGCGGCTCGGGGCCGCCACCTCGGCGCCCGTGCCGGCGGACCTCCTCGCCTGGGCCGCCACGATGGGCACCGACGACGGGGCGCTGCCCCTGCTCGGCGCCGGCCGCCGCGCGGCGCCCTACCCCGGGCTGCTGTGGAACGGGGCCCGGCTGCACCGCGCCGGAGCGCCGGACGCCGACGGGCTGACGCTGGTCGCGCTCGCCGCGGCCCCCGACGACGCGCCGCTGGAGCTGATCGAGCAGGCAGTGGCTGCGGGGCTCGCGCTGGGCGCCGACCTGGCGGCGGGCGCGGCCGGCCCCGTGCCGACGGCCCGGGCGACGACGGGGGTGGTCGCCGCCGCGGCCTGCGCCGCCGTCGCCGCGGGGAGCGCCGACCTCGGCGGGGTCCTGGACGTCGCCGCCGGCCTCATGGCGGTGCAGCCCGCGGAGACCGGCACGGCCGACGAGCAGGCCCTCGCCCACGGGCACTGCCTCGCGGCCGGTTGGCTGGCCGCCCGGGCGTCCGAGGCCGGGCTGACCGGCATGCCCGACGCCCTGGCGCCCACGCTGGAGACGGTGACCGGCCGCCCCGCCCCCGCCGTCGCCCTCCCCACCCCGGTGCGCATGCCGGCCGGGGGCGGACGCGCCGCCGACCTCCTGGCGGCGCTGTCGTGACCGCCGTCCTGCTCAACTCCGCCGCGCCGTGGGGCGCCGGCGACGCGGTCGCCACCGCCGAGCAGGCCCTGGCCGCCGGCGCCGACGGCGTGGGCCTCGCCGACAGCCCGCGGCTGTTCCCCGACTGCCTCGTCGAGACCGAGCGCGTGCTGGCCGGCACCGCCGCCCGGCTCGCCGGCCCCTGCGTGGCCAGCCTGGGGCTGCGCCACCCGGCGACCCTGGCCGGCGCCGTCCGCACGCTGGAGGGGCTGCACCCGGGCCGGGTGCTCACCGTCGTCGGGCGCGGGGAGAGCTCCGTGCGCAACGAAGGGCTCGACCTCCCGCCGCTGCGGGAGTACACCGCCTCGCTGGGCGCCCTGCGCGAGGCGCTCGGCGACGCCGACCTGGGCGGGCGGCTGCTGGGCGCCGCCTCGGGACCCCGGACGATCGCGGCCACCGCCGCCGCGCTGGGCGGGGTGCTCGTCGACGCCGGCGCCGACCCCGACGTGGTCGCCCGCGCGGTGGCGCTCGCCCGCGCCGAGGACCCCGCGACCACCGTCTGGCTGTTCCTGCGCGCCACGGTCACCGGCTCGGACGCCGAGGCCACCGCTGCGGCCGAGCCGATCCTCGGCTCGTGCGCGCTGCGGCTGGTCTCCGCGCCGGAGTGGTACGGCCTGGACGACGACGAGGTGGCCGCCGCGCGACAGGTCGCCGAGGCCCACGACTACGCGCGGCACGGCAGCGCCGGTGCCCGCGGTGGCGTCGTCACCGAGGCGGACCGGTGGGTGCGGGACCGGTTCGTCCTCACCGGGGACGCGGCCGCGATCACCGCCCGGCTGCGCCCCCTCGCCGGACTGCGCATCGCCGGGGTGGTCCTCGCCGGCGCGGTGGCCGGGGTGCGGGACCACCTGGCCGAGCTGGTCCCCGCCGTCCGGGCCGGGCTCGGGGCGCAGGCGTGACCGCGACCGAGGAGCAGCCGTACCGGGCCCTCGGCGAGTTCGCGGCCGGCACCCGGCTCGACGACGTGCCCGGCGACGTCGTCGCCGCCACCCGCCTGCTGCTCGTCGACACCCTCGGCGCCCTGCTCGGCGGGCTGCGGTACCCGCCGGTGCGGGCGCTCGCCCACGAGCTCGGCACCGCCGGGGAGCGCGCCGGCGGACCGCCCGTCGGGACGCTGATCACCCTCGGTACCGCCGCGACCTGGCTCGACGCCGACTCCGGTGGCTCGTTCCACCCGCAGGGGCACCGGCTGCCGCCCGTGCCCACCGCGCACCCGGCGCCGCACGCGCTGCCGGTGCTGCTGCACGCCGCCGCGGCGGAGGACGTCGGCGACCGGCGGCTGCTGGAGGTGTTCCTGGTCGCCACCGAGGTGGGGCTGCGCGCCGGGACGGCGACGTCGCTGCGCCCGGGGATGCACCCGCACGGCGTGCACGGGCCCGCCGCGGCGGCGCTGGCCGAGGTGCTGCTGCACGACGGCTCCGCGCAGGAGCTGACGTCGGCGTTCCTCCTCGGGTCCGCCCTCCCGATGGCCGCGACGCTCGCCGTGCCGGTGCAGGGCGGGACCGTCCGGAACCTGTGGACCGGCCTGGGCGCCTGCTACGGGGCGCTCGCCGGCCGGCGGGTCCGGGAGGCCGGCGCGCGCGGCAGCGTCGGCACCTACCGCGCGCTCTTCGACTCGGCCGTGTGCACCGACCTCTCCGAGGCCGAGCTCGCCGGCGGGCTCGGCCTGCGCTGGCAGATCTCGCAGAGCTACCTGAAGCCCTACGCCTGCGCCCGGTGGATCCAGCCCGCGCTGGACGCGGTGCGCGCCGCCACGGACGGGGTGCCGCTGCGCACCGAGGAGATCGAGGCGGTGGAGGTCGCGACGTTCGCGTTCGCCGCGTCGCTCGACGGCACCGACGTCCGGTCGGACATGCACGCGCGCTTCTCGCTGCCGTACTGCGTCGCGACCCTGCTCACCGACGGCGGGCTGGACGCGGGGGCGTTCCTGCCCGGGCGGCTCGCGCGCCCGGCGGTGGCCGACCTGGCCCGCCGGGTGACGGTGCGCGAACGACCGGAGTTCACGGCGGCGCTGCCCGCGGAGCGCCCGGCGGAGGTGACCGTGCGGGCGAGGGACGGCCGGACGTGGACGGCGACCACCCGCAACGCGCGGGGAAACCCGGACGACCCGCTCACACGGGAAGAGGTGGCCGCCAAGTTCCGGGGCAACGTCGGGGACCTGCTGGCGCCGGCGCTGCGCGACGACGTCCTGGCGGGGCTGCTCGACGCGGACGACGGCCGGCACCTCGCCGCGGTGGCGCGCGCGGTCCTGGACGGCCTCGCGACCCGGTGACGGGCCGCACCGGCGGGGGGTCCCGCCGGTGCGGTCACTGCCCGGACTCGGCCTCGCGCGCCTCGCCGATCCGGTTGAGCCGCTCCAGCAGGACGGCGAGCGTCGCGACGTCCTCGGGCGGCCAGCCGGCCATGTCGCTCTCCCAGCGGGCCCGGCGGGCCGACCGGATGCGGGCCAGCCGCGCCGCCCCCTCGGCCGAGGGCGTCAGCACCTGCGCCCGGCCGTCGTCGGGGTCGGCGGTCCGGTCGACCAGCCCGAGCTCCACCAGGCTGGAGAGCTGCCGGCTGACGGTGCTCTTGTCCAGCCCGAGCCGTGCCACCAGGTCGCTGGCGCGCAGCGGTCCGGTGTCCTGCAGCAGGGCCAGCAGGCCGTACGCGGCGCCGTCGAGGTCGGGGTGCAGCTCCCGCGCCAGCCGGGTGGAGATGGCGCGCGACCGCCGGAGCAGCAGCCCGATCTCGCGCTCGAGCGCGACGAAGGCCTCGTGGGGGTCGACGTCCGGCCCGCTCACCGGCTACCGCCCGGGCGCCAGACGACGAGGGCCGAGGTCTGCCGCCGGTGCGGCACCAGGTCCGCGCGGTACGCCGCCGGGACCGCGGCCTCCGCCGCCATCCGGCGGTTCTCGGAGTGCTGCAGCTCCTCGAGCAGCTCGTGCACCCGGGCCTGCAGCGCCTCCACCTGGGACTCCAGCTCGATGATCCGCTTGATCCCGGCGAGGTTCACGCCGTCCTCCTGCGACAGCCGCTGGACCTCGCGCAGCAGCGCGACGTCACGGGGGCTGTACCGACGGCCGCCGCCGGGGGTCCGGCCGGGGCTGACCAGCCCGAGCCGGTCGTACTGCCGGAGCGTCTGGGCGTGCATGCCGGCCAGCTCGGCCGCCACGGAGATCACGAACACCGGGGCGTCGTCGGCGACGGCCTGGGCCGCGTCGCCCAGCGGCCCGCCCGACGGCCTGGTCATGCCTCACCTCCCGCCCGCACCGCGGCGGTGATCTGCGGGCGCGGGTCCTCGTCGATCTCCTCGGCCAGGTTCTCGACGGCCTTGCGCTGCGCCGGGGTCAGCCGCGCGGGGACGGCGATCTCCACGGTGACCAGCAGGTCGCCGGTGCGGCCCTTCGCCGGCACGCCGCGCCCGCGCACCCGGAGCGTGCGGCCGCTGGCGGTGCCGGGCGGCACCTTGAGCGACACGGTGCCGTCGAGGGTGGGGACGGTGAGCGTGGTGCCCAGCGCGGCCTCGGCGAAGGTGATCGGCACGGTCAGCGTGAGGTCCTCGCCCTTGCGGCCGAACAGCTCGTGGTCGGACACGTGGACGACGACGAAGAGGTCGCCGGCCGGGCCGCCCCGCCGCCCGGGCGCGCCCTTGCCGGCCAGCCGGATGCGCTGGCCGTCCTTGACCCCGGCTGGGATGCGCACCGTGATGGTGCGGGTCTGGCTGGTGATCCCGCTGCCGGCGCAGGTGGGGCACGGGTCCTCCACCACCTGACCGCTGCCGCGGCAGTTGCGGCACGGCTCGGAGAAGGCGAACGCGCCCTGGCTGCGGCTGGTCACCCCGGCGCCCTGGCAGACCGGGCAGGTGTGCGGCGAGGTGCCCGGGCGGGCGCCGCTGCCGGCGCAGGTCGGGCAGCTGCCCGGGCTCTGCATCCGCAGCGGCACCGTCACGCCGAGGACGGCCTCCTCGAAGGAGAGGGTCGCCTCGGTCTCGACGTCCTGGCCCCGGGCCGGACCGGACGCCGCCTGGCTGCGCGCCCGGGCCCCGCCACCCCCCGCGCCGCCGAAGAGGCCGCCGAGGATGTCGCCCAGGCCGCCGGCCCCGCGGGCGCCGGCACCGGCCCCGGCCGCCCCGAAGAGGTCGCCGAGGTCGAAGGGCTGGCCGCCGGGGCCCGCCCCCGGAAATCCGCCGGGGAAGCCGGCGCGGGCACCGGCTCCCCCGGCGCCGAACAGCCGCCGTGCGTCGTCGTACTCGCCGCGCCGCTTGGGGTCGGAGAGCACGTCGTAGGCCTCGGAGACCTCCTTGAACCGCGCCTCGGCCTCGGCGTTCCCCGGGTTCTTGTCCGGGTGCAGCTCGGTGGCCAGCTTGCGGTAGGCCTTCTTGATCGCGGCGGCGTCGGCGTCCTGGGGGACGCCGAGCGCGCCGTAGTAGTCCTTCTCGATGAAGTCACGGGTGCTCATCGACCCACCTCCGGTGAGGAACCGGAAGCCTCCGGCTGGTTCATCCGGCCCCCTCTCGTGATCGGTCGGTCGCCGTTCAGCCGGCGGTCTGGTCGGCGGACCCGGCGGGCTCCGCCGCCGGGGCCGGCGACTCCGGCTCGGTGACCGCGACCATCGCGGTGCGCAGCACCCGTTCGCCGCGGCGGTAGCCCTGCCGCAGCACGGTCGTGGCCGTGGGCACGCTCACCTCGGCGGAGGTGTCGTGCATGACGGCCTCGTGCAGCGACGGGTCGAACTCGTCGCCGGCCTTCCCGAACGCCTCGACCCCGAGCCCGTCGAGCAACCCGAGGACGCGGTCGGCCACCACCTTGAAGGCGCCGGTCAGGTCGCCGTGGTCGCGGGCCCGCTCGATGTCGTCGACGATCGGGAACAGCTGCGCGGCGAACCGCTCCGCCGCCTGGTCCACGACCAGCGCGCGGTCCCGGTCGACCCGCCGCCGGTAGTTGGCGTACTCGGCGGTGACCCGCTGCAGGTCCTCGGTGCGCTCGGCCAGCTGCTGGGCCAGGTCGCCGTCGGCGCCGGCCGGCGGTGCGGCGTCCTGCGCCCCGGTCTCCTGCTGCGGCGCCGTGCCCTGGTCCGGGCCCACGGCCTCGTCGGTGGCCGTCGTGTCGTGCTCGCTCATCTGCTCCCCTGGGAGGTCGGTACCGGGCCGGACGCCGGCCGGCTGCTCGCCGGCCGGCGTCCGCACTGCGCCGGTGACGGGGTCGATCCGCCGCCTGTCACGGATCATGACCCGCGGCTGCTCGTCCCCCGAACTCATCGGCGGTCGGTGTCCTCGTCGACGATCTCGGCGTCGACGACGTCGTCGTCACCCGAGGCCCGGGCACCCGTGGCACCGGCGCCGGCGTCGGTACCGCCCTCGGCGCCGGGCGCCCCGCCGGCCGCCTCGGCCTGCTGGGCGTAGAGCGCGCCGCCGACCTCCTGCGACACGCGGGCCACCTTCTCCTGCGCCGACTTGATGGCCTCGATGTCCGAGCCGCCGAGGGCCGAGCGCAGCTCCGACAGCGCCTCGCCGAGCTCGTCCTTCTTCTCGGCCGGGATCTTGTCGCCGTTCTCGGCCAGGAACTTCTCGGTCTGGTACTGCAGCGACTCGGCCAGGTTGCGGGTCTCGGCCTCCTCGCGGCGGCGCTTGTCCTCCTCGGCGTGCGCCTCGGCGTCCTTCATCATCCGCTCGATGTCCTCCTTGGGGAGGGCCGAGCCGCCGGTGATGGTCATCGACTGCTCCTTGCCCGTCCCGAGGTCCTTCGCGTGGACGTGGACGATGCCGTTGGCGTCGATGTCGAAGGCGACCTCGATCTGCGGGACGCCGCGCGGCGCCGGGGGCAGACCGGTGAGCTCGAACATGCCGAGCTTCTTGTTGTACATCGCCATCTCGCGCTCGCCCTGGAACACCTGGATCTGCACGGAGGGCTGGTTGTCGTCGGCCGTCGTGAAGATCTCGGAGCGCTTGGTGGGGATCGTGGTGTTGCGCTCGATGAGCTTGGTCATGATCCCGCCCTTGGTCTCGATGCCCAGGGAGAGCGGGGTGACGTCGAGGAGCAGGACGTCCTTGACCTCGCCGCGGAGGACGCCGGCCTGCAGCGCGGCGCCGATGGCGACGACCTCGTCGGGGTTGACGCCCTTGTTGGGCTCCTTGCCGCCGGTGAGCTCGCGCACCAGGTCGGAGACCGCGGGCATGCGGGTCGAGCCACCGACCAGGACGACGTGGTCGATCTGGTTCACCGAGATGCCGGCGTCGCGGATCGCCTGGTTGAACGGCGCGCGGGCGCGGTCGAGCAGGTCCTGCGTCATCCGCTGGAACTCGGCGCGGGTGATCGTGATGTCGAGGTGCAGCGGGCCCTCGGCGCCGGCGGTGATGTACGGCAGGTTGAGGTTGGTCGACTGCGCGCCGGACAGCTCGATCTTGGCCTTCTCGGCGGCCTCGCGGAGGCGCTGCATCGCCAGCTTGTCCTTGGACAGGTCGATGCCGTTCTGCGCGTTGAAGGTCTGCACCAGGTGCTTGACCACGCGCTCGTCCCAGTCGTCACCACCGAGGTGGTTGTCGCCGGCGGTGGCCTTCACCTCGATGACGCCGTCCCCGATCTCGAGCAGGGAGACGTCGAAGGTGCCGCCACCGAGGTCGAAGACGAGGATCGTCTGCTCGGTCTCGCCCTTGTCCAGGCCGTAGGCCAGCGCGGCCGCGGTCGGCTCGTTGACGATGCGCAGGACGTTGAGGCCCGCGATCTCGCCGGCCTCCTTGGTGGCCTGGCGCTGCGCGTCCTCGAAGTAGGCGGGGACGGTGATGACGGCGTCGGTCACCGGCTCGCCCAGGTAGGTCTCGGCGTCCCGCTTGAGCTTCTGCAGGATGCGGGCGCTGATCTCCTGCGGCGTGTACTTCTTGCCGTCGATCTCCTCGGTCCGCCAGTCCGTGCCCATGTGGCGCTTGACGCTGCGGATCGTGCGGTCGACGTTGGTGACGGCCTGGTTCTTGGCCGACTGGCCGACGAGGACCTCGCCGTTCTTGGCGAAGGCGACGACCGACGGGGTGGTGCGCGAGCCCTCGGAGTTCGCGATGACCGTCGGCTCACCGCCCTCGAGGACGGTGACGACGGAGTTGGTGGTGCCGAGGTCGATACCGACCGCTCGAGCCATGGAGATGGCCTCTCTTCCGTGTGCTGGGGTGGTACTGGTCCGTGCCGGGAGTCGGGGTCCGCCCTTGCGCGGGGTCCGCTCAACTTTCCTGCCCACCCTAACGGCAGGCGCGGCGGTCGTGTTCCCGAGCCCCGTCGACGCTCCCTCGCCCACGGCTCGACGCGTCGCCCGAGGCTCGTGGTCGCGCCCCCAGCGGTACGAGGCTGGGGGCGGTTCCACGAGCCTCGAAGCCCCTTCGCGGTCATCCACAGATCCGTCGACCACCCGCCGCACGACCCCCGCACGGCCGAGACTGCGCCGGTGCACCCCCTCCTCCGCGCCGCCGCCGAGCGCCAGCTGGGCCTGTTCACCGCACGGGACGCCCGCCGTGCCGGCTACGAGCACCCCGAGATCCGCCGCCTCCGCTCGTCGGGGGCCTGGGTCTGCCTCCGCCGCGGCGTCTACGCCCCTGCCGACGTCATCCGCTCGGCGACGACCGACGGCACCCGCCACCGGCTGGAGTGCCTCGCCGTCCTGCTGGAGCTCGACCGCCCGACCCTGGCGCTGAGCCACGGGACGGCCGCCCGGCTCTGGGGCCTACCGACCCCCAGGGCGACGACCGCGGGCCCGATCCGGCTGACCGACCCCCGGCTGTCCCGGCAGGGACGGGGCTACCGGGTCACCCAGGCCCCGCTGCGGCCGGACGACGTCACCTCGGAGGGACCGCTCCGCTTGACCACCACCACCCGCACCCTGCTCGACGGGGCCCGTCGGTGGCCGCTCGACGACGCGGTGGTCGCCATGGATGCCGCACTGCTCGGGAGGCGCGTCACCGTGCAGCAGCTCGCCGACGGGGCGGCGGCACTCCAGGGCTGGCCGGGCGCCCGCCGCGCCGCCCGGGCGGTGGACCTCGCCGACGGGCGCGCCGAGTCGCCCCTGGAGACGCGGGGCCGCCTGCGGATCATCGGGGCGGGGCTCCCGGCGCCGGTGCTGCAGGTGGAGATCCACAGCGCCGGGCGGCTGGTCGGCGTCGTCGACGCGTGGTTCGGGGCGGCCGCCGTCGCGGTCGAGTTCGACGGGAAGGTGAAGTACACGGACCCGTGGCGTGGGCGGACGCCCGCCGAGGTGTTGTGGGAGGAGAAGCGCCGCGAGGACGAGCTGCGAGCGCTGGGCATCCGCGTGGTCCGGGTCGCCGACGAGGACCTCGACCGCGGCTGGCCCCGGGTCGAGGCGCGGCTGCGCGAGCTGCTCACCGCCACCGGACCCACCGTGCGCCGCTTCACCGCCACACCCCGCGCGCGAGGTCGGACGCGCGCCGGCTGAGACCGCGGCCGATCGCCGCGACCCCAGGCGCAGAACGCTGTGATGCCGACCACGGGCCTGGGGTGACGGTCGGCCGCTGGGCACGGCGCCCCGTGGAGGTCGGCCGATCCGGGGCACAGCGCCCACGGTTACCCGCGAGTAGCCTCACAGCGCGCCAGCTATCGTGCGCTGGAGTGCGGGCTGCGTCTGTCCGCACTGCGCGCCGATCGCCGGCCCACCGGCCGGTGGGCCCGCGCGCACCGCACACAGCCCCGTCGCCAGCGCGGCCGGCGGGAGTCGACCGACGCCGCCAGGCGTACGGGAGGGGAAAACATGACGGGCCCGCTGCAGATCGTCCTGGGGACGATCAGCGTCCTGTTCCTGATCGTGTCGTCCGTCATGGCCTACCGGGCCGTCCGGGCGATGGTGCGCATCATCCGCACCGGCCAGCCCGACGGCACCCGCTTCGGCCCGGTCAAGACCCGGCTGAAGACGCTGGTCGTCGAGTCGCTGGGCCACACCCGGATGCTGAAGTGGTCGAGCATCGGCATCGCCCACTGGTTCGTCTTCGTCGGCTTCTACGGCCTCTTCCTGACGCTGGTCGAGGCGTTCGGCGAGGTGTGGAACCCGGCGTTCCACCTGCCGCTCATCGGAACCTGGCCGATCTGGAGCCTCTTCGTCGACTTCATCGGCACCGGCACGATCCTCGGGATCCTCTACCTGATCATCCGGCGTCAGCGGGACCACCCGCGCCGGCAGGGCCGCAAGAGCCGGTTCGCCGGGTCCAACGAGGGCCGCGGCTACTTCGTCGAGGCCGTCGTCCTGGTCGTCGGCATCAGCATCCTGAGCATCCGCGCCGCGAAGATCGCCTCCGGCCTGGACGACGCCCCGACCTGGTCCCACCCGGTGGCGAGCCTGGTGTCCAACCTCTTCCCGGACAACCCCGACGTCGTCTCGATCGTCGCGTTCATCAAGATCGTGGTCTCGCTGACCTGGCTGGTCGTCATCAGCCGGATCCTGAACATGGGTGTCGCGTGGCACCGGTTCAGCGCCTTCTTCAACATCTACTTCAAGCGCGAGCCCGACGGCGCTCCCGCGCTCGGCCCGCTGCCCGCCATGACCTCCGGTGGCAAGCCGATCGACTTCGAGGACCCGGGCGAGGACGACGTCTTCGGTCGCGGCAAGATCGAGGACTTCACCTGGAAGGGGATGCTGGACTTCACCACCTGCACCGAGTGCGGGCGGTGCCAGAGCCAGTGCCCGGCGTGGAACACGGGCAAGCCGCTCAGCCCGAAGATGGTGATCATGGACCTCCGCGACCACCTCTACGCGAAGGCCCCCTACCTCCTCGGTGAGAAGACGGCGTCCGAGACGGCGCCGGACTACGACGTCCTCAAGCCCTCCGACGAGCAGGTGTGGGCGTCGGGCTACGCCCGCATCGAGGGCACCAACGACGCCCAGGCGCACCGCCCGCTGGTCGGGACCCTCGAGGAGGGCGGGGTCATCGACCCCGACGTCCTGTGGAGCTGCACCAACTGCGGTGCCTGCGTGGAGCAGTGCCCGGTGGACATCGAGCACATCGACCACATCGAGGACATGCGCCGCTACCAGGTGCTGATCGAGTCCAGCTTCCCGTCCGAGGCCGGCGTCATGATGACCAACCTCGAGAAGCGCGGGAACCCGTGGGGCATGGGCGGCAACGTCCGCGAGGACTGGATCAAGGAGATGGACTTCGAGGTCCGCGTCGCCGACGGTCCGCTGCCCCACGAGGTCGAGTACCTGTTCTGGGTCGGCTGCGCCGGCGCCGTCGACGACCGCGCCAAGAAGGTCACCAAGGCCGTCGCCGAGCTCCTGCACACAGCCGGTGTGGAGTTCGCGGTCCTCGGCAACGGCGAGACCTGCTCGGGTGACCCGGCCCGCCGCATGGGCAACGAGTTCCTCTTCCAGCAGCTGGCCATGGAGAACGTCGAGACCCTCAACGGCGTCTTCGAGGGCCGGGTGCCGGGCACCCGCAAGATCGTCGCGACCTGCCCGCACTGCTTCAACTCGCTCGGCCGGGAGTACCCCCAGGTCGGCGGCGAGTACGAGGTCGTGCACCACACCCAGCTGCTGGGCAAGCTCGTGGAGGAGGGCCGGCTGACCCCGGTCACGCCCATCGACCGCAAGGTCACCTACCACGACCCGTGCTTCCTGGGCCGGCACAACAAGGTCTACACGCCCCCGCGCGAGATCCTCGACTCCGTCCAGGGCCTCTCCACGCAGGAGATGCACCGCTGCAAGGACCGCGGCTTCTGCTGCGGCGCCGGCGGTGCCCGCATGTGGATGGAGGAGAAGATCGGCAAGCGGATCAACATGGAGCGCACCGAGGAGGCCCTCGAGCTCGATCCCGACGTCATCTCCACCGCGTGCCCGTTCTGCATCACGATGCTCAGCGACGCGCTGACCAGCAAGAAGCAGAACGGCGAGGCCGGCGAGCACGTCGAGGTCCTCGACGTCAGCCAGATCCTGCTCCGCTCCATGACGCCGGTCGGCGTCAGCGCCCCGGGCGCGGAGTCCGGTGCCGACGTCGGCACCAAGGCCGACGACCCGGCCGGCACCGGCTCGGCGGCCACGGAGCACGGTCCGCAGACCTGACCCGCGGCAGCCCGACGACGGCGCGCGTCCCCCGCCCGGGGGCGCGCGCCGTCGCCGTTCCGGGGCACCGGGTGGTTGCGCGGCGCACCCACCCGGGGGCGATGTGCGCCGCGTCATGGAGGACGCTTTCGGGGTGACGCGCACCGCCCCTGCCCGCAGCAGCACCGGCCGCGATCGACGGCGGGGTCTCGGGATGCTGGCCGTCGCCATCGTCCTGACGGCGCTCAACCTCCGGACGGCGGTCACCAGCGTCGGCCCCGTCCTGCAGGAGATCGAGCGGGGCCTGGGCATCTCGAGCAGCGCGGCCGGCGTCATCACCACCATGCCGGTGCTCTGCTTCGCGCTCATCGGCTTCGCCGGACCGGCCCTGTCGGCGCGCTTCCGCGACTCCCACGTGCTCGCCGGCGCCCTGATCGCGATGACCGCCGGGCTCGTGCTGCGCAGCCTGGCCGAGGCCTTCCCGGTCTTCCTCGCCGGGACGGCGCTGGCGATGGCCGGCGGGGCCCTCGGCAACGTCATGCTGCCCGGCCTGGTGAAGCGCCACTTCCCGGGGCGGACC
This sequence comes from Blastococcus sp. SYSU DS0510, assembly GCF_054050835.1. Lineage (NCBI taxonomy): Bacteria > Bacillati > Actinomycetota > Actinomycetes > Geodermatophilales > Geodermatophilaceae > Blastococcus > Blastococcus sp. SYSU DS0510. The sequence continues at coordinate 31,728 of NZ_JBJHAC010000011.1, read as the reverse complement.
GGACCGCTCGTCGGCGCGTACAGCACGGCGATGGGCCTGGGCGCGACCCTGGCCGCCGTCGCCTCGCAGCCCATCGCCGACGCGGCGGGCACCGACGGTGGCGGGTGGCGCTGGGCGCTCGTCGTCTGGGCGCTGCCCGCGCTGATCGCGGCGACGGTCTGGCTGGCCCTCCCCGCCGCTCCGGACACCTCCCGGCAGAGCCACACCACCGTCCGCATGCGGTCGCTGGTGCACAGCCCGACGGCGGTGGCGATCACCGCGTTCTTCGGCGTCCAGGCGCTGCAGGCCTACGTCGTCATCGGCTGGTCGGCGCAGTACCTGCGCGACTCGGGCCTGAGCGCGGCGACCGCCGGGCTGCTGCTGGGCCTGAACTCCGTCGTCGGCCTCCCGTTGAGCGCCGTCATCCCGTCGCTCACCGTCCGGCCGTTCCTGCAGCGCCCGCTGCTGGCGGTCTTCCTCGCCAGCTACGTGACCGGCTGGGTCGGCCTCTGGACGGCGCCGACCGCCGCGCCGTGGCTCTGGATGATCCTGATCGCCGTCGGCATGGGCACCTTCTCGATGGTGCTCACGCTCATCGGCCTGCGCGCCCGAACGCCGGAGACCGTCGCGGCGCTCTCCACCGTCAGCCAGAGCTGGGGTTACGTCGTCGCCGGGGCGGGCCCGCTGCTGGTGGGCGTCCTGCGCGGGGCGACCGGCAGCTACGACGGCATGTTCGTCATCGTGCTCACCGGTGTGGCGGTGCTCGCCGTCGCCGGGTGGATCGCCACGCGGCAGGTCTTCGTCGACGACGAGGTGGAGCGGACGGTCCCCGGCTGGTCGCCGGCGGGCCGCTGCTCAGGCGTGCTGGAGAGCGCCGGGGTCGAGGTCCCGGCCGCCGCCCGGGTCGACGACGCCACACCGCCGCGCGGCTAGGGGCGCCGGGTCTCCGCGCGGGTGAAGTTGCGGAACGCGCGCGACGGGGTCGGCCCGCGCTGGTCCTGGTACCGGGATCCGTAGACGGCGGAGCCGTAGGGGTGCTCGGCCGCGCTGGTCAGGCGGAACAGGCAGAGCTGCCCGATCTTCATGCCCGGCCAGAGGGTGATCGGCAGGTTCGCCACGTTGGACAGCTCCAGCGTGATGTGCCCGGAGAAGCCCGGGTCGACGAAGCCCGCCGTCGAGTGCGTGAGCAATCCGAGACGGCCGAGACTCGACTTCCCCTCGAGCCGGGCGGCGAGGTCGTCGGGGATGCTCACCACCTCCAGCGTCGAGCCCAGCACGAACTCGCCCGGGTGCAGCACGAACGGCTCGTCGCCGTCGGGCTCGACCAGGGTGGTGAGGTCGTCCTGCTGCTTCGCCGGGTCGATGTGGGTGTACCGGGCGTTGTTGAAGACGCGGAAGAACCGGTCCAGCCGGACGTCGATGCTGGACGGCTGCACCAGCCCCGGGTCGTAGGGCTCGATGCCGAGGCGTCCCCCGGCGATCGCGGCCGTGATGTCGCGGTCGCTCAGCAGCATGGCGCGGAGTCTAGGGAACCGCCTTCCCGCTCTCCCGGAGTGAAGGGCAGCGCCCGGCGCTCGAGCAGCACGCGGCCACGGGCCTGCTGGGTTCCTTCCGGCGCACCGCCACCGACATCAACGACGCCCGGGGCGCGACGCAGGCGGCCGCCGGTCGGGTCACCGATGCGCAGAGCAGCCGGCTGCGGCTGGCCGACGACTTCGAGTCCGTGGTGCTCTCCATGTCGGAGCAGGTGGCGACCGCCGCGACCGAGCTCAGCGCGTCGGCGTCCGGGCTCACCGCGGCCGCGTCCGCGGCCAGCACCGAGGTCGGGACCGCGCAGGACACCATCGGGTCGCTCACCCGCTCGTCGGCCGAGATCAAGGAGATCATCGCGCTCATCGACTCGGTGGCCGCCCAGACCCGCCTGCTCGCGCTCAACGCCACCATCGAGGCGGCCCGCGCGGGCGAGGCGGGCAAGGGGTTCGCCGTCGTCGCCTCGGAGGTCAAGGACCTCGCCGACCAGACCGGCCGCGCCACAGAACGGGTCACCGCCCAGGTCGAGCAGATCCGGCAGGCGTCGGAGGACGTCGCGGCCGTCATGAGCAGCGTGAGCTCGACCGTCGACGACATGAACGGGCTCGTCGACGGCATCGCGGCCGCGGTGGACGGCTCGGCGTCGCTGAACACCGCCCACGAGGACGTCACCGGGCTCTCGCGGATGGCGGAGAAGCTGCGGTCGGAGGCGATCGGCTTCCTGGCCGAGATGCGGCGCTGAGGAGGCCGCTGTCGCGGCGGGACGGCGACCAGGTAGTCTCGTCGCCGTCCGCGGGTGTAGTTCAATGGTAGAACATCAGCTTCCCAAGCTGACAGTGCGAGTTCGATTCTCGTCACCCGCTCCACCCCGAGGCCCCGGTCCCCGCGACCGGGGCCTCGTCGCGTTCTGGCCCGCGGGCCATTACGGACCAGGACCGGGGCCTTTGGTCCCTGGGGGGCCACCGGATCGTGCCCGAGGATGGGCGAAGCGCTTCCCCCACCGGGCCGCCGCTCCTACCGTCAGGGCCGTGCCCCCGCCCTGTCGCCGGTCCCGTCGATGAGCGACGACGCCGCAGCGCTCACCGCTGCGGTGCTGGCGGCGGCCTCGGGCGGGCAGCTCGAGGCGACCCTGCACGAGATCGTCGCGGTCGCGGTCCGGCACGTCGACGCCCGCTACGGCGCGCTGGGCGTGCTCACCCCTGACGGGAGCGGCCTGGACCGGTTCGTCACCGTGGGCATGGGGCCCGAGGACCACCAGCGGATCGGTCACCCGCCCGCGGGCGCCGGCATCCTGGGCCTGCTGGTCCAGGACCCGACGCCGCTCCGGCTGGCCGACCTGCGCGCCCACCCCGCCTCCGTGGGCGTCCCCGCTGGGCACCCCCCGATGGGGTCCTTCCTCGGAGTGCCGGTCCGCGCCCGCGACTCCGCCTTCGGCCACCTGTACCTCACCGAGAAACTGACCGGGGGCGAGTTCACCGCCGCCGACCTGGAGATCACCCGGGCCATGGCGGCGGTGGCGGGGCTGGCCATCGAGAACGCCCGGCTGCTGGAGCACGCCGAGCAACGCCGGGCCTGGTCGCAGGCGGGCACCGACATCGCGACGGCGCTGCTGTCGGGGCGCCCGGCCGGGGAGGTGCTGCGCGCCGCGGCGGCGCGCGTCGCCGAGCTCGCCGACGCCGACACCGTCGGCATCCTCGCGCCGTTGACCGGGGACGAGGGGACGCTGACCGTCACCGCGGCGGTCGGGCCCGACGCCGCCGACTCCGAGGGCGTGCGGATCCCGCTGGCCGGCACCCGGCTGGGGGACGCGCACCGCTCCGGCACCCCCGCGCTGGTCGAGGACGTCGCCGTCCCGCAGGAGCCGGGCACCACCCACGCCGCGGTGATCGGTGAGTTCACGGCCCGCTACGGCCCGGCCCTGTTCCTCCCCCTGGGCGGCGCGTCCCCGCCGACCACGCTGGTCGCGCTGCGGGTGCGGGGGCGACCGCCCTTCGACCCCGCGGTGCTGGAGCCGGCCTCGGCGTTCGGCACCCACGCGACCGTCGCCATGCGGCTGGTCCGCAGCCAGCAGCGCGAGCAGCGGCTGCAGGTACAGGCCGACCGCGACCGCATCGCCCGGGACCTGCACGACCACGTGGTGCAGCGCATCTTCGCCACCGCCCTGGCCCTGGACCGGTTGGGCCGCTCCGTGGAGGAGACCGCCCCCGCCGTCGCCGGGCGGATCGCGACCCACGTGGACGAGCTCGACGGCACCATCGCCCGTATCCGCGCGTCGATCTTCGAGCTGCACGGAGCGGAGGACTCCTCGTCGGACGCCGTCCGGCGGCGGCTGGCCGAGGTGGTGCGCTCGGTGACCGACGGGCACGGGCTGCGCCCCGACCTCCGGGTGCGCAGCGAGGTCGAGGACCTGCCGCCGGGCATGGCCGGCGACGTGATCGCCGTCGTCCGGGAGCTGGTCACCAACGTGGTCCGCCACGCCCGGGCGACCCGGGTGGCCGTGTCGGTGACCCTGGGCGACGAGGTGGGGGTCGTGGTCACCGACGACGGCGGCGGCGTGCCGGCGGTCACCGTGCGCAGCGGGCTGGCCAACCTGGCCGACCGCGCCGAACGCCGCGGCGGGCGGCTGGCGGTCTCCACGGGCCCCTCGGGGACCGAGATCCGGTGGACGGTGCCGCTGCCGGCCTGACGGCCGCTGCCTCAGCGCCGGGGGTCGCGCAGCTCGGTGGCCAGGATGGCGGCCTGGGTACGGCGCTCGAGCCCGAGCTTGGCCAGCAGGTGGCTGGTGTAGTTCTTCACGGTCTTCTCGGCCAGCCCCATCCGCTCGCCGATCTGGCGGTTGGTCAGCCCCTCGCCGATGAGCGCCAGGACGGTGCGCTCCTGGTCGGTCAGCACCGCGAGCCGGTCGCTGCCGGACCGGGGCCGGGGCGGTGCACCGGGCTCGGTGAGGGCGCCGCCCGCCGCGACGGTCCGCACCGCCTGCACCAGCGCCGAGCCGCGCACCTGCTTGAGCAGGAAACCGGCCGCGCCGGCCCGCACCGCCTCGTCGCGGGCCGCCCGGTCGGCGTAGCTGGTGAGGACCAGGCACCGCACCCGCGGGAGGCGGGCGGTCAGGTCGCGGCAGAGCGTGGCGCCGTCGCCGTCGGGCAGCCGCATGTCCAGGACGGCGACGTCGGGACGGACGGCGGGCGCCCGCGCCAGCGCCTCGGCGCACGAGCCCGCCTCCCCGACGACGGAGATGGCCGGGTCGTCCTCGAGCACGTCGGCCACGCCGCGACGCACCACCTCGTGGTCGTCGACCAGGAACACCCGCACGGTCGGGGCCCCACCGGCTGCCTGCTCCACGCCGCGAACGCTAGACCGAGGTCGCCCTCCGGGGCAGCGTCCCGAGCACGGGGAAGGGCTTCCTCAGGCCGGCAGCAGCAGCGCCGCGTACAGGGTCAGGCCTGGCCCGAACGCCATGGCCACGACCGGGCCGTCGACGTCGGCCAGCTCCTGGAGCACCAGCAGGACGGTCGCCGAGGAGCAGTTGCCGTGCTCGGAGAGCACCCGGCGGGACGCCGCGACCTGCTCCTCGCGCAGCCCCAGCTCGTCGCGGACGACGTCGATGATGCGCGGGCCGCCGGGGTGCACGGCCCACCCGGCGACGTCCTCGGTGCGCAGGCCTGCCCCGGAGAGCAACTCGTCGACGACGTCGCCCACGTGCCGGGAGAGGACGTCGGGCACCCGCGGGGAGAGCCCCATGCGGAAGCCGAGGTCGGTGACGTCCCAGGTCATGTGGTCGGCCGTGGAGGCGTCGGTGCGCGCGACGACCGCGGCCAGCCGCCGCCCGCGGGACGTGCCGGGCTCGACGACCACCGCCGCGGCGGCGTCGGAGAACAACGCGTGCGCGACCACCTGCTCGAGGTCGTCCTGAGCGGGCTGCACGTGCAGGCTGGTCAGCTCGCAGCACAGCAGCACCGCCGGCCGGGACCGGGCGGTGACGAAGTCGCCGACGGCGGCCAGGCCGGGGATGGCCGCGTAGCAGCCCATGTGCCCGACCAGCAGCCGCTGCAGCCCCGTGGGCATGCCGAGGTCGCTGGCCAGCCGGATGTCCAGCCCGGGCGTCGCGTACCCGGTGCAGGTCGCGACGGCGAAGAGGCCGACGTCGCCCGGGGCGAGCCCGGCGGAGTCCAGCGCGCCGGCCACCGCCTGCTTGCCCAGCGGCAGGGCCTCCTCGATGTACCGGGCCATGCGCGCGCCGGTGCCCCAGCCGCTGAGGTCCTCGTCCATGGGGTTGGCGACCGCGTGCCGGCTGCGGACGCCGGCGCCGAGGAAGATCCGGCGGGCGGCGCGGACCCCCGCGTAGTGGTCGGCGAAGAACCCGTCCCAGGCGGCCTCCTGGTCGAGCGTGGTGGGCAGCGCGGACCCGGCCCCGGTGAGGACGGCGGTCGTCACGGGCGCGGCTCCACGGCCGACCTGCTCGGGATCATGCTTCCGACGGTACGTGCGCGGCCGCCGCGTCGCCCGCTCACCGCTTCCGGCCGTAGCCGGCGAAGACCACGGCCGTGGACCGGATCGGCTTCATGCGGACCGAGTCGCGGCGGCCCAGCCGCCAGGCGATCGCGTCCCGGAACGACGGGCGCAGGCCGACCAGGTGGAGGTCCAGACCCAGCCGGTCGGCCGCGGCGAGCAGCCGCTCGCGGTCGACGAAGAGCGCCGGGTCGTGGATGCCCGGTGGCGGGCCGCCGGGTAGCCGCTCTCCCACGGTGACCATGAGGAAGCGGCCGATCCGGGTGGCGGCCAGCGCGTCGACGACGAGGACCCCACCGGGCCGGAGCAGGCGCGCGCACTCCGCGAGCACCGCGACGTCGTCCTCGACGTGCTCGAGGATCTCGCCGGCGACGACGACGTCGGCGCAGCCGTCGGCCAGGGGGACGGCGAGCACCGAGCCGCGCACGGGGAGCACGCCGCGGGCGCCGGCGACCCGGAGCCCCTCCAGCCCGAGGTCGACGCCCACGTGCCGGTACCCCAGCCGGGCGGCGTGCGGGGCCATCAGCCCGCCGCCGCAGGCGAGGTCGACCAGGAGCGCGGGCCCCTCCGCCGGGGGGATGTGCTCGGCCCGGGAGGCGGCCAGCCAGTGCAGCGCGGCGAACCCGCCCGCGGGCTCCCACCACTGGTCGGCGAGGTCGTCGTACTGGGCGGGGTCGTTGCGCGGCAGGGTGGTGGGTCGCACGGGTGCCTAACCCTTCTTCAGCGGATCGTGCCCCCAGTTCATCAGGGAGTACCGCCACCGGGAGCTCTCCACGTCCTCGTGCTCCGGGCGCTGGGCCAGGTGGCGGGCCACGTAGCCGTGCACCTTCCGCATGTGGGCGAGGTCGTCGTCGTCGAGGTCGCCCTTCTTGGTGCGCAGCAGCTCCACGATCCGCCGGCCGGAGGCGTGGCCGGTGGACTCGCCGTCGCCGTCCTTCTGCCCCACGGACCGGGACTCCTCCGTCTCCAGCCACTTCTCCAGCTCGCCCGCGGTCATGTTCACCGCCTCGCCGAACGCGCGCCGGGTCGTGTCGGGGTCGTCGGTCGCCATCAGTTCTCCGCTCGGTGGTCGTCCTCCCCCGGGTACCGCCGCGCCGACCGGCGGAAACCGCGCGTCTGGTACTGCTGGTACCCCTGTCCCGTCCCCGGAGGTCCCCGTGTCCGTCACCGTCGTCGGCAGCCTCAACGAGGACGTCCTGGTGTCCGTCGACCGGCTGCCCGGCCGGGGGGAGACGGTGGTCGCCCGCGCCTCGGCGCTCGCCCCGGGCGGGAAGGGCGCCAACCAGGCCGCGGCCGCGGGGCTCCTGGGCGGCGGTGTGCACATGGTCGGCCGGGTGGGCGACGACCCGGCGGGCGACCGGCAGCTCGCCGCGCTGGCCTCCTCCCGGGTCAACGTGAGCCGCGTGCTGCGCACGATCGGCACGCTCACCGGCAGCGCCACCATCCCGGTCGAGGCGGGCACCGGCGAGAACCTGATCGTCGTGGTGCCGGGCGCGAACGCCGAGCTCTCCCCCGTCGACGTCGAGGTGCCGTCGGTGCGGTCGGCGCGCGTGCTGCTGCTCCAGCTCGAGGTGCCGATGCCGGCGGTCGAGGCGGCGGCGCGGGCCGCGACCGGCACCGTCGTCCTCACCCCGGCGCCGCCCGCCCCGCTGTCCGACGCCCTGCTGCGGCGGGTCGACGTGCTCGTCCCCAACGAGCACGAGCTGCTCCTGCTGGCCGGAGCCGGGCCGGCCGACCGCTCCCCCGCCGACCTGGTGCGGCTGGCCCGCCGGGTGACGCCGGGCGCCGTCGTGGTGACCCTCGGCGCGCGCGGTGCCCTGGTCGTGCCGCCGGGGGAGGGACCGGCCGTGCTGCAGCCGCCGCCGCCGGTGACCGCCGTCGACACGACCGGCGCCGGGGACTGCTTCTGCGGTGCGCTGGGCCAGGCGCTCGCCACCGGCGCCACGCTCCCCGACGCCGTCCGGCACGCCGTCGCGGCGGCGGCGGCGTCCACCACGGGCCCGGGCGCGCGGGGCGCGCTGCCCGACGAGGAGACGGTGCGCGAGCTCCTGACCCGGGTGCCCGCGGCCACCCCGGTGGGCTGACCCCCGGTTTCCCCGCCCGAGGACCGGGCACAGGGTTCCCGTCCCACCCGAGGAGGAACCCGCGATGAGCGAATCCCACCGCACGCCGCGCAGCGCCGAGCGCGCCGAGGGCGACCCGGCCGGCGAGGAGCCCGGCAGCGGCCGCACCCCGCACCCCGAGGAGCCGGCCGAGGGCCGCACCGACGCCGCCGGCGGGGGTGCCGACACCCCGGACACCTGACCGGCCCGGGCGGGTGACCCACCTCTCAGCCCTGATCGGCCGCGCGCCGGTTTCGCACCGCCACGACCCGGGCACGCGCCGGAGCATGGAGGACAACCTGCCGCACACCCGGGCCACCGACGAGTCGACCGACGGGTCGCGGGCCGACTCCTCCGGCGAGACCACGGCGCGCGCCGTCGCGCGGCTGCTGGCCAACCCGCGCCGCACCCGCCGGAACTGACGCCCGCTGGGCTCTGCGGGGCTCGGCGGTCACGCTGCGTCGTCACACGAACACCTCCGCTCCCCGGTGCCACGGGGAGCCCGGGCGCCCCTCATCACCCAGAGCGATCACGGTCGGCGTGCCGCGAACTGCTCCGTCACGATCTGGTGCAGCATCGGTGACGTGACCGCCGCCCTGCCCTTCACCGCCGCCGACGACGCCACGGCTCCGGTCCGCCGCAGCCGCGCCGAGCGGCAGGCGATCGTGCTGGACACCGCCGAGCGCCTCTTCGCCGGCCGGAGCTCCCGCAGCGTGGGCATGGACGAGCTGGTCCGCGAGACCGGGCTGGGCAAGATGACGGTCTACCGGCTCTTCAAGAGCAAGGACGACCTCGTCGGGGCCTACCTCAGCCGCAAGGCGGCGACCGTGCTGGGGTTCATCGACGCCGAGCTCGACCGGCTCGAAGGCGACCCGCGCGCGGCGCTGCTGTCGGTCGTCGACGCCGTGGAGCGCGACGTCACGCGGACCGGGTTCCGCGGCTGCCCGTTCACGAACGTCAGCAGCGAGTACGACGACCCGCAGCACCCCGCCCGCAGCGCCGCCGCCGACTACAAGTTCGAGCTGCACGCGCGCCTGGAGCGGCTGGCCGACGAGATCGTCCCGGGCAACGGCGAGGACCTCGCCGCCCAGGTCCACCTGATCATCGACGGGATGTACCTCTCGGGCGGGCTCCTGGGCCCCGACGGCCCCGCCGCCCACGGGCGACGGCTGGCCGAGCGGCTGATCGAGATCGCGGTCGCCCGCGGCTGACCGCAGGATGGGCCGGTGAGCAACGACCGCACCCGGCCCGACCTCGACGACCAGATCGTGGAGGCGCTCGGCAAGCTGTCCGAGGCCCTGGAGACCGTCGACCAGGCGCGTGGCTTCCTGTACGCCTTCCACCAGCTGACCGGCAAGGCCGACCGGCTCCTGCAGGAGTCCGTCGACCTGTTCCGGGACGCCGGCGCCGGCCCGCTGGCCGCGGACCTCGAGCGGGACCTGGTGGGGCGCAACGTCGTCGCCGACCGGTGGACGTTCCAGATCGTCGAGGACTTCGACGAGAACTACTGGGGCACCTTCCGCGCCTTCGACGCGCGCGCCCGGGACGAGCTCGCCGGGGGCGACCGGCACGTGTTCGAGGCGCGGATGAAGCAGCGCGAGCGGACCGTGGGCCACCCCGCGCACGAGGCCGGCCCGGCGCTGGCCGACTGACGGCCCGCCCGGGGGCGCGATCCCGACACGCCTGGTGAGGGCCCTGTTTCCGCGTGCGCGAGCGCGGGCAGATCACTCCTCATGACCATGCCGGACGAGAACAACCTGGGCTCCGACCGCGAGGCCCAGCCGCTCGGCGCGCAGAAGGCGCCCGGCGAGGACCGCGACTCCCTGGGCGCCACGGAGGGGCCGGCCGACGGCATCGCCGGCCCGGCCTACCCGCCCGCCGACACCGAACCGGACGCCCGGTGAGCGGCCCCGGACGGGAGCCTGCCGGCGCGCAGCGCGACCCGCTCAGCGTCGGGCTCGGCTCCCAGCCCCCGGGCGATCCCGGCGCCGAACCCGACCGCACCACCGAACGGCCGGCCGAGCCGGCCCCGGCCCGCGAACGGCACACCGGGAAGGCCATCGGCCGCTCCCTCGCGCTGGCGCTGCTCATCTTCGTCACCGTCCTGCTGGTGCTGTTCGTCGTCTTCAACGGCCAGTCGGTGCAGATCAGCCTCGTCTTCACCGACGTCGAGGGCCCCCTGGTCGTGGCGCTGCTGGTGGCGGCGGCGCTGGGCGGCCTGCTCGTGTGGCTGGCGGGCGCGGTCATGCGCGCGCGGCGTCGCAAGCGCTGACCCCTCCGGGGCACACCCCGGCCGCATGCGTGTCCGGCGACCCGGTGCTTGCCGTTACTACTCGCGGGTAATAGCGTTTGTTACTCGCGAGTAGGACGACGCCGTCCGCCGGCACGGAGCACGGGAGCCTGAGCGCCATGACGCACTACACCGCCAATCTGCGGGACCTCGAGTTCAACCTCTTCGAGTTCCTGGAGACGAAGGACAAGTTCGGCACCGGTCCGTTCGAGCAGATGGACGCCGGCACCGCGCGCGGGATCCTGGCCGAGATCCGGAAGCTCGCCGAGGGTCCGGTCGCCGCCTCCTTCGTCGACGCCGACCGCAACCCGCCGGTCTTCGACCCGGCCACGAACTCCGTGACCCTCCCGGAGTCGTTCAAGAAGTCGTACAAGGCCGTCGAGGACGGCGAGTGGTCCCGTCTCGACCTGCCCGAGCACCTCGGCGGCTTCGGCGCGCCCCACGCCCTCACCTGGGGCGCCTTCGAGATGATCCTGGGCGCCAACCCCGCCGTGTTCATGTACGGCTCGGGCGCCGCCTTCGCCGCCATCCTCGACGAGCTGGGCACGCCGGACCAGAAGCGCCTGGCCGAGCTCATGCTGGAGCACCGGTGGGGCGCCACGATGGTCCTCACCGAGCCCGACGCGGGCTCCGACGTCGGCGCCGGCACCACCAAGGCCGTGCAGCAGCCCGACGGCTCCTGGCACATCCACGGCGTGAAGCGGTTCATCACGTCGGCCGAGCACGACATGAGCGACAACATCATCCACCTGGTCCTGGCCCGGCCCGAGGGCGCGAAGGCCGGCACCAAGGGTCTGTCGCTCTTCGTCGTCCCCAAGTTCCACGTCGACCTCGCGACCGGTGAGCTCGGCGAGCGCAACGGGGCCTACGTCACCAACGTCGAGAAGAAGATGGGCCTCAAGGTCTCGACGACGTGTGAACTCACCTTCGGGGACGGCCCGGTGCCGGCGCAGGGCTGGCTGGTCGGCGAGGTGCACGACGGCATCGCCCAGATGTTCAAGGTCATCGAGCACGCCCGGATGTTCGTCGGCGCCAAGGCGATCGCGACCCTCTCGGCGGGCTACCAGGTCGCGCTCGACTACGCCAAGACCCGCGTCCAGGGCGCCGACCTGACGGCGACCAGCAAGGACGCCCCCCGGGTGACCATCACCCACCACCCGGACGTCCGCCGCTCGCTGATGCGGCAGAAGGCCTACGCCGAGGGCATGCGGGCGCTGTACCTCTACACCGCGGGCTTCCGCGACCGCGTCACCGAGGCGGAGGCCGCCGGGGACAGCGAGGCGGCCCGGCTGGCCGAGCGGGTCAACGACCTGCTGCTGCCGGTCGTCAAGGGCTTCGGCTCCGAGCGCGCCACGGAGCTGCTCACCTCCGAGTCGCTGCAGACGCTGGGCGGTTCGGGCTTCCTGCAGGACTACCCGATCGAGCAGTACATCCGGGACTCCAAGATCGACACCCTCTACGAGGGCACGACCGCGATCCAGGGCCAGGACTTCTTCTTCCGGAAGATCGTCAAGGACGGCGGCGTCGCGCTGACCTGGCTGGCCGAGCAGATCCAGGCCACGGTCGACGGCGAGGCCGGGAACGGCCGGCTCAAGGAGGAGCGGACGCTGCTCGGCACCGCCCTCCAGGACGTCCAGGGCATGCTCACCGCGATGTTCGGTCACCTGACCGCCGCCCAGGAGGACATGTCCTCGCTCTACAAGGTCGCGCAGAACACCAGCCGGCTGCTGCTGGCCACCGGCGACCTGATCACCGCCTGGCTGCTGATCCGCCAGTCCGAGGTGGCCCTGGCCGCCCTGGCCGGCGACGTCGGCGAGAAGGACAGGCACTTCTACGAGGGCAAGCTCGCCGCCACGCGCTTCTTCGCCACCCAGGTGCTGCCGAGGCTCACGGCGGAGCGGGCCATCGTCGAGGCCACCGACAACGCCCTCATGGACGTGCCGGAAGCGGCCTTCTGAGCACACTGTCGTCCTCCGGACGACACCGCGGCCAGGAGCCGTCCCCCTGGTGGGCTGAGCGCTGCCGTCGTCCCTCGGGGAACCCTCCGGGCCCCCGCTCGGGACGACCCGCACGAACACCGAGGCGCCTTCGCATCGGCGAGGCGGCCTCGGTCGTTTGGGGGAGACGACGACGGGCATGGGCTGTCGGGACAGCCGACGGACAGGAGGCCGGCATGACCGATCCGCAGGGCAGCGACCGCATCCAGCAGGACGTACCCACCTCGTCGGGCACGGGGGCCAACAGCGACCTCGCCTCCTCCTTCGACGACGTGCCGCTCACCGCCGAGGAAGGCGTCGAGCGGGACGCCGCCCAGGGGGACGACCTGCCCGCGCGCGCGGACGGCGACGTCGCCCGCGCCACCCGCGCCGGCGCCACCGGCGAGGTCCAGGCCCCGACCGACCGCTCCGGGGACGACGGCCGATGACCGAGTCCCAGCCGACCGGGTACCGCGAGTCCCCCGACACCACGGACGGGCCCGTCGCCGAGGCCCAGGAGGACGGCGCCCCCGAGGGCGAGGCGACGCTCACCACCGACGACGACGCGCAGCGGGACGACGGCGTCACCCGCCCGGGGAACGTCCCCGACTGACCGAGCCCGGGTGGCGGGTGTGCTGCCACACCACCAGGGGGCAGCGCGCTGTGTGCGTGGCGACCGTGGGGCAGGTCGCACCGGCGGCCTAGCGTTCGCGCCATGGCGGTCAACGGTCCCCTGGTCGGGCGGCGGGCACTCATCACCGGCGGGGCGTCCGGCATCGGCCGGGCCTGCGCCCTCCGGCTGGCCGCCGACGGCGCCGACGTCGTGGTCGTCGACCGCGACGCCGAGGGCGCGCAGGCCGTGGCCGCGCAGGTGGGCGGCACGGCGGTCACGGCGGACCTCTCCGACCTGGACGCCGTCGACCGCCTCGACCTCGGCGTCGACATCCTGGTCAACAACGCCGGCCTGCAGCACGTCGCGCCGGTGCACGAGTTCCCGGTCGACCGGTTCTCCCACATCCTGCGGCTGATGCTGGAGGCCCCCTTCCGGCTGGTCCGCGGCGCGCTGCCGCACATGTACGACCGCGGCTGGGGCCGGGTGGTCAACGTCAGCTCGGTCCACGGGCTGCGCGCCTCGCCGTACAAGTCGGCCTACGTCACGGCCAAGCACGGCCTGGAGGGGCTCTCCAAGGTGATCGCCCTGGAGGGCGCCGCGCGGGGCGTCACCTCGAACTGCGTCAACCCCGCCTACGTGCGAACCCCGCTGGTGGAGGGGCAGATCGCCGCGCAGGCGCTGGCGCACGGCCTGTCCGAGGGCGACGTCGTCGAGCAGGTGATGCTGGCCCCGGCGGCGGTGAAGCGGCTGATCGAGCCGGTGGAGGTGGCCGACGCCGTCGCCTGGCTGTGCTCCCCCTCCGCGGCCTCGGTCACCGGCACCTCTCTGGTCATGGACGGCGGGTGGAGCGCACGGTGACCGCGCGACCGGCCAGAATGCCGGTCGTGTCCACCCCCGCGGCGCCCTCCTCCGGCGGTGCCGGCCCGCGCCCGGTGCCGGGCCGGACCGCCGAGTTCTTCGAGCTCCTGCTCGGCGACGCTGCGGCGATCGAGTACGAACGGCCGCTGGTGCGGGCGCGGGCGGCGGGGGCCGACGCCGACGAGCTCGCCGAGCTGGACCGGGTCAAGGTGCTGGCGCTGGAGGTCCGCGAGGCGTTCGCCGCCCGGCGCCGCCGGGAGTCCGAGCTCACCGCCCTGTTCGACACCGCCAACGACCTCGCGGCGCTGCGCGGCGTGGACTCGGTGCTCACCGCCATCGTCCGGCGTGCCCGCCAGCTGCTGGGCAGCGACGTCTCCTACCTGACGCTGAACGACCCCGTGCGCGGCGACACCTCCATGCGGGTCACCGACGGCTCGGTCTCGGCCCGGTTCCAAGGCCTGCGGCTGCCGATGGGGGCGGGGCTGGGCGGGCTCGTCGCCCAGACCGCCGCGCCCTACGCCACGGCGAGCTACTTCACCGACCCCCGGTTCCGGCACACGACCGAGATCAACGACGGCGTGCGCGAGGAGGGGCTCGTCGCGATCCTCGGGGTGCCGCTGGTCCGGGGCGCGCAGGTCATCGGCGTCCTCTTCGCCGCCGACAGACGCGAGCGCACCTTCGACCGGTCGCAGGTCTCCCTCCTGGGCTCGCTGGCCGCCCACGCGGCGATCGCCCTGGACAACGCCCGGCTGCTGGAGGAGACGCGGTCGGCGCTGGACGAGCTCTCGGCGGCCAGCCGCCGGCTGCGCGCCCACACCGCGTCGGTGGAGCGGGCGGCCGGCGCGCACGACCGGTTCATCGACGTCGTCCTGCGCGGCGGCGGGGTCGAGGACGTCGCCGCCGCGGTGACCGAGGCCCTGGGCGGCAGCATCACCGTGCTCGACGAGGAGGGCCGGGCCGCCTCGCCCGGCGCCGAGGCGGCGACCGCGCTGCCGCCCGATCCCGCCGGGGCCCTCACCCTGGCCCGCGCGACCGGCCGCACGGTGCAGGACGGCAGCTGGTGGACCGCCGCCGTCACGGTGGACAGCGAGCTGCTGGGCGGGCTGGTGCTGCACCGCGAGGAGGAGCTGGCCGACTCCGACCAGCGGATCCTGGAGCGCGCCGCGCTGGTCACCGCCCTGCTGCTGCTCATCCGCCGGACGGCGGGCGAGGCGGAGAACCGGGTGCGGGGTGAGCTGCTCGAGGCGCTGCTGAGCCCCGGGCTGCGCGACCCCGACGGGCTGCGGGAGCGCGCACGCCGGCTGGGCGCGGACCTCGACCGCCCGCACGCCGTCGTCGTCGCCCGGGTCGAGGCCCGGTGCCGGCCACGGGCGCTGGCCACCGCGGCCCACCTGGCGGCGACCCGCGGTGGGCTGGCCGGCCTGCACGGCGGCTGCGTCGTCCTCTGCCTGCCCGGGCTCGAGCCCGGCACCGCGGCGGCCACGGTCCGCCGGGAGCTCGCCGCCGCCGGCGCCGGCGCGGCCACCGTCGGGGGCGCCGGGCCGGCCTCCGGCCCGGGTGCGGTCGCGGCGGCACACGCGGAGGCCGCCCGCTGCGCGGCGACCCTGGTGGCGCTCGGCCGCACCGGCGACTCGGCGAGCGCCGAGGAGCTCGGGTTCTTCGGCCTGCTCGTCGGGGAGGGCCGCGACGTGCCCGCCTTCGTGACGGCGACGCTGGCCCCCGTGCTCGAGTACGACGCGAAGCGGGGCACCGACCTGGAGGGGACGCTGGAGGCCTTCTTCGCGGCGGGCAGCTCGCCGGCCCGGGCGGCGGAGGCCCTGCAGGTGCACGTCAACACCGTCACCCAGCGCCTGGACCGCATCGGCCGCCTGCTCGGCCGGGAGTGGTCCTCCCCCGCCCGCGCCCTGGAGGTCCAGCTCGCGCTGCGCCTGCACCGGCTCACCCGCGTCGACCCGGACTGACTTCCCGGCCGGTGCCCCGACAGGGGCTCGTACCCTGGCCCGGTGCAGCAGACCGCCGTCCACCCGCCGGTTTTGGCGGTCGAGGAGTGGCGGGCGCGGACCGCGGCGCACGAGCTGCGGGTGGACCGCTGGGCGGTGCCGCACCGCGAGCGCCGCCGTCGTGGCGAGACCCACCCGGTGCTGGACTTCCTGTTCACCTACTACTCCGAGACGCCGGGCCGGCTCCGTCGCTGGCACCCCGGCCCGGACGTCGCCCTGGCCGGGCCCGCACCGCACGAGGGCCGGCGCTGGTACGGGACCGACGGCGCGACGGTGCGGCTCGACGTCACCGCCTTCCTGGCCGACCGCGGGGACACCGTGCGCTTCGTCCGCCGGCTGCTCGTGGCGACCGCCTCCCGCCCGGCGTTCACCGGGTGCTTCGGCCTGCACGAGTGGGCGATGGTCTACCGCGACACGGGCACCCGGCACCCGGTCCCGCTGCGGCTCGGCCAGGAGGGCACCGACGCCGTCGTCGAGGCGCACCCGGTCCGGTGCAGCCACTTCGACGCGTTCCGGTTCTTCACCCCGGCCGCCGTCGGGCGGAACCGGCTGCAGCCCACCCGCGAGAGCCAGCCGCTGCTGGAGCAGCCGGGGTGCCTGCACGCGGGCATGGACCTCTACAAATGGGCCTACAAGCTCAGCCCCGCCACCCCGGGGGAGCTGGTCGCCGACTGCTTCGAGCTGGCCGTGGCGATCCGGGAGATGGACATGCGCGCCTCCCCGTACGACCTGCGCGCGCACGGCTACGCCCCCGTCCCCATCGAGACGCCCGAGGGCAAGGCCCAGTACGTGGCCGCGCAGCGGGGGTTCGCCGAGCGGGGCGCCGTGCTGCGGCAGCGCCTGATCGACGTCTGCGACCGCCTCCTCACCGGCACCGCGACTCCGCCGTCCCGTGGCCGGGATCAGGGGACCTGATCGTGGAGCGTCCTCCCTCACCGCGCACCGTGAGGGAGGACGCTCGATGATCAGGGTCGCTGATCGTCGCGGGCGGTCCGGGCGCGGCGCGGGTCAGGCCCCGTCACAGCACCGAGCTCACCGCCCGGACGAGACCTCGACCAGGCCGGGTCCGGACGCCGGTCGCCGGTCCAGCACGCGCGCGGGTGCCGGCAGCCCGAGGAAGAAGCCCTGCGCCAGCTGGACCCCGCTCTCCCGCAGCGCGTCCCGCTCGGTCGCCGTCTCCACCCCCGAGGCCACGACACGGCACCCGCGCTCCTCGGCGAAGGGCACGAGGGCCGCGAGCAGCGCACGCCGCGCGGCGTCGTGCTCGATGCCGACCGTCGTCTCCCGCCCGAGCTTGAGGAAGCCCGGCCGGTGCTCCTCCACCCAGCGGAAGCTCTCGTATCCCACCAGCGGGTTCTCCAGCGCGACCTGCACCCCGATCGGCAGCTCGGCCGCGGAGAGGCTCCGCCCCTCGACCAGCGTGCCGGACTCCAGGACCACCGGGCAGGTCGAGCGGCTGACGATGCTGGAGAGCTCCCGCGGCGAGTGCCACAGCGCCGGGGAGACGTTCACCGAGACCCACGCACCCTCGGGCAGCGACGCCGCGGCGGCCAGCGAGGCCCGCAGCAACGCGCCGTCGAGGTCCACGCCGATGCCGCGGTCGGTCGCCGCATCCAGCCGCTCCTGGGGAGCCCGTCCGTCGGCGAACCGGCACAGCGCCTCGTACCCCACCGGTTCGCCGGTCGTCAGATCGACGATCGGCTGGAAGACGGTGAAGAAGATGAAGTCGCGGAACGCGGCCACCACGGCGCTGTCGTCCGGCTCGACCGGCGGGGCGGACCGCGGCGCGGGGACCGGAGCGACCTCCCGCTCGCCGCCGACGTCCGTGGGCACGGCGACGCCCCCCGGCGTGCCGGGGATGCCGTAGTGGAGGACGGAAGCCCAGTCGGGAGCCGGCGGGACGGCGACGGGCCGGGGCTGGGCGGCTCCCGACGACCGGGACGGCCGACCCGCGCGGACGTCCCCCTGCCGACGCGGCTCCACCGGGCGGTAGAGCCAGTCCCGCAGGTGCACCCACAGGTCCACCATGCTGTTGCCGAGACCCACGAACGCGACCATGGCGTAGGTGGCCAGCGCGGTGTTGAGCGCGGCGAAGACGAGATGGCCCCAGTGCTGCGACTGGATGTCCACGACGACGGTGTAGGCGGAGAACCCGATCAGCGCCAGGGGCGCGAGGATGAACACGGCCCCCGCCGTCGTGCGGTCACGAACCTTCGGCGTCCGCTTGAAGGCGCTCTTCTCCCCGGTGATCAGCTGCAGGATGGAGGCGAAGGAGCCCGACAGGTTGACCGGCAGCAGGATCAGGTTGAAGCCGTAGATGCGCAGGACGTCGGTCCGCCGGTACCCGGTGGCGCGCAGATCTCCGGCCATCATGAGGAAGTACGGCACCGACACGAGCAGCAGGAGCGGGTGGAGCAGCTCGGCGTTGAACGGGTAGAAGAGCATGACGACGAGGCACACGGAGCTCCAGAAGATGGAGGCCATGTAGTTCACCCGGAGGAACAGCTCGCCGAAGCGGTTGCGCTCCCCGCGCGCCCGGCGAGCCCGGACCTGCTCGCGCAGCTTGGAGAGGATCAGCAGACCGCCGTTGGCCCACCGCTGCCGCTGGATGCACAGCGAGCCGAAGTCGGGCGGGGTCGCCGAGTAGGCCAGCCGCTCCGGGTAGTTCAGCAGCGACCAGCCGTGCACCCCGAGGTCGATGGTCGACTCGGTGTCCTCGATGACCGTGCGGTCCTGGATGTAGCGCCGGATCTCGAAGTCACCGTCGTAGTCCACCTCGACGATGTCGTCGAGGGCCCGCTTGCGCAGCACCGCGTTCGCCCCGACCCAGAAGGTCGCGTCGTACTGGGTCATGCCCTGGTGGACGATGTGCTGCAGGTCCGTCGACGCACCGGAGATCCGCTCCAGCCGGGTCGCCGACCCCGGGAACGAGCTGTACGGCGTCTGCGCGACGGCCACCCCGCTGTGCGCGCTCTGGCTGAGCAGGTGCACGATCCGCGCGGCGTACTCCGGGAGCAGCATGCTGTCGGCGTCCAGGGTGAGGACGTACTCGGGTTCCTCGACCGTCAGGTCGGCCACCCGTGCCGCAGACCTGACGAGCGCCAGCCCCACCGGCGTCTGGACCTCCCGGTAGCTGCCCCCCATGAGACCGATGTAGCTGTTGAGGTTCATGGCCTTGTTCGGCTCGTGGGAGAGCGACCGGTAGCGCTTGCGCTCGAAGCTGCTGACGCGTGCGCCGAAGGTCGCGGTGAGCCGGCGGTAGAGCTGCAGCAGCCGGTCGCCGGGGAGGACCGCGCCCTCCTGGGCCGCGCTGACCAGCGCATCGCCGACCGTGGCGAGGTCCGCGGCCAACGCGCCGACCACGTGCTCGACGAAGAAGACGTCGGTGTGGTCGATGATCTCGTGCCGGGCGCCCAGGTCGTGCAGCCACTCGACGGCGAAGCGGTAGTGCTCGGCCAGCTCCCGGACGTCGTCGGCCGTCGCGGCCCGGCCGGCGCCGTCCCCCACCGCCCGCTCGAAGGCGTCGCGGGCCTCCCGGAAACGGCCGGCGGGCACCTCGAGCTGGGCCGTGATGCTGCCGGGGAGCGCCCGCGCGTCGTCCAGCAGTGCCCGGGCCCGGTTCGTGGTCGGGTTCTGCGGGTCGTCGATGAGCAGCACCACGTGCAGCGCCGGGTACTCCTGGAGCGCTGCTGACAGCAGCGTCGTCCGGATGACCCGCTCGTCCTCCTGGTACGAGGGGACGAGCACCGTCACCGGAGCCGCGGGCTGGTCGAAGAAGGCGTCGAGGACGGCGCGCGACGCCCGGGTGTGCGCCCGGCTCCGGTAGAAGAACCCGATCCGGGTGATGAGGTAGGCCATGGCCGACGTGGCCAGGCCGGTGATCAGCAGCAGGTAGACGATCGCCTCGATGACCAGCCGCGCGCTGTCAGCCTTCCCCTCGATGAACTGCTGCTCGATGGTGAAGGCCACGTACACGGCCCACGCCGAGACGGTCAGGACGATGGCCAGCCGGCCGATCGCCATGCGCCGCTCGGACACCTTCGCGGGCACCAGCGGGAGGGGTTCCCGCCGTCGGTCGCTCCCCCACTGCCGCCGGACGTCCGGCCGGCGCGGATCGGGAAGGGTTCGTCGCATCAGTTCCGCCTTCGTGCTCGTCGACTCCGACGGGTGCCAGGCGTCCGACCGGCGTCCCCCACGTCGGATCGCATCCTGCGGCCCCGGCAGGCCCGGCCGCTGCCCCCGGTCACCCCTCGTGATGAGGCCCGTGCCCGGCGTGGGGCGGACGGGTGCCATCACGGGGCAGGCTGTGCCGAGGTCGAGCCACCCAACCGCAGTCCCGACCGGGGACCGCGTCGACGAGAGCGAGGGCTTCCATGGGCGCATCGAGCGCCGCACCCCGGGACGAGGAGCAGCCGGTGGCGCGCCGGCTGTCCTGGACGCGCGTGGGCCTGCTGCTGCTGGTCGTCGCCGCGGTCGCCGGCGGGGCGTTCGTCTCGGTGACCGAGGCCGCCGACCGGACGGAGCCGGCGAGCCTGTCCTGGAGCGTCCCCTACGTCGACGTGACCCTGACCCCGACCTTCCAGTTCCAGGACCCGTCGGTCAACCCCGCGCGAACCGTTGCCCTGGCCTTCGTCGTGGCCGACCCGGAGGACGGCTGCGCACCCAGCTGGGGCGGCTACTACTCCCTCGAGCAGGCCGGTACCGACCTGGAGCTGGACCGTCGGATCGACCAGCTGCGGTCTGCCGGCGGCGACGTCATGGTGAGCTTCGGCGGGCTGGTCAACGACGAGCTCGCCATCACCTGCACGGACACCGGCGACCTCACCGACGCGTACCGCGACGTCGTCGAGCGCTACGACCTCTCCGCCGTCGACCTCGACGTGGAGGGCACCGCCGTCGCCGACCTCGCCGCGGCCGGCCGGCGCGCGGCCGCCCTGGCCGACCTGCAGCGCGAGCGGGCGGCCGCCGGCTCCCCCCTCGCCGTGTGGCTCACCGTGCCGGTGGCCCCGACCGGGATGACCGCCGAGGGCGTGGAGCTCGTGCGCGCCACCCTGGCCGGCGGCGTGGAGCTGACCGGCGTCAACGTGATGACGATGGACTACGGCGGCGCCAAGCCCGCGGAGCAGTCCATGATCGAGGCGACCGAGCAGGCGCTCCGCGCCACGGCCGATCAGGTCCGCGCCCTGTACGAGGAGATCGGCACCTCCCTGGCGGAGCGGCAGGTCTGGAGCCGGATCGGCGCGACCCCGATGATCGGCCAGAACGACGTCGAGGGCGAGGTCTTCTCCCTCGACGACGCCGCGGCGCTCGCCTCGTTCGCGCGTGCCACCGGCCTGGGGCGGCTCTCGCTGTGGTCGCTGAACCGCGACACCGGCTGCGGCGCGAGCTTCGCCGACGTCGCGGTCCACTCGAACACCTGCAGCGGCGTCCCCCAGGAGGCCCTCGCCTTCGTGACCGCGTTCGCCGGCCTCGGTGGCGACGGCCCCGCCGTGCAGATCGACGACACCGTGGAGGATGCCGGTCGTCAGCCGGTCGTCGACGACCCGGCGACGAGCCCCTACCCGATCTGGCGGGCCGAGGCCCAGTACCCGGCCGGCTACAAGGTCGTGTGGCACGGCAACGTGTACGAGGCCCGCTGGTACGCCATGGGGGTCGACCCCTCCGTGCCGGCCACGGCCGGTGTCCCGTCGCCCTGGGCGCTGCTCGGCGTGGTGGAGACGACGGAGTCGGCCCCCCAGCCGGTGCCGACCGTCACCGACGTGACGGAGGTGTGGAACCCCGACGCCCTCTACCAGCGGGGCGCCCGGGTCCTCCTGGACGGGCTGCCCTACGAGGCGCGCTGGGCCAACCGCGGGGCCACCCCGGGGACCCTGTTCCCGATCGGGCCCGACGAGGCCTGGGGGCCGCTGTTCACGATCCCCGGCCAGCCCGCCGGGAGCTGAGCCCCGGGGGCGGACGCCGTACCGTCCCAGGGGTGACCTCTCCGCACACCGACCGCTGGATCCGCCTCGACGGCACCACGAACATGCGGGACCTCGGCGGGCTGCCCACCACCGACGGCGGGCGGACGGCGACCGGCCGGATCCTGCGGAGCGACAACCTGCAGACCCTCACCGACACCGACGTCCGGCGCCTGGTCGGCGAGCTCGGGCTGCGCCAGGTGATCGACCTGCGCACCACCGCGGAGATCCTGCTCGAGGGGCGCGGCCCGCTGCGCGCCGTCCCCGAGGTCACCCACCGGCACTTCACCCTGCTGCCCGAGCGGGGGCACCACACCGACGTCTTCGCTGTCGAGGAGGACGACCCCCGGCCCGAGCTCGTGGCGGGGTGGACCGAGTCGCTGCTGCCGCGGCAGGTCGCCGCCCACGACGAGGGCGAGCCCCCGGCCGTGCGCTCCTACCTGGGCTACCTCGGCCAGCGCTCGGAGAACGTGGTCGGCGCCCTGCGGGCGCTCACCCGGGCTCCCGAGGGCGCGTCGGTGGTGCACTGCGCGGCCGGCAAGGACCGAACCGGCGTGGTGTGCGCCCTGGCGCTCGCGGTCGCCGGGGTGCCGCACGAGGAGATCGTCGCCGACTACGCCCTCACCGCGGAGATCATCGACGCGCTGGTGGCGAAGCTGGCCACCTCGCCGACCTACGCCGAGGACATGGTCACCCGCGACGTCGCCAGCCACACCCCGCGCGCCGAGACGATGGACCGGCTGCTGGCGCTGCTCGACGAGCGCTTCGACGGCCCGGTCGGCTGGCTGCACGCGCACGGCTTCGGCGCCGACGAGCAGGCGGCGCTGCGGGCGCGGCTGCGCGGCTGAGCGGTCAGCGGCCGGCGCGGGCCGAGGGGCCGCGCCGCTGCTTCTCGCGGTACATCGCCGCATCCGCCTCGCGGAGCAGCGCGTCGGCGTCGCACGCCCGCTCCTCGCCGAGGACGGCGACCCCGACGCTGGTGCCGACCCGCACGGGGGTGCCCTCGAGCCGGAAGGGCTCGTCGAAGCAGGCGGTGATGCGGTCGGCGAGGAGCTGCGCGTGGCCGGCATCGGCGAGGTCCGGGAGCACGATGGCGAACTCGTCCCCGCTGAGCCGGCCCACCGTGTCCCCGGGGCGGACGGCGGCGCGCAGCCGCGCCGACACCTGGCGCAGGAGCTCGTCGCCGGCCGCGTGCCCGAGCGAGTCGTTGACCTCCTTGAACCGGTCGAGGTCGCAGAACAGCACCCCGAGCCGGCCGTCGGGACCGGTCGCGGCGAGCGTCGTCTCGAGCCGCTCCAGGAAGAGGACGCGGTTGGGCAGGCCGGTCAGCGCGTCGTGGGTGGCCTGGTGTCGCACTGTCTCGAGGAGCCGGGCCTTCTGCAGCGCCGTGGCGGCCTGGTCACCGACACCGCGCAGCCGGGCCAGCACGTCACCGCCGAGCTCGTCGGGCGCCTGCCCGGTCTGCCAGCCGACCGTCACCACGCCCAGGAACGCCGAGCCGGCGAGCAGGGGGACGGCGACGACGCGCGCGCTCCCGACGCCCCGCAGCAGCGCGCGGATGGTGGGGCTGCTGGTCGTGTCGTCGAGGACGAGCGGGTCCCGCTCGGTCAGCAGCCCCATCAGCTCAGGCGTCTCCTCGGGACGCAGCGCGGTCAGCCGCATCACCGCCGCCTGCTCCTCGGACAGGCCGGCGGTCGCGGACGCCCGCAGGACCCCGGCACCGGGATCCCACAGCAGGAGGCTGGCACGGGCGCAGCCGACGACGCGCAGGAGCGCCGCGGTGACCAGCTCGGCCACCTCCACGGCATCCGCCGCGGCGGCCAGCTCGTGGGCCAGCTCCAGCAGCGCACCTGCCCGGCCCGCCTCCGTGCGCGCCTCCTGCAGGGCGATGATCAGGTCCAGGGCCGCCGCCGCGTGCCCCGCGTAGGCGGCCAGCATCGCGTGCTCGTCGGTCATCTCGCCGTCGCCCGACGGGTAGATCGCGGCCAGCCGGCCGTGCCGGCGGCGCGGGGAGGCGACGTCGACCACCACGGCGGTGGCGTCCAGGTCGTCCCCGGCGAGGATGCGGGCGGCCAGGTCGGGCAGCTGGTGCTCGGGGATCCCGGCGCCGTGGACCAGCGGCGGCCCGCCGCCCGGCGCGGTGACGACGAGCAGGTGCGCCGGGGCGAGCACGGCTTCGCCGGCGCGGGCCACGATGCGGTGGAGGACGGTGTCGAGGTCCTCGCTGGCGACGAGGTCGCCCGCGGCCGACTGGAGCGTGCGCAGCTGTCCCCGGAGCGCCGCCAGCTCCGGGTCGGCCGCCGCCGCGCCGGGCCGTCGGCGGCGCCACCGCGACCGCCGCTCCCAGGTGAGGCGGTAGATGCAGGTCCCGGTGCCGTCGACGCAGCACTCGGTCTGCGCGAGCACGCCGGGACGCAGGCCGAAGATGGCCGGGATGGTGACCGCCAGGCCGCGCGCGTAGGCGCAGTCCAGCGCCGAGTGGGCGTAGCCGTCGGCCAGGTGCAGGGCGACGGTGGCCGACGTCGCGGTGGTCTCGCGGATCTCCATGCGGGAGACGGTGGTGAACTTCGCCGCGGCCCGGGGCAGCTGGCGGAACACCTGGCGCGGCGTGCCGAGCGCACGCAGGGCCAGCAGCAGGGAGTGGCCCAGGCCGCTGCGCATCGCGGCCGCGCCCACGTGGAACATCGTGTCCGGGTCGCCCAGCACCTCGGTGGCCGCGGTGAACAGCCGGATGCGGGTGTCGTAGCTCCACCAGCGGGCCTGGTCGTCGACCTGGTCGGCGACGTCGGCGAGCCCGGCGCGGTCCAGCACCGCAGCGACGGCGTCGTCCCCGCCGTGGCGGCGGACGTAGTGCAGCACCCCGGCCATGGTGATGCCGGGGGTCTCCCGCGCCTCGGCCGACCGGCCGGCGCTCGCGGCGCCGGTGGCGGGTGCTCGTGTGCCCACGGCTCGGTGATCGGCGGACCAGCACCCCCGCTTGAGCGGAACCGACCGCTCCGGGTGAGCCGCGGTCGCGGGTCGGAGGCGCGCCCGGGACGGGCCGGGACGCACGCGACCCCGGTCCCTGAGGGGGAACCGGGGTCGGTTTCACGGGCCGCGCGCCGCGCGGCCGGGGCTCAGCGGCCGAGGAGGTGGCTGCCGTTGGCCATCGTCAGGAGCTCGTCACGCATGGCCGGGCTGCTGCTGCGGGCCAGGGCCTTGTTCAGCTCCCGGCGGGTACGCGCCAGCTGCCGACGCCGCCGCCAGCTGGTCGTCACGCTGCTCATCGTTGTTGCCTCTTTCGTCGGAATGTGATGCCTGCAGCCGTAGTAACGCAGGCACCTGCCAATCTAATCCGACGAAACGTCGGCGGACCTGAGACTCCACCGAAGGTTCCTCATCCGTTGGGGTGAGAGTCGTCACGCGGCGAGGGCCGCGCGAGCCGCCGCTCGGGCCGCCAACGGTTCGTCGGTCGCCAGCGCCGCCTCGGCAGCCCGCTGGCAGGCCACGAGGTCGACGGTGGACAGGCGGGCGCCCACCCCGGCGACGGCGGAGGTGGCGCAGGACAGGGAGCTGATCCCGAGCCCGACGAGGACGCACCCCAGGAGCGGATCGGCGGCGGCCTCCCCGCAGACGCCGACCGGCTTCCCGGCGCGCCGACCCGCAGCGGCCGTGAGCGCCACCAGCTCGAGCAGCGCGGGCTGCCACGGGTCGGTGAGCTCGGCGAGATCGGCGGAGAGCCGGTCGGCGGCGAGGGCGTACTGGGACAGGTCGTTGGTGCCGATGGACAGGAAGTCCACGTGGGCGAGCAGGCGCTCGGCGTGCAGGACGGCCGAGGGCACCTCGATCATCACGCCGGGCACCAGCCCACGGGCGCGCACGGCGGAGGCGAAGCCGGCCGCCTCCGGCACGGTGGCCACCATCGGAGCCATGACCCAGGGCGTCGACGCGGTCCGCGCCGCCGCCTCGGCGATCGCGTCGAGCTGGCGCTCGAGCAGCCCGGGGTCGCGGCGGGCGACCCGCAGGCCGCGGACGCCGAGCGCCGGGTTGGCCTCGTCGGGCGGGGTGGCGAAGGCCAGCGGCTTGTCCGAGCCGGCGTCCAGGGTCCGGACGACGACCTTCCGGCCCGGGAAGGCCGCCAGGACCTCGGCGTACCCGGTCGCCTGCTCCTCGACCGAGGGCTCCTCCGCACGGCCCAGGAAGGCGAGCTCCGTCCGGAACAGCCCGACCCCCTCGGCGAGCGCGCGGGCGGCGGCCCGGGCGCCGGCGCCGTCCTGCACGTTGGCCAGCACCTGGACGACGTGCCCGTCCCTCGTGCGCCCCGGCCCCCGGTAGCCGGCCAGCGCCTCGGCGGCCAGCCGGGCGGCGGCCACCCGCGCCCTCGCCTCCTCCGGCTCGGGGTCGACGGTCAGCGTCCCCTGCTCGCCGTCGAGGAGCACCGTGGCCCCGGCGGGGACCGCGTCGAGCCCACCCACGCCGACGACGCAGGGCAGGCCGAGCTGGCGGGCGATGATCGCGGTGTGGCTGGTCGTGCCGCCCAGCCGGGTGGCCAGCCCGAGGATCCGTGCCGGGTCCAGGCCCGCGGTGTCGGCCGGCGCGAGGTCGTCGGCGAGCAGGATGGAAGGCACGTCCGGCGCGGGGACGCCGGGCTCGCCCTGGCCGGTGAGCTCGGCGACGATCCGGTCGCGGACGTCGCGCACGTCCGGCACGCGCTCGGCCATCAGGCCGCCCAGCGCCGCGAACATGTCCATGAACTGCTGCGCGGCCTGCACCGCGGCGACGGCGGCCGGGGTGCCCGCGTCGATCCGCTGCTCCGCCGCGGTGCGCAGCGCGCGGTCCCGCGCGATGCCCGCCGTGGTGCTGAGGACCTCGGCGCTCACCCCGGTCGCCGCCGCGGCGCGCGAGGTGAGCCGCGCGGCCACGGCCTCGGCGGCCGCGCCGTAGCGGGCCTTCTCCGACTCCCGCTCGGAGCCGGGCACCTCGGCGCCGTCGTCGGCCGGGAGGCGGATCGTCCCCGCGGGGCGGACGACGGGCCCGACGGCAGCCCCCGGGACCACCGGGGTGCCGGTGAGGACCGCGGGACCCGCGGTCGCGGGCGGGGAGACGGTGCTGGACATGAGGACCTCGCTGAGCGCCGGTGCGGGAGGGCGGGTGCCGTGATCAGGGTCACGAATTCCTGTTGACTTGTCAACGGATCGGACGTAAAACAACACAAGCACAACGGCGAAGCCACACATTCGGACACCGTCGACCGTCCCGGAGGGCCCGTGCTCTATCCCGAGGAGCGCCAGCAGGCGATCGCGGCGCTGGTGACCGATCGCGGCCGGCTGGCCGTCGCCGCCCTGGCCGAGGAGTTCGGCGTGACCACGGAGACCGTCCGGCGCGACCTCGCCGTCCTCGAGCGGGCCGGCACGCTCCGCCGGGTGCACGGCGGGGCCGTGCCGGCCGGCGCCCTCACCCTGGTCGAGCCGGGCCTCGGCGAGCGGCACCGCACGCACAGCGACGAGAAGCGCGCGATCGCCGCGGCGGCCCTGGCTCTCCTGCCCGGCGCGGAGGGCAGCATCGTCCTGGACGGCGGGACGACGACGGCCGCCCTCGCCGAGCTCCTGCCCGCCGACCGCCGGCTGCTCGCCGTCACCTCCTCGGTCCCCATCGCCTCCCGGCTCTCCGGGACCGGCGGCGTCACGCTGCACGTGCTCGGAGGTCGCGTCCGCGGCGTCACCCAGTGCGCGGTGGGCGAGACGACCGTCCGGGCCCTGGCCGAGCTGCGCGTCGACGTGGCGTTCCTCGGCGCCAACGGCATCACCCCCGACCACGGCTTCACCACGCCGGACGACGCCGAGGCGTCGGTGAAGCGGGCCATGGTGCGGGCCGGGCAGCGCGTCGTGGTGCTCGCCGACAGCAGCAAGCTGGGACGTGAGCACCTGGTGCGCTACGCCGCCATCGAGGACGTCGACGTCCTGGTCACCGACGGGAAGGCCGATCCCGGGGTGGTCGCCGAGCTGGAGAAGGCCGGCGTCGAGGTGGTGCTCGCGTGACCGGCCCGCGGCGGCCCGGCCGGGTCGTCACCCTGACCGCCAACCCCAGCCTGGACCGGACCCTGGAGCTGCCCGGCCCGCTCGGCCAGGGCGGCATCGTGCGGCTGGCCGGGACCACCACCGAGCCGGGGGGCAAGGGGGTCAACGTGGCCCGCGCCCTCGCCGCGGCGGGCGGCGACGTGGTGTCGATCCTCCCGGCGGCGGCGTCGGACCCGATCGTCACGGCGCTGCGCGCCCTCGGCCTCGAGCTGGCCACCGTCCCCGTCCCGACCCCCGTGCGGACCAACTACACGCTGGTCGACCCGGCCGGCACGACGACGAAGCTGAACGAGCCGGGCGCCCCGCTCACCGAGGTCTCGCGGAGCGCGCTCAGCGGCGTCCTGCACGGGCACGCCGCGGCCGCGGAGTGGGTCGTCCTCTCCGGCTCCCTGCCGCCGTCGACGCCGGCCGACTGGTACGCCGACCTCGTCCGCTCGCTTCGGGACACCGGGGCGCGCATCGCCGTGGACACCAGTGAGGCACCCCTCGTCGCGCTGCTGTCCGCGGGGCCCGACGCCGCTCCCGACCTCCTGAAGCCGAACGCCGAGGAGCTGGCCCAGCTGGCCGGTCTCACCGAGGAGGAGGTGCTGCGCGACCCGGCCGCGATGCTCGCCGCGGTGCGCTCGCTGCACGATCGCGGTGTCGCCGAGGTGCTGCTCACGCTCGGCGCGGACGGCGCGCTCCTCTCCACGGCCGACGGCGAGCTCTGGTCCGCCCGTCCGCCGCGGGTGACCGTCCGCAGCACGGTCGGCGCCGGCGACTGCAGCCTCGCCGGCCACCTCCTCGCCTCCCTGGCCGGCGCGCCGCCGGCCGAGCGGCTGCGCAACGCCGTCGCCTACGGAGCGGCCAGCGCGTCGCTCCCCGGATCCGCCGTCCCCACCCCGGCCCAGGTGGACGGTCCGGCAGTACGGGTCACCGCCGGGCTCCCCGGCAGCACGAGTCCCACCGTCCCGAACCCCGTCCCGGCCGTCGGCCGGGACGCCCTCTGACTCCCCCGGGAGAGGCCCATGCCCGCACTGATCACTCCCGACCTGGTGGCGCTCGACGCCGATCTCGGGCCGGACAAGGCCGCGGTCGTCCGCCGGCTGGCCGAACTGGTCGCCGCCACCGGCCGGGCCACCGACGCCGACGCCCTGCAGGCCGACGTCCTGGCCCGCGAGGCGCAGGCGGCGACCGGCCTGCCCGGGGGCATCGCGATCCCGCACTGCCGCTCCGAGGCGGTGACCGAGCCGTCGCTCGCCTTCGCCCGCCTCTCCCCGAAGGTGGACTTCGGCGCCCCCGACGGCCCGGCCGACCTCGCCTTCCTCATCGCCGCCCCCGCGCACGGCGATGCCGACCACCTCACCCTGCTGACCGCCCTGGCGCGTGCCCTGGTGCGGCCGGACTTCGTCGCCTCGCTGCGGTCGGCGACCTCGGACGCGGAGATCGTCGCGCTCGTGGAGGAGGTCGTCTCCCCGGCGCCCGCGGCGGCACCGGCCGGGGCGACCGCGGGCTCGGCGGCGACCGCGCCGGCCGCCGCTCCCGCCGGAGGACCGCCGTCGGAGCCCGCTGCCCGCAGGAGCGTCGTCGTTGTCAGCGCCTGCCCCACGGGCATCGCGCACACCTACATGGCCGCCGACAAGCTGGCCGCCGCCGGCGAGGCCGCCGAGGTCGACGTGCACGTCGAGACGCAGGGCTCCTCGGGCTCCACCCCGCTCGACCCGGCCGTCATCCGCGCCGCCGACGCCGTGATCTTCGCCGTCGACGTCGGGGTCCGCGACCAGGACCGGTTCGCCGGCAAGCCGCTCGTGCAGAGCGGCACCAAACGGGCCATCAACGAGCCCGACGTGATGATCCGCGAGGCGCTGGCCGCCGCGCACGACCCGAACGCACGCCGCGTGCCCGGCAGCGCGTCGGGCGCCGCGGCCCCGTCCGGCGCCGGGGGGCGGCCGGGAACGGCCACCGAGATCCGCCGCTGGCTGCTCACCGGCGTGAGCTACATGATCCCGTTCGTCGCCGCGGGCGGCCTGCTCATCGCGCTGGGGTTCGCGCTCGGGGGCTACCAGATCGTCACCGGCAACCCCGACGCCGATGGCCAGAGCTACGCCCTGAGCTGGGTGCTGAACAACTCGCTGCTCGACCTCCCGGTCGGCCAGAGCACCGAGGAGCTCCGGTTCGGCCTCCTCGGCTACCTCGGCGCGGTCTGCACGGTCCTCGGGCAGGCTGCGTTCGCCTTCCTCGTCCCGGCCCTCGCCGGCTACATCGCGTACGCCATCGCCGACCGGCCGGGCATCGCGCCCGGCTTCGTCGTCGGTGCCGTGTCGCTGACCGTGGGCGCCGGCTTCCTCGGTGGCCTGGTGGGCGGCATCCTCGCCGGCCTGGTGGCCCTGTGGATCAGCCGCTGGAAGCTGCCCTCCGGCGTGCGGGGGCTCCAGCCCGTCGTGATCATCCCGCTCCTCGCGACGCTGATCTCCAGCGGCATCATGGTCATGCTGCTGGGCCGCCCGCTGGCGGCGGCGCTCGAGGGGCTGGGGAACTGGCTCAACGGCCTCAGCGGGTCCTCGGCCATCCTGCTCGGGATCATCCTCGGCCTGATGATGTCCTTCGACCTGGGCGGGCCGGTCAACAAGGCGGCGTACCTCTTCGCCACCGCCGGCCTGGCCTCGCAGACCAGCGGCTCGTTCACGATCATGGCGACCGTGATGGCCGCCGGGATGGTGCCCCCGCTGGCCATGGCGCTCAGCACCGCGATCCGCTCGAGGCTCTACACGGCCGCGGAGCGGGAGAACGGCAAGGCGGCCTGGCTGCTCGGCCTCTCGTTCATCTCCGAGGGGGCCATCCCCTTCGCCGCGGCCGACCCGGTCAGGGTCATCCCGTCGATGATGCTCGGCGGCGCGACCACCGGTGCCATCGTCGCCGTCCTGGGGATCGAGGCGCGGGCTCCGCACGGCGGGGTGTTCGTCTTCTTCGCGATCAGCAACGTCCTGCTGTGGCTGCTGGCCATCGCCATCGGCGCCGTCGTGGGTGGCATCGCGGTCACGCTCGCCAAGAGCTTCGGGCGCAGCGATGCCGACGACGCCCCGGAGGACGCCGTCGACCTGGCGCACGCGCACAACCCGACCCCCGGGGGGGGGGGGGGGGGGGGGGGGGGGGGGGGGGGGGGGGGGGGGGCGGGGGGCGGCGCCGCGGGGCGCGCGGGCGGCGGCCGGGCGTGGGCGCGGCAGCGGCCCCCTCCCCCCCCCCCCCCCCCCCCCCCCCCCCCCCCCCCCCCCCCCCCCCCCCCCCCCCCCCCCCCCCCCCCCCCCCCCCCCCCCCCCCCCCCACGGCCTGACCGCCAGGAGAAGGACCCCCTCGCCCCCCAGCGCTCGCACGCTCGCGATGGGACCCTGCGAGGGCGCCGCCTCCCCCAGCACGACAGCGAGAAGAGGACACATGCCCAGTCAGACCGTGACCGTCGGCTCCCGGGTGGGGCTGCACGCCCGCCCGGCCGCGCTGATCGCCGAGGCCGTCGGGAAGGCCGGGGTGCCCGTCACCCTCGCCACCCCCGGCGGCAACCCGGTCGACGCCGGTTCGCCGTTGATGATCATGACCCTCGGCGCGAAGCAGGGCTCGGAGGTGATCGTCGCCAGCGAGGACCAGGCCGCGCTGGACCGCATCGCGGACCTCGTCGCCCAGGACCTCGACGCGGAGTGACCCGAGACGGCGACGGCGCCCTCCCCGCGCGGGAGGGCGCCGTCGCCGTCGTCCATGATCAGGTGCCCTGATCGTGGCGTGGGCCCCCCCACCCCCGGCGGGGGGGGGGGCCACCCGGGGCTGACGGCAACCGCTCAAACCCCGGGTCCCGACCGGGGGGGGGGCGGCCCCTCAACCCCCCCC
>NZ_JBJHAC010000010.1:0-151965 GCF_054050835.1 Blastococcus sp. SYSU DS0510 | reverse complement strand
GGCGGGCCCCCGTGCAGGGGGCCCGCCGCGAGCCGGCGAGCGGTGGGTGGCCGGGCTCTCTCAGCCGAGGCCGAGCTCGCCGTGGAACTGACCGGCCTCCAGGCGCTCGCGCACCGTGGTGAGGAAGCGGGCGGCGTCGGCGCCGTCGACGATCCGGTGGTCGTAGGTCAGCGCGAGGTAGACCATCGACCGCACCGCGATCACCTCGCCCAGCTCGGCGTCCTGCACCACGACCGGCCGCTTCACGACCGAGCCGGTGCCCAGGATCGCCACCTGCGGCTGGTTGATGATCGGGGTGTCGAAGAGGGCGCCGCGGCTGCCGGTGTTGGTCAGCGTGAACGTCCCACCACCGAGCTCGTCCGGCGTCACCTTGTTGGTGCGGGTGCGCTCGGCCAGGTCGCTGATCTTGCGCGCGATCCCGCCGAGGCTGAGGTCGCCCGCCTCGTGGATCACCGGCACGAGCAGCCCGCGCTCGGTGTCGACGGCGACGCCGAGGTTCTCGCTGTCGTGGTAGGTGACGGTGCCGGCCTCGAGGTCGATCGAGGAGTTCACCGACGGGTGCTGCTTGAGCGCCTCGACCGCCGCCTTGGCGAAGAACGGCAGGAACGAGAGCTTGACGCCCTCGCGGGCCTCGAAGTCCTTCTTCGCCTGCTGGCGCAGCTGCGCGATGCGGGTGACGTCGGCCTCGACGACCGTGGTCAGCTGGGCGCTGACCTGCAGCGACTCCACCATGCGGCGGGCGATCACGCCGCGCAGGCGGGAGAGCTTCTCGGTGCGGCCGCGGACGGAGGTGTCCGGGGTCGCGGCCGGGGACGGCGTGCGCGCACCGCCGGACGGCGCCGACGCCGCGGGCTGCGCGGGAGCGGCCTGCGGGGCGGGCTTCTCGGCGGCCGCGAGCACGTCCTGCTTGCGGATGCGACCGCCCACGCCGGTGCCGGACACCGCGTTCAGGTCGACGCCGTGCTCGGCGGCCAGGCGGCGCACCAGCGGCGTCACGTACTGCCCACCACCGCCGTCGCCCGACGGGGCCGGCGCCTGCGGGGCCACCTGGGGGGCGGGGGCGTCGGTCGGGGAGTCCGACGGCAGGGCGCCGCTCGCGCCGTAGTCGCCGCCGGGCTGCTCGCTGGCCGGGTCGGCCTGCTTGGCCTTGGGGGCTGCCTGCGGCTCGGGCTCCGCCGGCGCCGCCTGCTTCGGGGCTTCCTGCTCGGGCGCCTCCTGCTTGGGCGCCTCCTGCTTGGGCGCCTCCTGCTTCGGCGCCTCCTGCTGCGGGGCGGCGCTGCCGCCGCCGGACGCGCCGCTGCCGATCACCGCGAGCTGCGCGCCGACGTCGACGGTCTCGTCCTCCCCGACCGTGATCTCCAGCAGCGTGCCGCTGACGGGGGAGGGGATCTCGGTGTCGACCTTGTCGGTGGAGACCTCGAGCAGCGGCTCGTCCGCGGTCACCTCGTCGCCGACGGCCTTGAGCCAGCGGGTGACCGTGCCCTCGGTGACGCTCTCGCCCAGGGCCGGCATGGTGACCGGCGTCCCCTCGCCGCCGCCGGAACCGCCCCCCGAGCCGGACTCCGAGGCCTGCGCCTCCTGCGGCTCGGGCTCGGCGGCGGGCTGCTCCGGCTCGGTGCCGGCGTCCTCGACCTGCTGGTCGGGGGTCTGCGGGGTGGTGTCCGCGTCCTCCGCCGAGGCCGGGGGGCTGTCGGCGCCCTCGTCCCCGTCGCCACCGCCGATCACCGCGAGCTCCGCGCCGACGTCGACCGTCTCGTCCTCGGCCACGAGGATCTTGGTGAGCACACCGGCGGCCGGGGAGGGGATCTCGGTGTCGACCTTGTCGGTCGACACCTCGAGGAGGGGCTCGTCGACCTCGACCTGGTCCCCCTCCTGCTTGAGCCAGCGGGTGACCGTGCCCTCGGTGACGCTCTCGCCCAGGGCGGGCATGGTGACGGAGGTCGGCATCGGGGCGGTGCTCCTTCTGGCGCTGGGTGGGTGGGGGTAGAGCGGGGATCAGCCGTGCACGTGCAGGGGCTTGCCGGCGAGGGCCAGGTGGGCCTCGCCGAGCGCCTCGCTCTGCGTCGGGTGCGGGTGGATGAGGCTGGCGACGTCGTCGGCCTCGGCCTCCCAGTTGTAGATCAGCTGGGCCTCGGCGATGAGCTCGCCGACGCGGCTGCCGACCATGTGGATGCCCACGACCGGCCCGTCCGGCGCCTGCACGAGCTTGACCGCGCCCGTCGTCTTCAGGATCTGGCTGCGGCCGTTGCCCGCGAGGTCGTAGGTGAGCGTCTTGACCTCGCCGTAGCGTTCCTTGGCCTGGGCCTCGGTGAGGCCGACCGAGGCGACCTCGGGGTCGGAGTAGGTGATGCGCGGCACGCCGGCGTAGTCGATCGGCGCGGGCTCGAGCCCGGCGACCCGCTCGGCGACGAGGATGCCCTCGCCGAAGCCGACGTGGGCCAGCTGCAGGGTGGGCACCAGGTCGCCGACGGCCGAGATGGTCGGGATGTTCGTCTGCATGTACTCGTCGACGAGGACGTAACCGCGGTCCATGGCGACGCCCACCTCCTCGTAGCCGATCCCGGAGCTGACCGGCCCGCGGCCGACGGCGACCAGCAGCAGCTCGGCCTCGATCTCCTTGCCGTTCTCCAGCGAGACCTTGACGCCGTTCTCGGTGGACTGCACGCCGGAGAAGCGGCTGCCCAGCTCGAAGGCGATCTTCCGGCGGCGGAACGCGCGCTCCAGCAGCTTCGAGGCGGCCTCGTCCTCCAGCGGCACCAGGTGGGGCAGGGCCTCGACGATCGTGACGTCGACGCCGAAGGACTTCCAGGCACTGGCGAACTCGCAGCCGATGACACCGCCGCCCAGGATGATCGCGGAGCTGGGGACGCGGTCGAGGTTGAGCGCGTGGTCGCTGGTGATGACCTTCGTGCCGTCGATCTCCAGGCCCGGCAGCGAGCGGGGGTAGGAGCCGGTGGCCAGCAGCACGTGCTTGCCCTCGTAGGTCTCGCCGTTCACCTCGACGGTGGTCGGCGAGGTGAGCCGGCCCTCGCCCTCCACGTAGGTGATCTTGCGGGCCTTCACCAGGCCCTGCAGCCCCTTGTAGAGCTTGGAGATGACGCCGTCCTTGTAGCTGTTGACGCCGTCCATGTCGATGCCCGCCAGCGACGTCTTGACGCCGAACTGCTCGCCCTCACGGGCCAGGTCGGCGACCTCGCCGGCGTGGAGCAGGGCCTTGGTCGGGATGCACCCGCGGTGCAGGCAGGTGCCGCCGACCTTGTCCTTCTCGATGAGGACGACGTTCAGGCCGAGCTCCGAGGCGCGGAACGCGGCGGCGTATCCGCCCGAGCCACCGCCGAGGATGACCAGGTCGGCGGGGGAGGTGGGTGCGCTCACGGATGCTCCTCGAATGCGACGGGCGGCGTCCCCGCTCGAGCGGGCGGGGGCTGCTGCACATCCTGCCACTCCGGGAACGACCTGGCCCGGACCACCGTTGCCCTCGCGAGCGTCGCGGTGATCGCGCGACCCCGGGAAGACGGAGAAGGTGCATGGGGCTGTTCGACCGGTGGCGCGGACGACGGGGTTCTGCGGGGGGCGCCGGCCGCCCGACGCTCGACCGCGCGTCGCAGCGGGGCGACCTGCGGCACCTGGAGGAGTTCGTGGCCAGCCGGCGGGGCGTCGAGGGTTTCGTGGAGCCGCGGACGGCGGTCACCGAGGCGACCATCGTGCTCGTCGCGGCCGACGGGGAGTGGACCCGGCGGCGCATCGACGGCCCCGACGTGGCCCGCCGGCTGTCCCAGGAGCTGTCGATCCCGGTGTACGACGCCCAGGTGACCGGCTACCCGCAGCGGATGCGCGACTACAGCGCCCGCCAGAAGCGCGACCGGCTCTAGGCCGGAGGAGCCGTCCACCCCCACCGCGCGGCGTCCTCCCTCACCGCGGGCCGTGAGGGAGGACGCTCGACGATCAGGTGACCTGGTCATCGCCGCGGTCAGTCGGCGATGAGGGCCTCGATGGTCGCCAGCAGGGTGCGGACGGGGACGCCGGTGCCGCCCTTGGGCGTGTAGCCCCACGGCGACGAGGTGTTGTAACTCGGCCCGGCGATGTCGATGTGCGCCCACGGCAGCCCGTCCGGCACGAACTCGGCGAGGAAGTGGCCGCCGACCAGCATCCCGCCCATCCGGTCGGTGTTGGCGTTGACGAAGTCCGCGACCGTCGAGTCGATCCCCTTGCGCAGCTCGGGAGGCAGGGGCATCGGCCACATCAGCTCGCCGCTGCGCCCGGCGGCGGCGATCACCGCGTCGCGCAGGTCCTCGCTGCCCATGACGCCGGCGGTCCGGGCGCCGAGGGCGACCAACTGCGCGCCGGTGAGCGTGGAGGTCTCCAGCAGGACGTCGGGGGAGTCCTCGGCCGCTCGGGCGATGGCGTCCGCCAGCACGACGCGGCCCTCGGCGTCGGTGTTGGTGATCTCGGCCTTCTTGCCGTTGCGGAACGTGACCACGTCGGCCGGCCGGTAGGCGGTGCCGCTGGGCAGGTTCTCGGCCATCGGCACGGTCGCGACGACCTCGACCGGCAGCCCGAGCTGGGCGACGAGGCAGACGGTGGCGATCACGGCGGCGGCGCCGGCCATGTCGCTCTTCATGTCCTCCATCTTCGCGGCGGGCTTGATCGAGATCCCGCCGCTGTCGAAGGTGATGCCCTTGCCGACCAGGGCCACCTTCTTGCGGGCGCCGGCGCCCGCGTAGGTCAGGCGCAGCAGCCGCGGCTTGCGGGTCGACCCGCCACCGACGGCCAGGATGCCGCCGTAGCCACCGGCGGCGAGGTCGTCCTCGTCGAGGATCTCGGCGGTGAGGCCGACCTTCTCGCCGGCGGCCGCGCCCCGGGCCGCGAGCTCGGCCGGGTAGAGGTCGTTCGGCGGGGTGTTGACCAGGTCGCGCACCAGGGCGACGGCGTCGGCGACCGCGCGCACCCGGCGCAGCGCAGACTCGGCCGCGCCCGCTCCGGGGACGACGATCGTGAACTCGCTCGGCGGGGCCGGGCGGTCGGCGGGCAGGTGGGACTTGTAGGCGGTGAACTCGTACGCGCCCAGGAGGGAGCCCTCGCCCACGGCGTGCAGGCGCTCCTCGTCGGGCGTCCCGCCCACGGCGGCGAGCAGGCTGACGACGGAGCGGCGGCCGCGGAGCGCGCGGCTGGCGGCACCTGCGGCGCGGCGCAGGCTCTCGGGGGTGTAGCCGCCCGAAGCCTCCGGGGCGCCGAGCCCCACGACGGCGACGACGGGGAAGGGGCCCTGGCCGAAGGAGGGCAGGCGGGTCACCTCGTCCTCGGCGCCGCGGGCGCCCAGGTCGGTGAGCGCCGGGAGGAGCCGGCCGCCGAGCAGGCGGTCCAGGGCCTCGGCGCCGGGGGTGGCGAGCGGCCCGTCAGGACCCTTGCCGACGGCGACGACGACGGCGTCGCCGGTCAGCTTCTCGAGCGGGTGGTCGGTGGCGGTGATCGTCGGCGGCACCGCACGATCCTAGAAGGACCCCGATGCCCCCCACCGCTCGCAGGCTCGCGGCGGGTCCCTGCAACGGGGCCGTTCCAGTTCGTCGCCAGCTGGGGCCGAGCCTCCGGATGGGGCCCGTTCCAGTGCGTCGCGGCTCGCGGGGGGTCCCTGCAACCGGGCCGTTCCAGTACGTCGTCCCGGATGCGGGGGTGGCGTTAGCGTGACCGCGTGACCCCACGCACCTCGCCCCTCCACGACCGGCACGTCGCGGCCGGCGCCAAGCTCGCCGACTTCAGCGGCTGGTCCATGCCGATCGAGTACGCCGGCGGGGGCGTGCTGGCCGAGCACGCCGCGGTCCGCGAGGGTGTGGGCCTGTTCGACGTGTCACACCTGGGCACCGGGACGGTCCGCGGGCCGGGTGCTGCCGCGTTCGTCGACGCCTGCCTCACCAACGACCTCTCCCGGATCGGGCCGGGCCAGGCGCAGTACACGATGTGCTGCGTCCCCGACGGCGAGCCCGGTGCCGGGGGAGTGGTCGACGACCTGATCGTCTACCCGCACGGTCCCGACGACGTCCTGCTGGTGCCCAACGCGGCGAACGCCGCCGAGGTGCTGGCACGGCTGGCCGATGCCGCCCCGGCCGGCGTGGAGGTGACCGACCGGCACAGCGACGTCGCCGTCCTCGCCGTGCAGGGACCGCGCTCGCTGCAGGTGCTGGAGCTGCTGGGCGTGCCCGGCGAGATCGGCTACATGTCCTTCGTGACGGGGACCGGTGGCGCCGGGGCCGAGGTGACGGTGTGCCGCACCGGCTACACCGGTGAGCACGGCTACGAGCTGCTGATCGCCGCCGACCGGGCCGGCGAGATGTGGGACGCCGTCCTGGAGGCCGGGCAGGACCTCGGCATCCGGCCCTGCGGCCTGGGCGCCCGCGACACGCTGCGGACCGAGATGGGCTACCCGCTGCACGGCCACGAGCTCTCCCGGGAGATCAGCCCCGTCCAGGCCCGCGCGGGCTGGGCCGTCGGCTGGCGCAAGCCCGCGTTCTGGGGACGTGACGCCCTCCTGGCCGAGAAGGAGGCCGGCCCGGCACGGTTGCTCTGGGGGCTGCGCGCGTCCGGCCGCGGCATCCCGCGGCCGGGCATGGCCGTCCTGGACGGCGACGGCGCGCAGGTGGGCGAGGTGACCAGCGGGACGTTCTCCCCGACGCTGCGGACCGGCATCGGCCTGGCGCTGCTCGACGCCGCCGGCGGGGTGGCCGAGGGTGCGTCGCTCACCCTCGACGTCCGGGGCCGCCGCGAACCCGTCGAGGTGGTGCGGCCGCCTTTCGTGCCGTCCCGCGTGCGCTGAGGAGCGCGCCGGCTAAGGAGCGTTCTTCCGGGTCGGGTCGCCGTCGCCCTTCTCGGGCTCGGCCTTGGCCGGCAGCGTGTCGGCCTTCACGGCGTCGCGCTCGCCCATCGGCACGGGGTCGCCGTCGGTGGTGTCGAGGCCGGTCTGGTGCTCGGCCTCGGAGTTGATCTCGGCGCCCAGCAGGATGAGGTAGCACGTGAGGTACAGCCACAGCATCAGCACGATCACCCCGGCGATGGCGCCGTAGGTCTTGTCGTAGCTGCCGAAGTTGTTCACGTAGATGGTGAAGCCGAGGCTGACTAGCGCCCAGACGGCGGTGACCACGACCGAGCCGAGGCTGACCCAGCGGATCTTCGGCGCGTCGCGGTCGGGGGCGACGCGGTACAGCACCGCCAGCGAGCCCGCGACGACGAGGAGCAGCGCCACCCAGCGTGCGATCTCGAGCAGCACGGTGCCCACCGACCCCAGTGGCAGGAGGTCGATGACGATCGGCAGCACGGCGACCAGGCCGATCGTGAGCACGACGAAGACGATGGCGCCGAGCGTGAGGGCCAGGGAGAGCGCCCGGAGCTTCACGAAGTTGCGGGTCTCGACCTCGTCGTAGGCGATGTTGACCGCCTTGACCAGGTTGTTGACCCCGCCGGAGGCGCTCCACAGCGCCGCCAGGATGGAGGCCACGAGGCTGAGGGTGAGCGCACCGCCGGCGTTGTCGGTGATGGAGGTGACCTGGTCCTCGATCAGGCCCTGCGCCGTCTCCGGCAGCCCGGCGGTGAACTCCTCCACCTGCGCGGCGGCCTGCTCGGGGGAGGCGACCAGGCCGTAGATGGAGATCAGGGCCAGCAGCGCCGGGAAGATCGCCAGGAAGCCGAAGAAGGCCACGCCGCCGGCGATGATGGGCATGTTGTCGGCGTTGTTCTCCGCCCACGCCCGCTTGAGGACCTGCTTCCAGCCCCCGGCGGGGATCTGCAGCGGGTTGGCGGCCCGGATGCCCGGCAGCTGCTCGGGAGCGGGCGCGTCCGGGGGCAGCTCGTGCGGATCCCGCGACGAGCCGCCCTCAGCCGCAGCCTTCGCCGCGGCCGCGCGGCGGGCGGCCTTCTCCTCCACCCGCTGGCGGATCCGGTCGACGGCGCTCTCGCGTGGGCGGGTGCCGGTCACTGCGTCTCCCTGGTGCTGGGCCGTCGTCTGCGGGTCGGTGCGGGATGCCGGTGGCCGGGACGGTCGTCCCGGCCACCGGGCGGGCGTCAGTCGCCCGGCCACGTCCCGGTCAGCTTGGTGAAGCCCTCCGCGCCCAGGCGGTCGATGGTCGCCTTGGTGGCCGCGAAGATCGCGCCCTGGAGGGCCGCGGAGACGACGATCTCCCACATCGGGTACTCGGTCTGGAGCGCGTCCGGGGCGTCGTCCTCGCCGCTGATGCGCTTCCACACCTGCTTGAAGACCGCTCCGGAGACGGCACCGGCCAACAGGCCCGCCGCGAGACCGAACGGCCGGTAGGCGAGCTTGGCTCCCTTGCTCAACGCTTCCTCCTCCTGCTCCGCCGGGCCTTCTTCTCCGCCCGCTCGGTCTTCTTCCGCACGTCCTTCACGGCCTTCTGGGCGGCCTTCCGCCGTGCGGCGAGCTCCTTGCGCGCCCGCTTCGCCTCGCGCTTGCGGCCCACGCGGGCGCCGACGATGAGCTCCTCGGTGCTGGCCCGGCGCCGCGCGCGGCGGCGCCGCCAGAGCACCAGGCCGACGAGACCCGCCAGCGCGGCCCCGGCCCCGGCGAACGCCGGGGGGCTCTCGCGGTAGGTCTCCACCGCGGTGTCCTTGGCGCGGGCGGCGCTCTCCTTGGCCCGGGCGGGCACGTCGAGCCGCTGGCTCAGCTCGTCGACGGTGTGCGCCAGCTGGTCGCGGGTCTCCTCGATCTCGGCCCGGATGGCGTCGGGGTCGGTCGGACCGCTCGACGCCTGGCCGTCGTCCTTGGGCGTGGTCACCGGCGCGCACTCTCCTTCACGGTGGCGATGTCGGTCTTGACACCGGCCATGGCCTCGGTCGGCACCGGCGGTGCCCCCTGCTGGACGTCCTTCTTCCCCACGAGGGCGAGGACGCCCGCGATCGCGAAGAGGACCACGGTGACGATCAGCGCGGCCAGCCAGGCGGGCATCACCAGCGCCAGGGCCAGGATGATCGTGGTGATCAGGGTGGCGGCGCCGAAGAAGGCCATCAGGCCCGCGGCACCGAACAGGCCGGCGCCGACGCCGAGCTTCTTGGCCTTCTGGGTCATCTCGGCCTGGGCGAGGCGGGCCTCGTCCCGCACGAGGGTGCTGATCTGCTCGGTGAGCCGGCTGATCAGCTCGCCGGTCGAAGCGTTCTCGGGGACGGCGTCCACGGCTGCGCGGGTGGCGCCGGCCGTGGCGTCGGGGCGGGGTGTGCTCATCGGTCCTCCGGGTGGACGGCGTCGATGCACCGTCATGCCCCCTGCGGTCGGGCCGTAACCGGCGGGGCGGTCACGGCCCGGGAACGTGGCGTCGGTCACGCCCTCCGCCGCTAACCTGCCTGCATGAGCTGGCACTGGCGTCTCGAGGACCCGTCCGGATCCACCCTCGACCCCGCGGTGGTGGGGGTGGAGGTGCCCGCGCACGACAACCAGGGCGACGCCGAGTCGTGGCTGGGCGAGAACTGGCGGGAGCTGCTCGACCGCGGCGTCGCCACGGTCACCCTGTTCGAGGACGACCGGAAGGCCTACGGGCCCATGGGGCTCGCCGCCACCTGACCCTCCACGGGAGGTCGAGGGTCAGGTGGCAGGGCCTTCATCCGCGGGCGGTCTTCGAGGGGTCGCGCTCGACGACGTCGCCGAGGATCTCGTCGATCCGCGCCAGCACGTCCTCCTCGAGGCGGACGCCGGCGGCCGCCACGTTGTCGTGCACCTGCTCCGGCCGGGTCGCGCCGATGATCGCGGCGGCGACGTTGCCGTTCTGCAGCACCCAGGCCAGGGCCAGCTGGGCCATCGAGAGCCCGAGGTCGTCGGCGATCGGCCGCAGCTGCTGGACGCGGCCGAGGATGTCGTCGGTCATGAAGCCCTGCATCGAGCGGCCGGCCTCGGGGTGCCCGGCGCGGCTGTCGGCCGGCGGCTGCTCGCCCGGGCGGTACTTGCCGGTGAGGATCCCCTGCGCCAGGGGCGACCAGACGATCTGGGACAGCCCCTCCTTCTCCGACGTCGGCACGACCTCGGCCTCGATGACCCGCCAGAGCATCGAGTACTGCGGCTGGTTGCTGATCAGCTGGATGCCGAGCTCGCGGGCCAGCGCCGCGCCCGACGCGATCTGCTCGGCGTTCCACTCCGAGACGCCGATGTAGAGGGCCTTGCCCGACCGGACGAGGTCCGCGAAAGCGGTCATCGTCTCCTCGAGCGGAACGGTCGGGTCGTAGCGGTGGGCCTGGTAGAGGTCGACGTAGTCGGTCTGCAGCCGCCGCAGCGAGGCGTGGCAGCTCTCGATGACGTGCTTGCGGCCCAGCCCGCGGTCGTTCCGGCCCGGGCCCGTGGGCCAGTAGACCTTCGTGAACAGCTCGATCGACTCCCGGCGCTGCCCCGCGAGGGCGGCGCCGAGGACCGTCTCCGCGCGGGTGCCGGCGTAGACGTCGGCGGTGTCGAAGGTGGTGATGCCGGCGTCCAGGGCGGCCCGCACGCAGGCGTGCGCGGCGTCCTCCTCGACCTGGCCGCCGTGGGTGAGCCAGTTGCCGTACGCGATCTCGGAGATGGTCAGGCCGGAGCGGCCGAGGCGTCTGAATTCCACGAACCGCGACGTTAGGCGCCCGGTCGGACCGCCGCCCGTCCGGCCCCGGCCTCGACGGTGTCGCCGTCGGCGGGCAGGCGCGCGCCCATCCCGGCCAGCCGCCCGGCGAGCACCGCGGCCGGCGGGTTGTGGTGCCCCAGGTGGACGGCGACGACGTCGGTGCTCCCGGTGACGCCGCCGACCCCGCGCAGCCGGTCCAGCTGGACGGGGAAGGTCGCGAGGTCCAGGTGGCCGGTGCCGTGGTCCGAGACCTCGCCGAACGTCTCCTCCAGCAGCACGATGTCGTAGGCGGCGCCGCGGGTGGCCTCGACCGTGCCCGCGGGCAGGGGACCGGTGTCGGTGGCGTGCAGCATGCGCGCGCCGTCGGGACCCGTGACGTCGTAGAGCACCGTCGGCACCTCGTGCGCGGCCTCCAGCGCGCGGATCCGGTACCCGGCGCGGTCCAGCACGTCGCCCGGCGCGACCGCCACCAGTTCGACCGGGTCCTCGGGGCCGAGCCACGGCCGCAGCGTCGCCGGGACGGGGGGCGGGCCGACGACGGTGAGCGGCTCCGCCCGGCGCACCCACTGGCGGGCCAGGAGCGCCAGCGGCGCGCAGTGGTCGGCGTGGTCGTGGGTGACCAGGACGGTGCGCACGCCGGCGAGGGAGATGCCGTCCGGGGGCGGAGCGGGCGACAGATCGATGAGCAGCGCCCCGTCGACCAGGGCGGACGTCGGACGGCGCAGCTCGCCCCGGCGGCGGGAGTCGGCGCACGACGGGCAGGTGCACCACGGGTTGGGCCAGCCGTCGGCCGCGCCGGTGCCGAGGAGGGTGACGCGCATCAGCCGCGACGGTGCGGGAGGACGCCCTCGCTCAGACCTCGGCGCCGATCGGCACCTCGGGCTTCGGGAAGCGCCAGCGGCGAACCATCGTGGAGCGGCTGATGCCGTACCAGACGAGGCCCTTCATCTTGTGGTTGCCGTCGGGGAAGCGCTCCAGGACGGTGCGCTTGATCTTCCGGCCCAGCACCACCGAGTCCATGATCAGCATCAGGAAGAAGCCGAGGAGCAGGAAGCTCGTGTAGCTCTTCACCGCCATGCTCGGCACGAAGGTGCCGACGAGCGCGACGGCGGCGATGGCCAGGAAGAAGCTGCCGATGTTGCGGCGGCTGTCGACCAGGTCGCGGACGAGTTTGCGCTCCGGGCCGCGGTCGCGGGCCGGGAGGTAGTCGGTCTCACCCCGGGCGATGCCCTGACGCGCCTCCGCGCGGCGCAGCGCCTGCTGCTCGCGCATCCGCTTGTAGGCCTCCCTGCGCGTGGTGGGCGGCGGCGGGGGAGGACCCTGGCGCCGGCCCTGCGCCTCGTTGCGCCGGGGCGTCGGACGGCCCTTGCCGCCGGCCTTCACCAGGTGCGCGGTCAGCTCGCCGTCCTCGCCGGAGGAGGCGGTCGTCTCGGCATGGTCACGGCGGCCGGGCAGGCGGAGCTTCACGGCCCGGAAGTCTACGTGTGTGAGCAACGGAGCCCCGGACGTCGCGCGGGGAGCCGTACAGTGGGTGCACGGGAAGAGGAGCCGTTCCGACGGCGTTCGTCCGTCACGGAACACGTGTGCGCGGACACCTCGGAGGGAGAGGACAGGAATATGACGGTGCAGGACACCGCGGCCACCGGCGTCGTGCTCAGCGACCCCGCGGCCGCCAAGGTCAAGGCTCTGCTGGACCAGGAGGGTCGGGACGACCTCCGGCTGCGCATCGCCGTCCAGCCCGGTGGTTGCTCCGGTCTGCGGTACCAGCTCTTCTTCGACGAGCGGTTCCTCGACGGCGACCAGACCTACGACTTCGGCGGCGTCGAGGTCATCGTCGACCGGATGAGCGGCCCCTACCTCGGCGGTGCGGTGATCGACTTCGTCGACAGCATCGAGAAGCAGGGCTTCACGATCGACAACCCCAACGCGCAGGGTTCCTGCGCGTGCGGTGACTCCTTCAACTGAGTCATCCGTCGTCCTCCGGACGACACCGCGGCGGCAGCCCTCCGGGCTCCGCGTCGCGGCGTCACCGCTCGCAGGGGCGGCGCCCGTGACGACGTGGCAGTGGCCCGGCACCCGAGCAGGGTGCCGGGCCATCGTCGTCCCGTAGGGCGGTGCTACAACCGGACGGGGTAGACCGTCTCCGGCACGTCGGGGGTGATGCGCTGCTCGACGAAGATGCCGTGCCACACCATGAACACCAGCAGCGTCCACAGCTTGCGGGAGTGGTCGACCGGTGAGCCGGCCCGCTGGTTCTGCCGGTGGGCCGTGAGCATGGCCAGGACCTGCTGCTTGTCCAGCCACTCCTCGGTCTGGCTGTCCTCGATGATCTGCCGCGCCCAGTCGTGCAGGTCCTCGGCCAGCCAGTGGCGCGTGGGCACCGGG
Source organism: Blastococcus sp. SYSU DS0510 (assembly GCF_054050835.1). Taxonomy (NCBI): domain Bacteria; kingdom Bacillati; phylum Actinomycetota; class Actinomycetes; order Geodermatophilales; family Geodermatophilaceae; genus Blastococcus; species Blastococcus sp. SYSU DS0510. The sequence continues at coordinate 139,003 of NZ_JBJHAC010000010.1, read as the reverse complement.
AAGCCGAGCTTGCGCCGGTTCAGCACGTGCGGCGGCACGATCTGCTCGAGCGCGCGGCGCAGCGCGTGCTTCGTCGTCTCCCGGGTGACCCGCTGGTCGACCGGGATGGTGGAGGCGACGCGGAAGACCTCGGGGTCGAGGAACGGGACGCGCAGCTCCAGCGAGTTCGCCATCGTCATCTTGTCGGCCTTGACCAGGATGTCGCCGCGCAGCCAGGTGAACAGGTCCACGTACTGCATCGCCGTCACGTCGTCGTAGCCGGCTGCCCGGGTGCGCTCGTAGAGCTCCCGGGTGACGGCGACGTGCGACAGGTCCGGGTCGCGCTTCTCGAGGAAGGTCAGCTCCTCGTCCCGGAAGATGCGCGCGTTGCCGTAGTAGCGCTGCTCCAGGGGGATGGAGCCGCGACGCAGGAGGTCCTTGCCCCGCATGCCGTCGGGCAGCTTGGTCGACAGCGTGCCGAGGGCGCGGCGGATGCCGGCGGGCAGCCTGTCGAAGGCGGCCAGGGAGAGCGGCTCGCGGTAGATGTTGTACCCGCCGAACAGCTCGTCGGCGCCCTCGCCGGAGAGCACCACCTTCACGTGCTTGCGCGCCTCCCGGGCCACGAAGTACAGCGGCACGAGCGCCGGGTCGGCGACCGGGTCGTCGAGGTACCAGACGACCAGCGGGATCGACCCGGCGAACTCCTCCGGGGTGACGACCTTGGTGATGTGCTCGACGCCGATGGCGGCCGCGGACTCCGCGGCGACCTCGATCTCCGAGAACCCCGCCCGCTCGAAACCGACCGTGAAGGTCATGAGCTCGGGGTTGTAGCGCTTCGCCAGCGCCGCGATGGCCGTGGAGTCGATGCCGCCGGAGAGGAAGGACCCGACGGTGACGTCGGCGCGCATGTGCACCCGCACCGAGTCGTCGAGCACCTCGGCGATGCGGTCGTAGAGCGCCTGCTGCTCGTCCTTCGCGACCGGCCGGATCGGGAAGGTCGGGTGGAAATAGCGCTCCGTGGACAGCTCGCCGTCGGCGACGGTGAAGCGGGTCCCGCTCTCGATGCGGCGGATGCCCCGGTGCAGCGTCGCCGGCTCCGGCACGTACTGCAGCGTCAGGTAGTGCTGCAGCGACGCGGGGTCGACGCCGCCGGCCGCCGTGCTCCCGCCGAGCATCTCCAGCAGCGCCTTCTTCTCGGACGAGAAGGCGATGGCCCCGTCGGCCAGGCGCGTGGTGAACAGCGGCTTGATGCCGAAGGGGTCGCGGGCGCCGAAGACGGTGCGGGTCTCGCTGTCCCAGATGACGAAGGCGAACATGCCACGCAACCGGGTGACGATCTCCTCGCCCCACAGGTGGTAGCCGGCGACGATCGCCTCGGTGTCGCCCTCGGTGGCGAAGGTCGCACCGGCCGCGGCGAGCTCTTCCCGGAGCTCGACGTAGTTGTAGATCTCGCCGTTGAAGACGATCCGGTACCGGCCGTCGGCGTACGGCATCGGCTGGTGGCTGTGCTCGATGTCGATGAACGCCAGGCGGTTGAACCCGTAGACGACGCGGTCGTCGTGCCAGACCTCGTTCTCGTCGGGCCCGCGGTGGCGCAGGCAGTGCAGCGCCTCGCGGACGTCGGAGACGATGCCGTCGGTCACGCGGGGGGCGTCGGTCGAGAAGTAGGCGAGCAGGCCACACATGAGGCGCGGGACTCCGGGGGTCGGGGGGTGGCCAGGGGGTCAGACGCGCTCGCCGGCGCGGGTCTTCGCGGTCGCGTAGCGCTCGGCGAAGAAGGAGAGCACCGGGATGGTGCCCGCCACCGTGATGAGCAGCCAGCCCTTGAGCGTCCAGCGGGCGCGCAGCGCCAGGTCGCCGGCGCTCAGGAAGAAGATGAAGTACAGCCAGCCGTGCAGCGTCCCGATGACGGCGGTGGCGCCGTGGATGTCCCAGATGTACTCGAGCGGCATCGCCACGAAGAACAACGCGATGAGCAGGACGCCGACGACGGTGGCCATCACGCGGTAGCGGGTGAGCGCCGGGGGGATCTCCCGCGTGGGCGCCTGCGTCGTCTCAGCAGCCATTGCTGCTCCGTTGTCCCAGGGCCCGCTCGTTGAGCTCGGCGAGGTAGGCGTTGTAGGCGGCGAGCTCGGGGTCGCCGGTGGTGTCGATGCGCGGCCGCTGGTAGAGCACCACCGCGTTGCCCGGCTGGTCCTCGTCCGGCGGGCGGTGCAGCTCGACCCGCACCATGCGGACGTAGAACCACAGCCCCATGAAGCCGTAGAGCGGCCACTGCATGGCGTAGCTCCAGTTGACCGCGCCACCGCCGGCCTCTGCCTTGGAGAGCTGCCAGTAGCCGAGGAAGAAGGTGGCGACGAACAGGGCCGCCACGAGCAGGTGCAGGAGCACCCATCTCGGGGTCAGCAGCCGGGAGAACACGGCACCGACTCTAACCGTCCTGGCGGTGCCGGCGGCCGGCACGGCCGGGCGCGCCGCCGCGCACGGGGACCGCGACCACGTCCCGGGAGCCACCGGCGGGCGACCCACCCGGCGTCCGCGCACCTGCCGGGGTCCGACCCGCCCGGACGTCTCCGGTGGTCAGCCCCTGAGGCGGGTCGGCTAGTCTCGGCCCACACTGAGTTCGGCGTGGATCCACTCTGCCGAGAACCGGTGGAGATCCGTTTGCAAGGACCGCCCGGAGGCCGGGCGGAGGACGAGGAGGCAGCGAGCAGTGGCTCGAGGCAGCAGGCTCGCGCGGCTGGCCGCGCTCGGTCTCCTGGGGGGACTCACCCTCACCGGATGCGAGCTCGGCGAGGCGGAGTGGTGGGAGCGGAACTTCGTCCGGTGGGGATGGCCCGACGGCATCACCGACGAGGCCGAGGCCATGCGGGAGCTGTGGGTCGGCTCCACCTTCGCGGCGCTCATCATCGGCCTGGCGGTCTGGGCGCTGATCGCCTACACGGTGATCGCGCACCGCAAGAAGGGTGACGAGCTGCCGCGGCAGACGGCGTACAACCTGCCGCTGGAGATCGTCTACACGATCCTCCCGTTCCTCATCATCGCCGGCCTCTTCTTCTTCACCGTGAACACCCAGAACCAGGTGCGGCAGATCAGCCCGGACCCGGACGAGGTCATCGCCGTCAACGCCTTCAAGTGGAACTGGCAGTTCGTCTACCCGAACACGAACGGTCCGGACGGCGAGCCGGTCGACACGGTCGGCACGAGCACCGAGATCCCCATCCTCGTCGTGCCCACCGACCGCAGCCTGCGGTTCGAGCTCGCCTCGGCGGACGTCATCCACTCGTTCTGGGTTCCGGAGTTCCTCTTCAAGCTCGACGTCATCCCGGGCAACGAGAACGGCCGGGACAACGTCTTCGAGGTCACCGTCCGCGAGGAGGGTGCCTACGTCGGCCGCTGCGCCGAGCTGTGCGGCACGTACCACGCCTACATGAACTTCGAGGTCCGCGCGGTCTCTCCCGACGAGTACGACGCCTACCTGGCCGCCCGTGAGTCCGGGCTGGGCACCTACGAGGCGCTCGAGGAGATCGGGCAGCCGGGCGAGGCCAGCACGACCACCCCGATCGACCTGGTGCAGGAGAAGGTCGAAGACCTGCAGCAGACGGGGGGCTGAAATGCCTGCCGCTGACAACCGGACCCCCCACATGCCCGAGGAGGCACGACCGTGAAGGTCGAGGCGCTGATCTTCAATCTCATCGCGGTGTTCTGCTTCGTCTGCGCGGTCGTCTACGGCTTCTGGTCCCGTGAGCCCATCGGCACCACGGCCCTCGCTCTGTCGGGCGGTCTGACGATCCTCATCGGTGGCTTCTTCTGGTTCGTCTCCCGCCGGATCGACGCCCGTCCCGAGGACCGCAAGGACGCCGAGATCGCCGACGGCGCGGGCGAGCTGGGCTTCTTCAGCCCGGCCAGCTACTGGCCGTTCACCCTGGCGCTGACTGCGGGCCTGATGGGGCTGGGTATCGCCTTCTGGTACTTCTGGCTGATCGCGATCGCCAGCGTCGGGATCCTGGTCGCCGTCGGTGGGCTGCTCTTCGAGTACTACGTGGGGCAGAACGCCGAGCAGAGCTGAGCTCCCGGAACCACCGACGAGGCCCTCTCCGCCTGATGGCGGAGGGGGCCTCTCGTCGTCCCCGGTCGCGGGCTCGAGGGCTCCTCCGACGGTGCGCCGGCCCGGGGGTGACCGCCCGTCCGCATCCGGAGCCGACGGTGCGTCGACAGCAGGCACGTCGCCGCCGGTCGGCCGGGACGGCGCCCCGGTGCGACCGACCGTGCGCGCCAGCGGCCTCCCCGGTGCGGACGGACCGTGCGCGGCCCGGGAACTCCTGCGGGGCACCCGGGCTGCCTGTCTCGCTCCCCCCGGGGCGCAGCGTCCCTGGGGGAGCGCGCAGGGAGGCGCTCAGGGGCTGCACGCCGCCCGCTGGGCGAGCGCGGGGGGCGCCGCGGCGTCGCGAGCCCCTGGCCGCTCAGCTGGCCAGACCGCAGGCAGTTCCTCAGCGGATTCCGGGGGCTCCGTGTCGGCGGCCGGCCCGGGCGTGGCGCCACCGGTCTAGGTGGTCGAGGAAGCGCTTGTCTCGCCCGGACCGGGGAGGTGGATCGCGCCGGACGTGCCCTGGCTCGGACCTGCGGGACGTCTTCGTCCGGGCACAGCAGAAGGGCCCCGGTGGAGATCCACCGGGGCCCTTCTGTCAGGCGTCGATCAGTCGCGCGGGTCCTGCGGGCGACCACCCTCGGAGGGGCGCCCACCCTCGGAGGGGCGGCCACCTTCGGACGGACGACCCGAGGTCGTGAGCTCCCGATCCGACTCGCCGGCCGCGAGACCGCGACCCTCGCCACGCTGCTCGATCTCGACGGCCGTGGGCTCCTCCACGGGGGAGAAGAACCCTCGGACCGCGCGCCGTGCCGCACCCACCTGGTTCATCTTCTTGGGCACAGGAGCGCCGCCGTAGGCGAGCTGGCCGTGACCGTGCGCGTCCACCGGGCCGATCGGCTGGTGGACCTCGATGAACTCGCCGTGCGGCAGGCGGCGGATGACGCCGGTCTCGATGCCGTGCTCGAGCACCTCGCGGTCGTGCTGCTGCAGACCGAGGCAGATGCGGTAGGTGATCACGTACACGATCGGCGGCAGCAGGATCATCCCGATGCGCCCGGCCCACGTCATCGCGTTGAGGCTGATGTCGAACTTCTCGGCCACGACGTCGTTGCCGCCGGAGATCAGCAGCACGACGTAGAAGGCGATCGACATCATGCCCAGCGAGGTCCGCACCGGGACGTCACGCGGACGCTGCAGCAGGTGGTGCGAGGCGGTGTCCCCGGTCAGCTTCCGCTCGATCATCGGGTAGAAGAGCATCAGCGTGAAGATGATGCCCGGGAGCACGGCGGTCGGCCAGAACAGTGCGGGGATCGTGTAGTCGCCCGGCAGGTTCAGGTCCCAGGCGGGGAACAGACGCGACGAGCCGTCCAGCCACATGATGTACCAGTCGGGCTGCGACGCGGCCGAGACCTGGGCCGGGTTGTACGGGCCCCACAACCACACCGGGTTGATCTGCACCAGGCCACCGAGGGCGGCGCAGACCCCGAACACGACGAACAGCAGGCCGGTCGCCTTCCCGGCGAACGTGGGGAAGAGGCGGTTGCCGACGACGTTGTGCTCGGTCCGGCCCGGACCGGGGAACTGGGTGTGCTTCTGCTTGACCAGGATCAGCAGGTGGACCGCGATGAGCGCCAGCAGGATGGCCGGGATGAGCAGGACGTGGGCGATGTAGAGCCGGCCGATGATCAGCTCGCCGATGTAGTCACCGCCGAAGACCGCCCAGTGCATCCAGGTGCCCACGACGGGGATGGCCAGGATGATCGCCGACATGATCCGCAGGCCCGTGCCGCTGAGCAGGTCGTCGGGCAGGGAGTAACCGGAGAAGCCCTCGAGCAGCGCGAGGATGAGGATCACCACGCCGATGAGCCAGTTGCTCTCCCGCGGACGGCGGAAGGCGCCGGTGAAGAAGATCCGCAGCAGGTGGACGACGATGGCTGCGACGAACAGCAGGGCGGCCCAGTGGTGCAGCTGACGCATGAACAGGCCGCCGCGGACGTCGAAGGAGATGTCCAGCGTCGAGGCGTAGGCGATCGACATGTCGACGCCACGCAGCGGGTTGTAGGACCCGTCGTAGGTGACCTCGGTCATCGACGCCTGGTAGAAGAACGTCAGGTACGTGCCCGAGAGCAGCAGGATGACGAAGCAGTAGAGCGCGATCTCCCCGAGCAGGAACGACCAGTGGTCGGGGAAGACCTTGTTGAGGGTCCGCCGGACGGGGCCGGCGACGATGAGGCGGTCGTCGATCTCGAGCGCGGCCTTGCCGAGTCTCGTGGTCGGGGCCCCCGGCGCCGTGGCGGTGCGAGCTGCCATCAGATGCGCTCCCGGTTCCAGTAGGTCGGGCCAACGGCTTCAATGTAGTCACTGCGCGCCACGAAGAAGCCCTCGTCGTCGACGGTGATGGGCAGCTGGGGCAGTGAGCGGGTCGCCGGCCCGAAGATCGGCTTGGCGCCCGCGGTGACGAGGAACTGCGACTGGTGGCACGGGCACAGGATGCGACCGGTCTCCTGCTCGTACAGCGACACCGGGCAGCCGGCGTGCGTGCAGATCTTCGAGTAGGCGACGTAGTCGCCGTAGGAGAAGTCCGCCTGGCCCTCGCGCGGCTCGTCCTGCAGCACCTGCTCCGGCCGCAGCCGGATGAGCATGGTCGCGGCGTCGGTCAGCCGGTTGCCACCCGGCACGGCCGGGAAGACCGTCTCCAGGGAGCCGGGCTCCTGGTCACCGGGCCGGACCGGGCTGCCGTCATCGCGGAGGAGGCGGACGCCCTCCGCCCACGCGGTCCGGCCGAGCGTGTTCCCGCGGCTCGGGTTGTTGATCAGGCCGCCGAGCGGGGCCAGCAGCATGATGCCGACGCCGGCACCCATGAATGCCAGTGACCGGGTGATCAGCTTGCGGCGTGGCAGCCCGCTGTTGTGGTAACCGCCGACGAGCGTGGCGCCGGTGGTGACGCGGTCGAAGTGCGAGCCGTCGTGCTTGTCCTGCACCGCCGTCTCGTGGGGGAGCAGCTTCTTCGTGTAGAGCACCAGGCCCGCGCCCACCAGGGTCAGGGAGAGGCCCATGCAGAGGCCGAGGAGCGGGGTGAACAGCGCGCTCCAGGTGGTTCCCTCCTCGGCCCACGACCACTCGGGCAGGAACCAGCCTGAGCCGACGTACACGACGAGGAACAGGAAGGCGAAGACGCCGGCGAGGGCGAAGGTCCAGCCGACCTGGCGGACCGCCCGGCGCTCCAGCGCCGAGCCCGGCTCGGGGCCGGGGTCGACGTGGAGGATCTCCACGCCGTCGTACCGGGCACCGAGCAGGTCGAGCTCCTCCCGGCGCATCGCCGCGAGCTGCTCGGGGGTGTAGTCGTCGTCCGGCCCGCCGTGCAGGGGGCCGGGGGTGTCCGCGCCGCCGGCCGAGCCGGGGCGGGTCTCGCGGGTGCTCACGCTTCCTCCTCGCCGGCGGCCGTGGTCAGCGACCGCGCAGCAGCAGTGGTGGTCGACGGGCGGGCAGGCGTGCTCACGCCTTGCTCCCCATCCAGAAGATGCCGAACAGGAGGGCGCTCATGCCCACGATCCAGATGACCAGGCCCTCGCCGACCGGGCCGATGCGGCCGACGCCGGCACCACCCGGGTCCGCCATGTTCTGGATGGTCTGGACGTAGGCGATGATCGAGCGCTTCTCCTCCGGGGTGAGCTGGTTGTCGCCGAAGACCGGCATGTTCTCCGGGCCGCTCAGCATCGCGGTGTAGATCTCGAGGTCGGTGGAGCCCTCCAGGCTCGGCGCCGCCTTCCCGGAGGAGAGCGCGCCGCCCTGGCCGACGAAGTTGTGGCAGGACGAGCAGTTCAGCCGGAAGAGCTCACCACCGAGGGCGAGGTCGCCCTCGCGCAGGTCGCCCGACGGCAGCGTGGGGCCACCGCCGTTGGCCTGGACGTAGGTCATCAGCTGGTCGATCTCCTCGTCGGAGAAGACGGCCGGCTTGTCGGGGGCGTCGGCCTCCTGGCGGACCAGCGGCATGCGGCCGGTGTGGACCTGGAAGTAGACGGAGGCCTCACCGACACCGATCAGCGACGGGCCGCGATTGGCCACGCCCTCGAGGTTCTCCCCGTGGCAGGAGATGCAGGAGCGCTCGTACAGCTCGCGCCCGGCCGCCTCGGCCGCCGATTCGCTCGTGGCCTCGTCCGCGGCCTGGGCCGGGGTGAACACCGAGTACAGGGCACCGGTGAGGATGAGCGAGGCCATGAGGGCCGCGACGTTGGCGATGCGCCGGCGGTGCTTGGAGCGGCGGCGTGCGCGTGCCCGGTCGACAGGCGTGCCGGCGTCGGCGAGCGGGGCGTCGGACTGCGGGTTCGTGGTGGACACCGGTTCCCTAGCGGATCAGGTAGATCGTGGCGAAGAGCCCGACCCACACGACGTCGACGAAGTGCCAGTAGTAGGAGACCACGATGGCCGAGGTCGCCTGCGCCGGCGTGAAACGGCCCATGGTGGACCGGATGAGCACGTAGACGAAGGCGATGAGGCCACCGATGACGTGCAAGGCGTGGAAGCCCGTCGTGATGTAGAAGACCGAGCCGTAGGTGGACGACGAGATGGTCGTCCCGTGGTCCATGACCAGGACCCGGTACTCGTTCGCCTGGGCCAGCACGAAGACCAGGCCCATCACGAAGGTGATCGTGAACCAGCGGCGGAGGCCGTAGACGTTGCCGTTCTCCGCGGCGAACACCCCGAACTGGCAGGTCACCGAGGACAGCACCAGGATCACGGTGAAGACCGTGGCGTACGGGAGGTTCAGCTCGGTCGGCTCCGGCGGCCACCCCTCGGTGGCCCGGGCTCGCGCGGTGAAGTACATGGCGAACAGGCCGGCGAAGAACATCAACTCGCTCGAGAGCCAGATGATCGTGCCGACGCTGACCATGTTCGGTCGGGTCAGGGAGTGCACCCGCGAGGTGTCGAAGGTGCTGCTCGCGACGGGGGCCGTTGTCACGGGGCTCATCATGGCATCGGCGGGGCGTGGTCACGACTGCGGGTGGTGACGGCGTGGCGGTGATGTGACCAGCTCGATACCGACGCGCCGCCCCGGCCTGCGCAGACGCCCCCGGGCACTAGGCTCGGCGGCGTGAGTGCCGCCGACAAGCCCGCCGCACCGGCCACCGTGCTGGTCTACAGCCACCGTCCCGAGGTCCGCGACGCGGTGCGCGCGGCGGTCGGGCGGCAGCCCGCCCCCGACGTGGGGCCCCTGACCTGGCTGGAGTGCTCGACGGGCGACGAGGTGGTGGCCGCGGTCGACGCCGGCGGCATCGACCTGTGCATCCTGGACGGCGAGGCGCAGCCCACCGGCGGGATGGCGCTGGCCCGGCAGCTGGAGATGGAGGTCGCCGACCGTCCGGCGGTCTGCCTGCTCGTGGCGCGGCAGCCCGACCGCTGGCTGGCCCACTGGTCACGGGCGGAGGCGACGCTCGCCCTGCCGGTCGACCCGCTGGTCGCCCCCCGGGTGGTGGCCGACCTCCTGCGCGCCGACGCGGGCCACCCCGCCGCCCGCCGGTGACGCCGCTGGTGCCGCCGACGTCCGCCGCGCCCACCTGGCCCGGGTTGCTCAACCGGTTGCTCGCCGGGCAGGACCTCACGGCCGAGGACTCCCGCTGGGCGATGCGGGAGGTGATGACCGGTGAGGCCACCCCCGCCCAGGTGGCCGGCTTCACCGTCGCGCTGCGGGCCAAGGGGGAGGCCCCGCAGGAGGTCGCCGGGCTCGCCACCGAGATGCTGGCGCAGGCCACGCCGGTGCGGCTGCCCATGGACTGCGTCGACATCGTCGGCACGGGAGGCGACGGCGCCCACACGGTCAACATCTCCACCATGGCGGCGGTCGTGACGGCTGCCGCGGGTGCTCCCGTCGCCAAGCACGGGAACCGCGCGGCGTCCTCGTCGTCCGGGGCCGCCGACGTCCTGGAGGCGCTGGGGGTGGTCATCGACCTGCCCGCAGACGCCGTGGCCGCCTGCGTGCGCGAGGCCGGCATCGGCTTCTTCTTCGCGCCGGTGTTCCACCCCGGGATGCGGCACGCGGCCGCCCCGCGTCGGGAGATGGGCATCGGCACCGTCTTCAACTTCCTCGGCCCGCTGACCAACCCGGCGCGTCCGGTGGCGGCGGCGATCGGCTGCGCGAACGCGCGCATGGCGCCGGTGCTCGCCGAGGTGCTCGCCGCCCGGGGGACGCGGGCGCTGGTGTTCCGGGGTGACGACGGCCTCGACGAGCTGACCACCGCGACGACCTCGGCGGTGTGGCAGGTCCGCGACGGGGTCGTGGAGGCCGACCGGGTCGACCCCGCGGCGCTCGGCATCGAGGCGCCGCCGCCGGACGCCTTGCGCGGCGGGGACGCCCGGGTCAACGCCGACGTGTTCCGCCGGGTCGTCGACGGCGAGCGGGGGCCCGTGCGCGACGCCGTCCTGCTCAACGCCGCCGCCGCGCTGGTGGCGTTCGACGAGCGGCCCACGCGGCTGCACGACGGCCTCGCGGCGGGGCTGGAGCGGGCAGCCGCGGCGGTCGACGACGGACGCGCGGCGACGCTCCTGGACCGCTGGGTCGAGGTCAGCCGCGCGGTCCGCCGCTAGGCCCGCCCGGAGGCTCGCGAGGGGCGAGGAGGACGGGTCCGACCTCAGGCCTCGGCGTCGAAGCCGATGGAGAAGGCCGCCTCGAGGTCGTGCCGCGAGTAGGCGCGGAAGGCGATGTGGGTGTCCGTGTCGACGACCCCGGGCACCTTGTTGATCCGGCCGGCGATCACCTCGGCGACCTGCTCGAACTCGCGGACGCGGACGATGGCGATCAGGTCGGCCTCACCCGCGACGGAGTACACCTCGCTGACGCCCTCGAGCTCGGCGACGGCCTGCGCGACCTCGCCGATCGAGTCGGTGGCTGCGTCGATCATCACGATGGCGGTGATCACGCCGGGGATGCTAGCCGTTCGGGGCGGGCGCGGGTGCTCAGCGACCGCCCGTCGGCGAAGGGGTCCCGGGCGTCGCGCCCGGACTCCACCCGCGCCAGGAAGGCGCTGTAGGAGCCCGTGCCGGGCGCGGCGCAGGCCAGGGTCCCGGTCAGTTGCACCAGCCGGGTGCCGGGCTTCTCCAGCCAGCGCAGGACAAGCTCGGTCTCGTCGACCGACGTCGGCTGCTCGGCGTCGGTGCCCGGGACGGTCTCCGCGGTCGTCAGCAGGCCGGGCAGCACGCTGCGGACGGTGGTGCCCCGGGGCGCTTTCCCCGCGGCGGCGAGGCGGCCCGACCGGACGACGGACAGCTCCCAACCGCCCTCGCCGTCGGGCCGGGCGAGCACGAGCTCGGGCACGGCGGCCAGCGACGCCAGCCGCTGCCGCCGGCGGAGGGCCCGGACGAGCACGGCCACCCGGTCGCGCAGCACGGCGGCGTCCTCGTACCGCTCCTCGGTCGCCAGGCGCTCCACCCGGTCCAGCAGCGGGGTGAGCAGCGGGCGGGGATCGTGGCCCACGGCCGCGGCGAACACCGCGGCGACACCGGCGTACTCGGGCACCGACTGCGCGCCGGTGCACGGGGCGCCGCAGCGCCCCATGTCGGCGAGCGCGCAGGCACTGACCGGCGTGCGGGGGGAGAGCCGGGCCGTGCACTGCCGCAGGGGGAGCACCTCGTGGACCGCGGCCACGGCGGCGTCGGCGGCGTGGCGGTCGGGGAACGGCCCGAGGAAGACGCCGGCGTCGGGGCGGACCCGGCGCACCACCGACAGCCGGGGGAAGGGCTCCTCGGTGAGCCGGACCCACAGCGCTCGCTCGGGGAACCGGGACCGGCGGTTGTACCGCGGTTTGTGCGACGCGATCAGGCGCAGCTCGCGGACCGCCGCCTCGAGGGCGTGGGCGCACGGGATCGCCTCCACCCGCTGGGCCAGGCGCACCATCTCGGTGATCCGGCTGCGCTGCTCGCCGGAGGTGAAGTAGCTGCGGACCCGGCTGCGCAGGTCGCCGGAGGTGCCCACGTAGAGGGGCTCGTCCTTGGGGCCGCGGAACAGGTAGACGCCGGGACCGTGCGGCACCTCGTCGGCCAGGTGCCGCTTCCGCCGCCGCTCCGGGTCGACCTGCCGGGTCAGGGTGGTGAGCTCCTCCAGGGTGGTCACGCCGAGCGGGCCGAGCCGCTCGAAGAGCCCGTGCAGCACGTCGACCGTGGCCCGGGCGTCGTCCAGGGCCCGGTGCGTCGGCGAGGTGGTGGCCGAGAAGTAGGGAGCCAGGGTGGCCAGCTTGCAGTTGGGCACCTCGTCGCGGTTGAGCAACCGCCGGGCGAGGACGGCGGTGTCGACGGACGCCGCCGCCGGCCACGCCAACCCGTTCTCGGCGCACGCAGCCTTGAGGAACCCGAGGTCGAACGGGGCGTTGTGGGCGACGAGGACCGCGCCGCGGGCGAACTCGAGGAAGGCCGGGAGGACGGCGCCGATGCGCGGGGCCGTGGCGACCATCGTCGAGGTGATGCCGGTCAGCACGCTGATGTAGGGCGGGATCTCGTGGCCGGGGTCCACGAGGGTCTGGAACTCGCCGAGCACCTGCCCGCCGCGGATGCGCACCGCCCCGATCTCGGTGATGGCGCTGTCCTTGGGGGAGCCGCCCGTCGTCTCCAGGTCCACCACGACGAACGTCACCTGGGCCAGCGGCGTCCCGACCTCCTCGATCGAGACCTGCTGGTAGCGCGGCGGCGCGGGAGAGGGTGGCACGGGGCGGACGCTAGGTCGGGGTGCTGACACTCCGGGGGACGCGCGCCGGGCCCGCCCCCCCCAAGGGCGGGGGGTCGGCGGCCGCCCGACCAGGGGGCCGGGGGTGCTCACCCCGCCGATCACCTGGCGTTCCGCGGCCCGGACGGGTCACCATGCACTGCCAGCGCCCGTCGCCCCGCGCGACCGGCCCGTCCCGCGGAGGTGGTCGGCGATGCCCGCGCGCTCCTGGTCGCGCCCGCCCGGCCCGGTCCGGCGGCGGGTGGCGCTCGCGACGCTGGCCGCGTGCGCCCTCGTGCTGCTGCCGGGTGCGCCGGTCGCCGCCGCGCCGAGCGACCAGCCGGGCGGCACGTCGGGCGTTCTGGAGAGCCGCGACCTCGACCACCTGCAGCGGCGGGCCGCGGAGGTGCAGGACGACCTGCGGGCCCGCCAGGCGGAGGTCGTCGCGGCGCGCGAGGCGCTCGCGGAGGCGCAGCGGTCGGTGGACGAGGCGAAGGCGGTGCTCGACGACGCCCAGGGCGTGCTGGCCGGGCACCAGCGCGAGGTGGCCGGTTACGCCGCCGCCGTCTACCGGGACGGCGGCTCCGTCACCGCCCTCACCCTCCTCCTCAACGGCGGGGACCCCGGAGAGGTCCTGTCCGGCATGGGCTTCCTCGAGGTGGTCGACGCCCACGCGGCCCAGGTCATCGGCGTCGCCGAGAGCCACCGGCGCAGCGCGCTCGACCGGCGGGAGCACGCCCAGGCCGCCCTCGACCGGGCCCAGGTGCGGGCCGACGAGGTGGCGGCGCGGGTGGCCGAGCTGGAGGCGGCCGCCGAGGCGGTCACCGCGGAGCTCGGCGACGTGCTCGCCGTCGTCGACGGCCAGCTCGCGGCGCTGCAGCGGGAGCAGACGACGGTCAACGAGCAGACGGCGGCCAGCTGGCAGGCCTACGTCGACCAGCTCCGCGCGGCCGGGCTGGCGGAGGTGCCCGCCGCCGCGTTGCAGGACCCCCAGCAGGCCCTGCCCGACCGGCTGGTGCCGGTGGCTGCGAGCGGGGGCGGCGCCCAGCGCGGGGTCGCCCAGCTGCCCGGTCGCCCGACCTCGATGCTCGTCCTCCCGATGGAGACGCTGACGGCGGTCGGCGGGGCGATGGAGGCGCTCGGGCAGCCGTACGCACCCGGGACGGCGGGGCCCGACTCCTGGGACTGCGGCGCCCTCGTGCAGGTGGCCTACGGCCGGACCGGGCTGTCCCTGCCGGCGACGCAGGGCGATCTGTTCGCGCGCACCGTGCCGGTGGACCCCGCCGACGTGCTCCCCGGCGACCTGGTCTTCCTGGGCTCGCCGGAGGGCGGGCTGGGGCACGTGGGCATCGCCCTCGACACGCGGACCATGCTCACCGCGGACGCCCGGGCCGGCGCCGTCGTCGTGCGGACGCTGCCGGGCGACCAGGTGCTGGGGATCGGCCGCCCGGTCCTCGGCCAGCGGGCCCGCGTCGCCGTCCCGGAGCCGGCCGCGGGGGCGTTGCGGAGCGAGTGCGGGAACACCGTCTACCCGCCCAGCTACGACGGCGGCCGGGCCTGGGGCGGCTACCCGAACGGCCTGATCCCGCCGAGCGCGATGTGCCCCCTGGGGGTGGGCGGGCACTCGCTGAGGTGCGACGCGGCCGCGGCCTACCGGGCCATGGCCGCGGCCTACGAGACCGCCTTCGGCCGCCCGCTGTGCATCACCGACTCGTACCGCACCTATGCGTCACAGGTGCGGCTGTACGGGGAGAAGCCGGCGCTGGCCGCCGTGCCGGGCACGAGCAACCACGGCTGGGGCCTGGCGGTCGACCTGTGCGGTGGCGTGCAGTCCTTCGGGACGCCGCAGTACGCGTGGATGGAGGCCAACGCCGGCCGGTTCGGCTACCTGCACCCGACCTGGGCCGACCAGGGGAACGGGCGCGAGGAGCCCTGGCACTGGGAGTACGCCGGCACCTGATGCACCCGTTCCCGGTCGCGCGGCCGGAAATGTCGGTGACCCCTCCTAGCGTGCGCAGCGACTCACGGAGGAGAAGAAGCGATGCTCATCGACTGCGACACCTGCACCGCCCGCGGGACCGGCTGCGCCGACTGCGTCGTCACCGTGCTGCTCGGCGCCCCGCCGGGTTGGCAGGGGGTCGACCCGGTGGTCGTGCCCATGACCGGGCGGGCCCGTGGTGGTCCCGCCGTGGCCGCCGAGGACGTCGTCGTCCCGCCGCCGGGGGTGGTGGTGGAGTTCGACGAGGTCGAGCGCCGGGCCGTGCGGGCGCTCGCCGAGGGCGGCCTGGTGCCCCCGCTGCGTCACCCGAACGGGTCCGGCGGTCACGACGGCGAACGGTCCCGCGGACGGCGCACGGGCTGACGTCCCGGACCGCGCCGACCGGGGCTTCTACCCCGCAGCGGAGCCTCCGGCGGGGAGGCGCGCCCCTGACCTGGGGTTCTCCCTCACGCCGGTTCCTCCAGTGATCATTTGTCACGCAGGTATCACGATCGTTAGGGTTCACGCCGTTCGGCCGGGTGGTCGTCATCCGTCGATGGATGGCCTCGACCGGACACCGCCTAATCACCGCACGGCGCGCACCACCGGCGCCGGAGGTGTACCGGGGACCCACCGCAGTTCTGGGGTGAGTTCCCCCGCAGCCGGCCCGCCGGTGCGCGGGGGATAGGGCCAGTCTTCCCAGCCCGAACCCGTCAGCTAACTCGGTCGGCGGTTGCAGAGGAAGAACGGAGAGCCGCCGCACGTGGCGACCCCTCACGCACTGCTGACGCACGCCCCCGAACAGCTCGGCACCGCCGACCGGTGCAGCTCCTCCCACGCCCGTCGCTCCGGGCCCCTCCGCTCCGGATTGCTGGTCACCGCCGTCGCGGCCATGACCGTCACCATCCTCCCGGGCACGGCGTCGGCCGTCCCCGGCACGGCCGACGCGGTCGCCGCCCAGGTGGCCCGGGCCAGCCACGAGCTCGAGGTCGTCTCCGAGGAGCTCAACGAGGCCAAGGTCGTCCTCGCCGGCCACCAGCGCGACGCGGAGGCCGCGAGCGAGGCCACCGCCGAGGCGGAGGCCCGGCTCGGTTCCCTCGACGGGCACATCCGCCGGCTGGCCCGCAGCGCCTACACCGGCAGCGGCATGTCGCCGCTGGACGTCCTGCTGACCAGCGATTCGGCCGACCAGCTCGTCGACCAGCTGGGCACCCTCGACGCCATCGCCGGGCACACCAACGACGTGCTCACCGAGGTGTCGCAGGCCGCCGAGGACGCCGAGGAGTCCCGCGAGGCAGCCGAGAAGGCCGCCGCGGACGCCCAGCGGACGGTGGAGGAGATCGCCGCCCGGCAGGAGGAGCTGGAGGCGAAGATCGCCGAGTACCAGCGCCGCTACGAGGAGCTCACCGCGCCGCAGCGGGAGCAGGTGGCGCAGGCGCACGGCGGGGCCGGCCTCCCGGCGCCCAGCGGCGTCGTCGCGCCGAGCTCGGCGGCCCAGGCCGCGGTGAACGCGGCGCTGGCCCAGATCGGCGACCCGTACGTCTGGGGCGCCGGCGGCCCCGACGCCTTCGACTGCTCCGGCCTGACCTCCTACGCCTACGCCGCGGCGGGCGTGACGCTCCCGCACTCGAGCCGGTCGCAGAGCCAGATGGGCAAGCCCGTCTCGCGCAGCGAGCTGCAGCCCGGTGACCTGGTGTTCTTCTACAGCCCGGTCAGCCACGTCGGCATGTACGTCGGCAACGGCCAGATGGTGCACGCCTCGACCTCCGGCCAGCCGGTGAAGGTGGCGAGCCTGGATTCGATGGGCAACTACAACGGAGCCCGTCGCATCGCCGGCTGACCGCCACCGGCCCTCTGTGGTCCGGCGGCCGGCCCGTCCGGAGGCGAGGACGACGGCGTCGGCTCACTAGGATCGGCCGGGTGAGCGTTCGCCGGGCCGCCCTGGTGGCCGCGGCCCTCCTCGGGATCGCCGTCGTCGTCGTGATCGCCGTCCGCACCCCGTGGACCGTCCTGCCGGAACCGCCCGGCGGCTACACCGAGCCCGACCCGACCGCCGGCCTCGACCCGGCCCGGATCGAGCGCGCCGAGGCGTTCGCGGCCGCGCTGCGGCCGGCGTCGCTGGTCTCCCTGCTGCTGAGCCTGGGGGTGTCGGCGGTGCTCGGCCTGACCCCGCTGGGCGCCCGCCTGATGCAGGCCGTCGCGGCGCGGGTGGGCGACCGGTGGTTCGTCCAGGTGCTGGTAGGGGTGCCGGTCCTGCTCCTGCTGGGACGCCTGGCCACCCTGCCGCTCTCGGCCTACGCCGAGTCGGTGCGCACCCGCTACGGGCTCTCCACCCGCGGGTGGTGGCTCTGGCTGCGCGACGTCGCGGTCTCCCTGGCGATCAGCGTGGCGTTGACCGTGGTCGTGGTGCTGGCGTTCCTCTGGCTGGTCCGCCGGGCGCCGCGCACGTGGTGGGCGTGGGCGGGGGCGGCCGTCTCCGGCCTGGTGGTCGCCGGCTCGTTCCTGTACCCGGTGGTCATCGAGCCGGCGTTCAACACCTTCGATCCCCTGCCGGCGGGGGAGCTGCGCAGCGACCTGCTGGCGCTCGCGGAGCAGAACGGCACCCCGGTGCAGGACGTGCTGGTCTCCGACGCGTCCCGGCGGACGACGGCGCTCAACGCCTACGTCTCCGGCTTCGGCTCCACCCGGCGCATCGTGGTCTACGACACGCTCCTCGGGGAGCTGCCCGACGCGGAGATCGAGTCGATCGTCGCCCACGAACTGGGGCACGTCGCGGCCGACGACGTCCTGACCGGCACGCTCATGGGGGCGCTGGGTGCGGGCGCGGCGACCGCGCTGCTCGGCTGGCTGCTGTCCTGGGCACCGCTGCTCCGCCGGGCTGGGGTCGAGCGGCCCGGTGACCCGCGGGTCGTGCCGCTGCTGCTGTTCCTCGTCGCCGTCGGCGGGCTGCTCGGCACACCGGTGCAGAACCTGGTGTCCCGCCAGATCGAGCAGCGCGCCGACGTGCACGCCCTCGAGCTCACCCGCGACCCGGAGGCGTTCATCGACATGCAGCGTCGGCTCGCCGCGACCAACCTCGGCGACCCCGATCCTCCGGCGGCCTGGCACTGGTTCTTCGGCAGCCACCCCACCACCGCGGAGCGGATCGCGATGGCCCAGGACTGGGCCCGCCTGGAGGGTTCGTGAGCCGCACGCTCGTCGTCACCAACGACTTCCCGCCCCGGCAGGGCGGCATCCAGACCTTCGTCGCCGCGTTGCTGGAGCGGCGACCGCCGGACTCCCTCGTGGTGCTCGCGTCGGACGCCCCGGGCTCGGCGGGTCACGACGCGGGGCTGCCGTACCCGGTGGTGCGCCGCCCGACCGGCATGCTGCTGCCGACCCGGGCGACGGCCCGCGTCGCCGTGGACCTGGTGAGGCGCTACGGCTGCGACACCGCCTTCTTCGGCGCCGCTGCGCCGCTGGGGCTGCTCGCGCCCACGCTCCGCGCCGCCGGGGTCCGGCACCTGGTGGGCGCCACGCACGGCCACGAGACGGGGTGGGTCGCCCTGCCGGGGAGCCGGCAGCTGATGCAGCGGATCGCCGCCGGGCTCGACGTCCTCACCTACATCAGCGAGTACACGCGGGACCGGCTCGCGCCACCGCTCGGGGGGCGGACCCGGCTGGCCCAGCTCTCCCCGGGGGTGGACGTCGCCCGGTTCACTCCTGAGGTGGACGGGACGCCGGTGCGCGAGCGGCACGGCCTGGGGGACGCGCCGGTGGTGGTCTGCGTCTCCCGGCTGGTCGCCCGCAAGGGGCAGGACGTGCTCGTCGCGGGGTGGCCGCGGGTGCTCGCCCGCCACCCGGAGGCCCGGCTGCTGCTGGTCGGCGGCGGGCCGGACGAGGGGAAGCTCCGCCGCGCGATCGAGGCCCGCGGGCTGCAGGGCTCCGTCGTCCTCGCCGGCCCGGTGGACCACGCGGAGCTGCCCGCGCACTACGCCGCCGGCGACGTCTTCGCCATGCCCTGCCGCACCCGCCGCGGCGGGCTGGACGTCGAGGGCCTGGGCATGGTCTTCCTCGAGGCCGCCGCCTGCGGGCGCCCGGTCGTGGCGGGCACGTCGGGCGGGGCGCCGGAGGCGGTGCGGGACGGCGTCACCGGGCACGTCGTGGACCCCCGCTCGCCCGGGGCGGTGGCGGAGGCGCTGTCGGGCCTGCTCGACGACCCGGCGCGGGCCCGCGCGATGGGCGCGGCCGGCCGCGCCTGGGTCGAGCAGCGCTGGTCGTGGACGTCGATCGCCGCGACCTTCGCCGACCTCCTCGATCCCTGACGCTCGCGGCGGCCCCCTCGCAGGGGCCCGCCGCGAGCCTGCACGGTGGGGGGCGAGAGGGCCTTACCGGGAGTAGAGCGCCTCGACCTCCGAGCCGAACTCCTTCATGACGACGTTCCGCTTGAGCTTGAGGCTGGGCGTGAGCATCCCGTTGTCCTCGGTGAAGTCGGTCGCCAGCACCGTGAACCTCTTGATCGCCTCGGCCTGGGAGACGGCCTTGTTGGCCTCCGCCACCGCGGCCTCGAGCTCGGCGAGCACGTCGGGGTCCTCACGCAGCTGCGCGGCCGTGAGGCCGGTGTCCTTGCCCTTGGACTCCAGCCACTGCGGCAGGGCCTCCTCGTCGAGCGTCACCAGGGCGGCGATGTACGGCCGCTGGTCGCCCACGACGATGCACTGGCTCACCAGGCGGTGCGCCCGCAGCCGGTCCTCGAGCACGGCGGGCGCGACGTTCTTGCCGCCCGCGGTCACCAGGATCTCCTTCTTGCGGCCGGTGATCCGGACGAAGCCCTGGTCGTCGATCTCGCCGAGGTCGCCGGTGCGGAACCAGCCGTCGGGGTCGATGGCCTCCCGGGTGGCGTCCTCGTTCCTCCAGTAGCCGCGCATGACGATGCCGCCGCGGATGAGCAGCTCGCCGTCCTCGGCCACCGAGAAGGCGACGCCCGGCAGCGGGCGGCCGACGGTGCCGATCCGGATCGCCCCGTCGTGGTTCACCGAGGCCGCCGCGGTGGTCTCGGTGAGGCCGTAGCCCTCGAAGACGGTCACGCCGATGCCGCGGAAGAAGTGGCCGAGCCGCTCGCCCAGGGGGGCGCCGCCGGAGATGGCGCCCAGGCAGCGCCCGCCCAGAGCGGCCCGCAGCTTGCCGTAGACGAGCTTGTCGAACAGGGCGTGCTGCGCGCGCAGCCCCAGCCCCGGGCCGCCGGTGTCCTGGGCCCGCGACCAGTCGATGGCCACCTGGGCGGCCTTGTCGAAGATCTTGCCCTTGCCGTCGCCCTCGGCCTTGGCCTTGGCGCTGTTGAACACCTTCTCGAACACGCGCGGGACCGCGAGCACGAAGGTGGGCTTGAACTCGCCGAGGTCCTCGACGAGGTTCGTCACATCGGGCGTGTGGCCGATGACGGTGCGGTTCTTGACGGCGCCGACCTGCAGGACGCGGGCGAGGACGTGGGCCAGCGGGATGAACAGCAGCAGCGAGCCCTGCACGTTCATGAACCGCTCGAGCAGCGTGATGCCGTTGCCGATCTCGAACAGGAAGTTGCCGTGCGTCAGCTCGCAGCCCTTGGGCCGGCCGGTGGTGCCGCTGGTGTAGATCAGCGTGGCCAGGCTGTCGGCGTGGAGCGTGGCGCGGCGGGCGTCGAGCTCGCTGTCGGGCACGTCGGCGCCGGAGGCGGTCAGCTGCTCCACCGCGCCGTCCTCGATGACGAAGACGGCCTTCAGCTCGGGGGCCTGGTCGCGGACCGACTCGATGGCGGCGGCGTGCTCGTCGCGCTCGACGACGGCGACCGTGGCCCCGGAGTCGGAGAGGATCCAGGCGACCTGGTCGGCACTGGAGGTCTCGTAGATGGGCACGACGACGGCGCCGGCGGTCCAGATGGCGTAGTCGAGGACGGTCCACTCGTAGCGCGTCTTCGCCTGCAGCGCGACGCGGTCACCGGCGGCCACCCCCGCGGCGATCAGCCCCTTGGCGACGCCGCGGACCTCCTCGCCGAACTGCCGCCACGTGACGTCGGTCCAGCGGCCGTCCACCCGGCGCCGGAGGCCTACCTCGTCCCCGTGCTCGGCGACGTTGGCCGCCAGCATGTCGGTGAGGGCCTCGTCGGGGCCCACCTCGTGCGTTGCTGGAACGCTGAACTCGCGCACGCCCGGTCCTCTCCTCCCCGACCGCCCGCCGGGCACCGTCGCCCCGCGGCCCCGGTGCGGGGACGTCCGGGTCAATCTAGCGGCTGGTGCTACCGGGCAGTAGCCGAGTGCCGTGGTACGCGGGCCGGGCCGGCACCCGAACGGCTAGCCTGCTGCCCATGGCCGACCAGTCCACCCAGTCGATCGTCGTCGAGGCGCCTGCGGCCGAGGTCATGGCGGTGATCGCCGACTTCCCCTCGTACCCGCAGTGGGTCTCCGCCGCCAAGAAGGTGGAGGTGCTCGAGACCGGCGAGGACGGGCGGGCCCGCCGGGTGCACTTCGTGCTCGACGCCGGGGCGGTCAAGGACGACTACGTCCTCGAGTACACGTGGGACGACGACCGCCGCGTCTCCTGGACCCTGGTGAAGGGTCAGATGCAGAAGCGGCAGGAGGGCTCGTACACCCTCGTCGAGAAGGACGGCCGGACCGAGGTCACCTACTCGATCACCATCGACCTCTCGATCCCGATGCTCGGCATGATCAAGCGGAAGGCCGAGAAGGTCATCCTCGACACCGCGCTCAAGGAGCTCAAGAAGCGCGTCGAGGGCTGAGCCGCGGTGCGCACCCTCCTGGTCACCGGCTCCGGCGGGGCGGGCTCGTCGACGGTGGCCGCGGCCGCGGCCGTGCGCGCCGCCCGTCAGGGCCGGCGCACCCTGCTGCTCTCCCGCCAGCCGGCGCCGGTGACCGGCCTCGGCGACGTCCCGGGCCTGCGCACCCGGCGGGTGGACGGCCGCCGGGCGCTCGAGGAGCTGTGGGGCGCCCACGCCGGGTCGCTCGGCCCGCTGCTCCCGCACCTGGACCTGCCGCCGGCGAGCTCGGTCGTGCCGGTGCCCGGCGCCGGGGAGCTCGCGCTGCTGGCGGCGCTCGGCTCGGCCGACGCCGACCTGGTGGTGGTGGACGCCGGACCCCTGCGGGACGGCCTGGCGCTCGCCGGCCTGCCGGGGTCGCTGCGCTGGTGGCTGGACCAGGCGCTGCCGCCGACGGCGCGCGCGCTGGCCGCCGTGCGGACCGCGTCGGTGGCGGCCGGCGCCGTCCGCCCCGGTCCGCTGGATGCGCTGCTGGCCGCGCTGCCGGCGGTCGAGCGGCTGCTCGCCCGGGACCGGCTCGCCGACCCCACCGCGACCGCGGTCTGGCTGACCACCGGGGCCCAGCGGACCGCCGTCCCGGTGGTGCGGCACGCGGCGACCGTCCTCGGCCTGCACGGGCTCGGGGTCGCCGCCGTGCTGGCCCGCGTGCTCCCGGCGGGGGGCGTGGGGGAGTGGTGGAGCGCGCGCGCCGCCGAGCAGGACCAAGCGCGGGCCGGGCTGGCGGAGGTGGCCCCGGTGCACGAGGTGGCCGAGCTCCCCGCGGCGCCGGCGGACGTCGCCGACGCCGAAGGGCTGCTGGCCGGGGTGGAGCCGGCTGCCACCCGCGCGCCGGTGCGGCCGGCCCCACGCCGGGGCGAGGGCGGGTGGCGGCTGGACGTGCCGCTGCCCTTCGCCGACCGCCCGGAGGTGGGGTTGACCCGGTGGGGCGATGACCTCGTGGTCACCGTGGGGGAGGATCGTCGTTCGCTGCGCCTGGACTCGTTGCTGCGCCGGTGCGAGGTGACCGGCGGGCGGCTGCTCGCCCCCGCCACCGCCGACGCGCGGCTCGAGATCAGCTTCCGCCCGGATCCGCAGCAGTGGCCGGCCGACCTCCTGGCGGCCGAGGAGAGGACCAGATGACCACCGGTGCCGACTGGACCGACCAGGCCCGCCGTCTGCTCGAGGCCGTGCGCGCGGGGGCCGAGCGGTCCCCCGATCCCGCCACGGGCGAGCACGGCGGCGACGACTGCCGCTGGTGCCCGGTGTGCCAGGTGGCGGCCGTGCTGCGCGGTGAGCGCCCCGAGGTGACCGCGGCGCTGGCCGACGTCCTCACCACCGCGGCCGCCGCGCTGCGCGCGTTCGCCGAGCAGCCGGCCGCCGGCAGCACCGTCCCGGACCAGGAGCCGCAGCCCGCGGAGCAGGCCGAGGAGCCCGTCGTCCAGCGGATCGACATCGCGTGACCGGGCCGGAGGTGACGGCCCTTCCGGCGCTCGGCATCGACATCGGCGGGACGAAGGTGGCCGGTGGCCTGGTGGCCCCCGACGGCGCGATCGTGGCCACCGCCCGCCGGGCGACGCCGGGTGCCTCCGTCGGCGACACCGAGGACGCGATCGCCGCCGTCGTCGAGGAGCTCGCCGACGGGCACGCGGGCGCGATCGTCGGCGTCGGGGTGGGCGCCGCCGGGTGGTTCGACCGCACCGGGGACACCGTGCTGTTCAGCCCGCACCTGGCCTGGCGCAACTCCACCCTGCGCAAGGACCTGGCCGCGCGGCTGCAGCGGCCGTTGTGGGTGGGCAACGACGCCGACGCGGCGGCCTGGGCCGAGTACCGCTACGGCGCCGCCCGCGGCGCGGACCTCGCCCTGATGATCACCCTGGGCACCGGCATCGGCGGGGGGATCGTGCTCGACGGGCGGCTGCGGCGCGGATCGCACGGCGTCGCGGGGGAGTGGGGGCACATGCGTGTCGTCCCCGACGGCCGGCTGTGCGCCTGCGGCAACCGCGGCTGCTGGGAGCAGTACGCCAGCGGGACGGCGCTGGGCCAGACGGCGCGCGAGGTGGCCCGCACCTCGCCGGCCGCCGCCGCCGTGCTGCTGGAGCGGGTCGACGGCGAACCCGACCGCCTCACCGGCGAGCACGTGGCCCGGGCGGCCTACGACGGCGACCCGCTCGCCCTGGAGCTGGTCACCGAGGTCGGCCACTGGCTGGGGCAGGGGATCGCCGACCTCGCCGCCGTGCTGGACCCCGAGGTGGTGGTGATCGGCGGTGGGGTCAGCGTGCTCGGCGAGATGGTGCTGCGCCCGGCCCGCGAGCGGCTGGAGCGCGCCCTGCCCGGCCGCGGCTTCCGGCCGGGCCCGCGCGTCGTCGCGGCCGCACTCGGCGCCCAGGCCGGGATCGTGGGCGCGGCCGACCTGGTCAGGAAGGCCGTCGCCGAAGGCGAAGCCTGATCAACACAGCTCGCGGGCCAGCTGCTCCAGGAACAGGCCGATGTCGGTGACGATGCCCATCGCCTGGGCGCTGCCCCGGTCGGCCAGCTTCGTCACCGTCGCCGGGTTGATGTCGACGCACACCAGCGGGATCGACGCCGGCAGGATGTTCCCGGTCGCGATGGAGTGCAGCATCGTGGCCACCATGATCGCGAAGCCGACGTCCTGGAGCTCGGCGCGCATCGCCCGCTGACCCTCGATGACGTCGGTGTGCACGTCGGGCAGCGGCCCGTCGTCGCGCACCGAGCCGACCAGCACGAACGGCTTGCCGGCCTCCACCATCGCGTGCATGACGCCGCCGGTGAGGACGCCGGAGTCGACGGCGGCCCGGATCGAGCCGGCCGCCCGGATGGTGTTGATCGCCCGGATGTGGTGCTCGTGGCCGTGCGGCACCCCCGAGCCCTTGGCGAGGTCGACGCCGAGCGAGGTGCCGAAGAGCGCCGACTCGATGTCATGCGTGGCCAGGGCGTTGCCGGCGAAGAGGACGTCGACGTAGCCGGCCCGGACCAGCCGCACCATCGCGGGGGAGGCGCCGGTGTGCACCACCGCCGGGCCGCCCACCCACAGCACCCGCTGGCCGGCGGCCTTGACCTCGCGCATGCGCTCGGCGATCTGCCGGACCAGCAGCGCCTGCGGCTTCTCGCTGGAGACCGCCGAGGACATGAAGCCGAACTCGTCCTCCGTGCCCCGGGCGGCCTGCGCCGGGAGCTCGACCCGCACCCCGTGGGCACCGCAGACGACGGCGTCGCCGGCGCGCACGTCGCTGACCGGGACGGTGCGGACCGTGACTTCCCCGCCCGCCCCGCCGCCCTCCTCGGTGGTGACCACGAGGCCGCAGTCCATCTCGGGGTTGCGCACCCGCAGCCACTCGCCGTCCAGCCGGACCAGGGTCTCCAGGTTGGTCGTGGAGTAGAAGTCGTCGGGGAAGACCCCGTCGGCCGGCGCCGGGCGGGTGGTGGCGGTGCCCGGGTCCACCGGGTTGGCGCCGTGCACCTGCACCCGCATGAGGATGCGGTCCAGCCGCTCGGCGGAGTCCGCCCGGATCTCGATCAGCGCGGTCGACTCGTCGGCGTGCTCGCGCCCGAGGTCCAGGTCGGCGATCCGGTAGTCCCCGCCGTACTCGAGGACGTCGTCCAGCACGCGGCCGAGGATGCCGGTGTCCATCAGGTGGCCGGTCACGGTGACCGTCGCGGTGGCCGGGGTGGTGGTACTGGCCATCTCAGACCACCGCCCCGTCGTCGCCGTCGTCCGAGCGGTCGCGCATGCGGGAGACCAGCAGCGCCACCCCGCCGGCCACCACCCCGACGCCGAGCACGAGCCCGGCGTCGGCCGACAGGCCGATGATCGAGGGGACGCCGATGAGCAGGATGCCGGCGGCGACCAGCAGCACGGCGTACAGCGCCGCGGGCGCCGGGACCGGCAGCGGCGGCGGTACCGGCGGCTCGTAGTGCTCGTCGGGCCGGTCGAGCACGGGCACCTCGTGGGGCGCCGGCGGTGGCGCGTCCGAGGGGAGGCCCTCGACGGCGGGGCGGCCGTGCTCGGCCTCGAACGCGGCCACGATGCGCCGCCACTCGGCGTCCTCGTCCAGGTCGCGCCCGGCCGGGCGGCGCAGGACCCGCGGCTCGGCGGGGTGGTCGTCGGCGTGCTGCTCGACCAGACCGCGCGCCTCGACCTGCCGCGCCCGGTCGACGAAGAGCCGGTCCGAGGGCGGGCTGGGCAGGACGACCGACCGGGTGTAGGGGCCGACGTCGGCGGCGGGCTCCAGGTAGGCGGCGATGCCGGCGGCCTCGAGCAGGTCGAGCAGGTGTTCGCCCACCCGCGGGTCGACGTCGCGCAGCGGGCTCCAGAGGACGGCGTCCAGGCCGTTGTCGCGGCGTCCCCGGCCGCGGCGGTCGGTCACCGTCGCCCGCTCGACGGGGCGTCGGGCTCGCCGGCGGGCACGCGGGCGCGGATCCACTCCGCCGACCGGCGGAAGATCAGCGGGGCGTCGTTGTCCAGGGTGGCCACGTGGTAGCTGTCCTCCAGGACGACCTCGGTGGTGTCCTCGCTCGCCACCCCGGCGAGCAGGATGGTGCTGTTGACCGGTTCCACGACGTGGTCCTCGGTGCTGCGGAAGACGATGACCGGCGCCGTGACCCGGGCCAGGTCGGCGCGGGTGGCGGCCCAGAGGCCGCGCAGCTGCATCATGGCCCGGATCGGCAGCCGGGGGTAGGCCAGCTCGGTCACCCCGGGCTTCTTGATGTCGCTGGCGATCGGTGCCCAGCTGGGGGTGACCCGGGCCAGCAGCGGCAGCAGCTTGGCGTCCCATCGCCGGGTGAGCAGGGCCGGGTTGACCAGCAGGAGCCCGGCGACGTCGTCGGGCCGCACCTGCGCCAGCCGCGTCGCGAGCGTGCCGCCCATGGAGAGACCGGCGACGAAGACCCGGTCGCAGCCGGCGGCCAGCTCGTCGAAGGCCGCCTCGACCGTCGCGGTCCACTGGTCGTGGGTGCTGGCGTTGCAGTCCTGCCAGCGGGTGCCGTGGCCGGGCAGCAGCGGGCACCGGACGGCGAAGCCCTCGGCCGCCAGGTGCTCGCCCCACGGCCGCATGCTCA
This sequence comes from Blastococcus sp. SYSU DS0510, assembly GCF_054050835.1. Classification (NCBI taxonomy): domain Bacteria; kingdom Bacillati; phylum Actinomycetota; class Actinomycetes; order Geodermatophilales; family Geodermatophilaceae; genus Blastococcus; species Blastococcus sp. SYSU DS0510. The sequence goes on along the minus strand of NZ_JBJHAC010000010.1, from coordinate 112,425 downwards.
TCGGCGTCCCCGTGAACCCGTGGACGAGGAGCACCCCGGTGCGGCCCTCCGGCCCGTCGCCGCGGGGGAAGGCGAACGGCTCGGCGCCGGGCATGACCTCGGGTGCGGGGGTCGGTCCGGGCACGGTGCTCCTCCTGGCATCCGGCGTCGCGCCGGTGTCTGCTGGGTCACGGCGGGGCCCGGATTGTGATCGGGGCCCCAGGCTCCCTAGTCTGGCAGTCCCCGAGGGAGGCGTGTTGTTCTACTGGTTCCTCAAGTTCGTCGCCATCGGCCCGCCGGCACGGGCCCTCTTCCGCCCGCAGGTGGAAGGGATCGAGCACGTGCCCGCCACGGGCGCCGCCATCCTCGCGAGCAACCACCTGTCCGCGGCCGACTGGATCTTCATGCCGCTGCAGCTGAAGCGGCGGGTCACGTTCCTGGCCAAGGCCGAGTACTTCACCGGCACGGGCGTGAAGGGCTTCCTCCAGCGGGCCTTCTTCACCGGTGCCGGGCAGGTGCCGATCGACCGGTCGAGCGCCTCGGCCGCGGAGGGCGCCATCCGGACCGGCATCCGCATCCTGCGCGACGGGAAGCTGCTGGGCATCTACCCCGAGGGCACCCGCTCGCCGGACGGGCGCCTCTACCGCGGCAAGATCGGCGTCGCCCGCATGGCGCTGGAGACGGGGGCGCCCGTCGTCCCGGTGGCGATGGTCTACGGCAGCCGGCGGCTGCCCTTCGGCAAGAAGCTCATCCAGGTGCGGGTCCGGATCGGGAAGCCCCTGGATTTCAGCCGCTACGAGGGCCTAGCCGGTGACCGCTTCGTCGAGCGGTCGATCACCGACGAGATCATGTACGAGATCATGACGCTGTCGGGCCAAGAGTACGTCGACGTCTACGGCGCCACGGTGAAGAAGTCGATGGACGCCACGGGGGCCAGCGCCGTCGAGGTCGTCGCCACCCTGCAGCCGCCGGTCACCGAGGTCGCCGACCGCGCCCCGACGACGCTCGCCGGCTAGCGCGGCAGGAGCCGGTCGAGGACGTCGCGCAGCAGCGCCAGGAGCTCGGCGCGGGGCATCGTCGGCTCCAGGACCCACTGGGCGACGAGGTCCTCGGTGAAGGCGAAGAAGGCGAGCACGAGCTGGCGGCGGCGTGCGTCGTCCGGCAGCCCGAGCGTCCGCAGCCCGACCTCCACCAGCCGGTCGCGGGTCTCCGCGTACACCTCGGCCACCCAGGGGTCGCCTCCCGCGGCGCCGCGCACGAACGCCAGGTGGGTCTCCCGGAAGGTCTCCACCCAGCCGACGTAGCGGTCGAGCATCCCGTCGACGGCGCTCACGCCGGTGCCCTCGTCGGCCGAGCCGGGCCGCGGCAGCAGGTGGGTCCAGAGCAGCTCCGCCGCCGCCCGGGTGACGGCGGCGTAGTAGTCGCGCTTGCTGGGGAAGTAGTGGAACAGCAGGCTGCGGCTGATCCCCGCCCGGCGGGCCACCTCGTCGATGGTCAGCTCCTGCACCGGGGTGGTGGGCAGCAGCTCCAGGCCGATCTGCACGAGCTGCGCCCGCCGGTCGCCCGCCGACCGGCGGCCCCGCCCCGTCCCGTCCGGGGTGGCCGTCACGCCGCCGCGCCCCGCGTCACCCGCGGTCACCGACGGCGCCGGCCACGAGCCGCAGCAGCCCGTCGACGACGAGGCCGGGCCGTTCCTGCGGCAGCATGTGCCCGGTGCGCTCGGCCCGGTGCAGGCGCGCCGCGGGCAGCGCCTCGGCGAGCTGGGCGCTGTGCCGCTCGGGCGTCAGCTTGTCGCTGTCGCCGACGAAGATCTCGACCGGGACCCGTGCGAGCGCCCCGAGCTCCGTCCGCTTGTCGTGATCGCCCAGGGCGGGCAGGAACTCGACGAAGGACCGCACCGTGGACGCGTGCATGATCCGCGCGCCCTCCAGGACCATCTCGTCGGTGGCGTCGGCGCCGTAGAGCAGGTCGCGGACCATCGTCCGGTGCCGCGGGTGGGTCGGCGGCAGGAGGTCGCGCAGCCGCTCGAGCAGGCCGGCCCCGGCGAGGGCCGCGGCCAGCACGCCGGGGCGCACCTTGGCCATGCGCCCGCCCGCCGACCGCGGGTCGGAGGCGAGGTCGCCGGCCGACGTCGACACCAGCGCGACGCCGCGCACCCGGCCGCCGAACAGCTCGGGCCGGGCGGCGGCCAGGCACATGATCGTCATGCCGCCCATGGAGTGCCCGCCCAGGACGACGGGCCCGGTGGGCACCAGCTGGTCGAGCACCTCGGCCAGGTCGGTGCCCAGCCGGTCGAGGGAGACGGGCGTCGCCGGGCGGGTGGGCGGCGGCCACGTGGAGCGGCCGTGCCCCCGCTGGTCGTAGCGCACCAGCCGCAGCGCGCCGTCGGCCACCGGGTCGGCCAGCAGCCCGGCGACGTCGTCCCAGGCGGCCTGCGACAGCGTCCAGCCGTGGGCGAGGACGAGGGTCACCGGCGCCTCGTCGGCGCCCTCGACGGTGGCGTGCAGGCGGGCGCCGTCGTCGGTCGCGACCGCCGCGGTGCGCCGGCGGACGGTGCGGATGAGCGTGCCGGTCACGCCGCCTCCTCCTCGCGGACGGGCGCGCCGGCCGGGACGCCGACGTAGTTCTCCCGGTCCAGCTCCTTGGTGAGCCTGCGGAACCGGAAGGTGAAGTCGGGCCAGAGCGTGGTGTTGTGCCCGTGCCGGTCCAGGTACCAGCTGGCGCAACCGCCGCCGAGCCACACCGTGCCGCGGGACTTCCGCGCGATGAGGTCGCGGTAGGCCTCCTGGGCCTGCGGCGTGGTCTCCAGGACCGCGAGGCCCTCGGCCGCCATGGTGCGCAGCGCATCGTCGACGTAGGCCACCTGCGACTCGATCATGTACACCATCGACGTGTGCCCGACGCCGACGTTCGGGCCGACCAGCAGGAACAGGTTGGGGAAGCCGGCGACGGTGGTGCTGCGGTTGCTCACCATGCCGTCGGCCCACACCTCGGCGAGGGACCGGCCGTCGCGGCCGCGGATCCGCTCCGCGATCGGCAGGTCGGTGACGTGGAAGCCGGTGGCCAGCACCAGGGTGTCGGTGGGGCGCTCGACGCCGTCGCGGGTCACGATCGAGCGCGGCCGGATCTCGGCGATGCCGGCGGTCACCAGCTCGGCGTTGGGGGCGCAGACCGCGGGGAAGTAGTCGTTGCTGATGAGGATCCGCTTGCAGCCGATGGTGTAGTCCGGCGTCAGCGCCGCGCGCAGCCTCGGGTCCCGGACCTGCCGCTCGAGGTGCGCCTTCGCGAGCCGGCCGACGGGCTTCAGGAACGCCCGCCGCTTGGCCATGCCGATGACGAGGAACTCGCGCAGGGCGTACAGCACCCCGCGGACGGCGCGCTGCAGGCCGGGGACCAGCCGGTACAGCCGGCGGGCCCACGGCCGGACCGGGTGGTCGGTGCGGGGGACGACCCACGCCGGCGTGCGCTGGTAGACCGCGATGCTCTCCACCTGCGGCTGGATCGCCGGCACGATCTGGATCGCCGAGGCGCCGGTGCCGATGACCGCGACCTTCTCCCCGCTGACGTCGTGCGAGGAGTCCCAGCGGGCCGAGTGCATGACGGTGCCCTCGAAGGTCTCCAGGCCCGGGATGTCGGGGTAGGTGGGGTCGGCGAGCGCCCCGGCGGCCGAGACGAGGACCTGGGCGCGGAACTCGCCGGCAGTGGTGGTGACCAGCCACCGGCGGGCGTCGTCGTCCCACCGGGCGGCGGTCACCTCGGCGCCGAAGACGCAGTGCGCCCGCACGCCGAACCGGTCCGCGGTGGCCTGCAGGTAGGCCTGGATCTCGGGCTGCTCGGAGTAGGAGCGCGGCCAGTCCGGGTTCGGCGCGAAGGAGTAGCTGTACAGGTGCGACTGCACGTCGCACGCCGCTCCCGGGTAGGTGTTGTCGCGCCAGGTGCCGCCGACGTCGTCGGCCCGCTCCAGGAGGACGAAGTCGGTCTCGCCGCGCTGCCGCAGCGTGATGCCCATGGCCAGGCCGGCGAAGCCGGACCCGATGACCGCCACCCGCACCTCGCGCGCGGCACCAGGGGCGGTCGTGGCGTGCGTCCGCATCGTGCTGGTCACCTCGGTCGGCTCCTTCCGTCGGCTTGCTGAGCAACGGTCAAGAAGCTACAACAGTCGTTGAGCAGTGCTCAACACGAGCGCGACGAGCTGAGGAGCAGCCCCATGGCGTCCCGACACCGCACCCCGCTGGCCGGGAAGTCCGTCCTGATCACCGGTGCCGCGCGGGGCATCGGCGCCGCGCTCGCCCGCAAGGCGGCCGCCCGCGGCGCGCGGGTCGCCCTCGTCGGCCTGGAGCCGGAGGAGCTCGCGCGGGTCGCCGACGAGCTGGGTCCCGAGCACCTGTGGGTGGAGGCCGACGTCACCGACGCCGACGCGCTGGCCGCGGCCGTGCGGCGCACCGTGGACACCTTCGGCGGGCTGGACGTCGTCGTCGCCAACGCGGGCATCGCGCCGCTCACCACGGTCATGACCAGCTCCGCCCACGCGCTGGCCCGCACCGTCGAGGTGAACCTGATCGGCACGATGCTGACCGCGCACGCGGCCCTGCCGGAGCTCGCGCAGCGCCGCGGCCACGTCCTGCTGATCAGCTCCGCCGCGGCGTTCACCGTCCTCCCCGGCATGAGCGCGTACTGCGCGTCGAAGGCCGGTGTGGAGCGCTTCGGCGACGCGCTCCGGCTGGAGGTGGCGCACCGGGGCATCACCGTGGCCAGCGCGCACCCGACGTGGATCGACACCGACATGGTCCGCGACACCGAGGCCGCGCTGCCCACCTTCGCCGCGACCCGCCGGGGGCTCCCCGGGCCGCTGGGCGCCTACACCTCGGTGGAGGCGTGCGCCGAGGCGCTCGTGGAGAACCTGGAGACGCGCCGCCGCCGGGTGTTCGTGCCGCGCTCGGTCGGCACCGTGGCGGCCCTGCGCCAGCTCGTCACCGGCGTCCTGGCCGAGAAGCTGGCGATGGCGGTCTCGGCGAAGCGTGTGCCGCAGCTCGAGCGGGACATCGCGGCGCTGGACGGCCGCGAGTTCGGGTCCCACTCCGTCGGAGGCCGGCCCACCGGCGCCGCGTAACCGGGACGCCGGCATCCGGCCGCCCCCCCCCTACGGTGGACGCCGTGCGCCGCTACTTCTACGACACCGAGTTCATCGAGGACGGCACCACCATCGACCTCGTCTCCATCGGCGTCGTGGACGAGTCCGGGCGGGAGTTCTACGCCGTCAGCACCGAGTTCGACCCGGGCAAGGCGATCCCGTGGGTGCGCCGCAACGTGCTCGACCAGCTGCCCCCTCCCGCGGACAGGGCGTGGCGCAGCCGGGAGCGCATCCGCGAGGACCTGCTCTCCTTCCTGACCGCGCCGGGGGAGGAGATCGAGCTCTGGGCCTGGTTCGCCGCCTACGACCACGTGGCCCTGTGCCAGCTGTGGGGCGCGATGCCGGCCCTGCCGCGGCCGATCCCGCGGCTCACCCGGGAGCTGCGCCAGCGCTGGGACGACCGCGGGCAGCCGCCGCTCCCGCCCAAGCCCCAGGGCACGCACGACGCGCTGGTCGACGCCCGGTACAACCTGGCGCGGTGGCGGGCGATCGAGTCGGCCGGGGGGTGACCTCGCACGCCGGCGAGGACCGGGCGGCCGAGGTGGTGGCGGAGGTCGGTGCCGCCGCCGCGCGCGAGCACGGGCTGCCCCCCGCTCTGCTGGACGGGTACCTGGCCACCCTGGTCGACGTCGCCGTGCAGGGCAGGTCCCTCACCCGGGACGAGGAGGCGCACTGCCGGTCCCTGGGTGCCGAGGCCGCGCGGCGGGGGGTCGGGTTGCCGGCGCTGGTGGACCTCTACATGAGCGCCTCGCGCCGGCTCTGGTCGCGTCTGCCGCAGCTGGTCGGGGACGTCCGCGGCCGGTCGCCGCGGTCGTCGGACCTGGTGGCGGTGGGTGAGTTCGTGTGGCGGGGCGCCGACACCGCCCTCGGCGCGCTGGCGGCCGGGCACGACGAGGCCCAGCGCGAGGTGGTCCGCCGGGAGGAGGCCTTCCGGCGCGAGTTCGTGGACGACCTGCTCACCGGCCGGTCGGAGGTCGGCTCCCTCGTGGAGCGCGCGGCCCGGCTGGGCATGGCCCTCACCGGCAGCCACACCGTGACGGTGGCGGCCACCGACCGGCCGACCGATTCGGGGATGCCCCTGACGAGGTGGCTCGAGGACGAGGCGCGGCTGCGGTTCGGCGACCGCGCCGTGCTCGTCACCGCCAAGGACGGCCGCCTGGTCAGCGTCCTGTCGTCCGGCGCCGCGGACGGCCCGGCGGAGGCCGACGGCCGCGAGCTGGCGGAGGCCGCCGGCCCGGCCGTGGCCCGGCTGACCCGGCGACCGGAGTGGCGCGTCGGGGTGGGGCGTTCGCACCCGGGTCCGCGCGGTGTGCCGCGCTCGTACCGGGAGGCGGTGGACGCCCTGGAGGTGGCCGAACGGCTCGGGCTGCCCGATCGCGTCGTCCATGCGCGGGACATGCTCGTCTACCGGGTCCTGCTACGGGACGAGGAGGCCATCTCCGACCTGGTCGGCACGGTGCTCGGACCGCTCACCGGGGCCCGCGGCGGGGCAGGGCCGCTCGTGGCGACGGTGGAGGCGTACTTCGCCGACGGGCGCAACGCGGCGTCGGCCGCCCGCCGCCTGCACCTGAGCGTGCGGGCGGTGACCTACCGCCTGCAGCGCGTCCGGGAACTCACCGGCTACGACCCCGGGGCTCCGGCGGACCAGCTCGCGCTCATGGTCGCGGTGACCGGGGCCCGGTTGCTCGACTGGCCCGCGACGCCGCTCGGCACCGCCTAGCAGGAGGAGTCGGGTTGCAGGGTCCCGGCAAGGACCGCGCCCGGTAGTCGTCCGGGCCGGGACCTGACGCGCCGGCGCGCACCCCGCCTAGCGTCGGCGCATGACACGGAGCACCCACCCGGTTCCCCGCTTCCGCGCCCCTTCCGCCGCCCTGCCACCCCGGCGTCCGGTGGTGGCGCGCCGGCGACGTCCGGCCGTGCCCGCGCACGAGCGACCGGTCCCGCGCGGGCACCTGGGGGAGCTCTTCCTGGAGGTGCGGCGGGACGGGCGGCAGCCGGTTGTCGCGGTCTCCGGGGAGCTGGACCTCGTCGGCCGGGAACTGCTCGAGGCCGTGCTGGCCCACGTCCGCTCCACCCACGACGGCGTGCTCGCCCTGGACCTGTCCGGGGTCACCTTCGCCAACTCGCACGGGCTGTCGCCGGCGCTGGACGGTGACGTGGTCCTGGTGGCCGCGTCACCGCCGGTGCGCCGGCTGCTCCGGCTCATGGGCCACCCCACCGACCGGACGGAGTTCTGATGCTCTCGCTGCTCTGGCTGCTCGTCGTCGGCCTGGTCGCCGGCTTCCTCGCTCGTGCGCTCGTGCCCGGCAAGGACTCGATGAGCCTGGTCGGCACCCTGCTGCTCGGGGTGTCCGGCTCGATCGTGGGCGGCCTCCTCCTCGGCCTGCTCTTCGGTGGCTTCCGCGACCGGGGCTTCGGCCCGGCGGGGATCATCGGGGCGGTCATCGGGGCGGTGATCGTGCTGGTCGTCTACAACCGGATCTCCGCACGGCGGGGATCCGGCACGGACGCACGCGGCGTGGCCTGATCCACGGTCATGGGCACGGCCGCGCCGCTCCCGCCGGAACCGCCACCGACCCCGGCCTCCGCAGGCGCGCTCCTCCCGTCGACGGCCTGGCGACGCGCGCTGTGGCGGAGGGCGGTGCGCTGGGGCCGGGTGCTGGTGATCGCGTCGTTGCTGGGCCCGGCGCTCGTCGGCGCCCTGGTCGCGCCCTGGCAGGTGACGCTCGTGCACGGCCCGACCCTGGGGCTGCTCCTCGGCGGGACGTTGGCGCTCGCGGACGGGGGCTTCCCCCGCGAGGCGGCGTCCCGCCGGCTCGTCCTCCGGGCCGCGGGGGCAGGGATCCTGCTCGTGCCGTTCGGAGCGGCCCTGCCGGTCCTTGGCTCCCTGGGCGGGTTGGTCGTGCTCGTGCTGCTCGTCGTCGGCTCCCTGGTGGCGGCCGACCGGCTGGCCGAGGACGCCGCGGCCGAGGTCGGCGCGGCCGCCGGGGTCGCGGACGTCCTGCCCGTGCTCCCCACGGCCGAACTGGCCGACCGGTGGGTGGAGACCGAGGAGATCCTCCGGTCCGGGCAGCACCGCGACCGGGTCGTCGAGGTGCGTGCCCTGCTGCTCGACGAGCTGAGCCGCAGGGACCCGGAGGGGGTCGCGGCGTGGGTGGCCGCGGGAGGCCGGTCGCCGCGGCCCTACCTGAGGGCCGACCGCGACGGAGCCGGCTGACCGGAGGCCCACCAGCGGCCGAGGCCCTCCCCGGAGGAGTTCCGGGGAGGGCCTCGTCGGGCGCGGGCGGCGATCAGACGGTGAAGGCCGCCAGCAGCCGGTTGAGCTCCTTGGAGAGCCCGTCGAGCTCCCGCGCCGCGGAACGGGCCCGCTCGACGTCGGTGGCGCTGTCGTCGGCGTCGCGGCTCACCGAGGTGAGCGTGGTGGTGACGGCGCCGGCGCCCTCGGCAGCGGTGGCGACGCTGCGGCTCAGCTCGCGGGTGGTCGCCGTCTGCTCCTCGACCGCGCTGGCGATCGTCGTCTGGTGGTCGTTGATCGCCCGGACGACGTCGGCGATCCGCGAGATCGACCGCACCGCCTCGGTGGTCTCGGACTGGATGCCCTGCACCCGCTGGGCGATCTCCTCGCTGGCCTTGGCCGCCTCCTGGGCGAGGTCCTTGACCTCGTTGGCCACGACGGCGAAGCCCTTGCCCGCGTCACCGGCGCGCGCCGCCTCGATGGTGGCGTTGAGGGCCAGCAGGTTGGTCTGCTCGGCCACCCCCGAGATCACCTTCACGACGTCACCGATCTCCGCGGAGCTGGCCCCGAGCGCGGCGATCGTCGTCTCGGTCTGCTCGGCGAGCGCGGCCGCCTGACGCCCGACCTCCGCGGCCTCGGCGGCGCTGCGGGCGATCTCGGTGATCGAGGCGCCCATCTCCTCGGCGCCGGCCGCGGCGGAGGAGACGCTGCTGCTGATCTCCGACGCGACGCCGTGCGCCCCCTGGGCCTGGTCGCGGCTGCGGGCGGCCCGCTGGGCCAGGCCGTCGGCCACCGCGGACACCCCGGCCGCGGAGGCGGCGACCTCCTGCGCGCAGCGGTGGATGTCGCGCACCGTGCCGGCGACCTTGTCGACGAAGCGGTTGAAGGCGCCGGAGAGCTGCCCGACCTCGTCGTCGCGGGAGTCGTCCATCCGCTGGGTCAGGTCGCCCTCCCCGTCGGCGATCTCGGCCATCCGGTCGCGCAGGTGGGTCAGCGGCCGGGTCAGCCGGTGGCCGACCCACCGGGCGAGCACCCCGCCCAGCACGGCGATCACCAGGGCGGCGACGACCATGGCCCACACCATCGACGAGCGGCCGGACTCCAGGGACTCCTCGGCGCCGGCGAAGTCGGCGTCGCGCGCGACGGTGGCGATGACCCAGTCCCAGGGGGCGTAGTAGGACACCCGGACGGTGGTCGGGCCGGCCTCGGGGTCGTCGTAGCGGACGGTCGCCTGCTCGCCGTCCTGGAGCGGCAGCGCGGCGTCGACGATCTGCTGCACGTAGGGAACGCCGTCGGCGTCCGTGGCGTCGAGCAGCTGTTCGCCGTCGCGGCTGCCGTCCGGGCTGATCAGGACCGTGCCGGCGCGGTCGCCGGTGCCGCCGTAGACCTCGACGTGGCCGTTCTCGCCGATGGTGGTGGCCTGCAGCCCCTCGCGGAGCGCGGGCAGGTTCTCCTGCTTCACCCCGACGTAGAGCACCCCGACCACGTCGCCCGCGGGCCCGAGGATCGGCTCGTAGGCCGACACCAGCCAGGAGTCGACGACGAAGGCGTTGCCGCGGTAGGTCTGCCCGCCGCTGACCGCCGCCGCGACCGGGTTGGGCTTGCCGTCGGGGTTCACCGCCGGGATGTAGGTGCCGATGGCGCGCGTGCCGGTGGCGGTCTGGACGTTCGTCGCCACCCGCAGGAAGTCGCCGGAGGGCGTCTTCTGGAAGATCGTGACGGTGGCGCCGACCATCTCCTTGATGGTGTCGACCACAGGCGTGGGGACGGCGGCGTCGCTGTTCTTCCCCAGCCACTGACCCCCGACCAGCACGCGGGGCAGGGCGACGGGGGTGACCTCGCCGTTCATCTGGTTCTTGGCGTCCCAGGCGACCAGCCCGCGGCCGGAGTCGTCGACGGCGAAGCCGCCGGACTGCTGCAGGACGTAGCGGGCGGTGGCCAGGTCCGAGTCGACCTTGGCGGCGGTCGAGGCGCCCTGGGTGGCGACGACGTCGTAGGTCCCGCGGGCCGCGCGGCTGATGTCCTCCTCGACGAGGGCGTCCATGTCACGGGCGGCGTCGTCGGCGAAGCGGCTGCTCTGCCAGGCGCTCACGCCACCCATGGCCACCCCGGTCACGGCCACGCTGGCCACCGCCAGCGCCACCACCTTGGTGCGGATGCCCCAGCCGGACGGCGTCGTCCAGGCGGGGAGGGAGGTCCAGCGCATCGTCGGCCTTCCGGGTCACGGCAGCGACCCGGTGTCGCTGCCAGGAGCTGTCTCGGCAGGTGACGGCCGGCCCGGTACCGGAGCGGGCCGGGTGGGACGGATCGTGACCTGCGGGTGACCGGGTGGGGCGCGATCCGGCGACCCGCCGCAGCCGGGGACGACGGCGGTGCGCGAAAGGCTGGACGGGGCGGTGACCTGCGGCATCATGTGCGGCACACCCGGGTGCCGCCCGGCCGGTTCCGCGGAGGGACGCATGCGCATCGGCATCCTGACCGGCGGCGGTGACTGCCCCGGCCTCAACGCGGTGATCCGTGCGGTCGTGCGCAAGGGCGTCGGCGAGCTCGGCGACGAGGTGATCGGCTTCCGGGACGGCTGGCGCGGCCTGCTGGAGGACGACGGCGTCCCGCTGGACCTGGCGTCGGTCCGCGGCCTGCTGCCGCGGGGCGGAACCATCCTGGGCACGTCCCGCACCAACCCCTACGCCGTCGAGGGCGGTCCCGAGCGGGTGCTGGACACGCTGCGGCGCTCCGGGATCGACGCCCTCGTGCCCATCGGCGGGGAGGACACCCTCGGCGTCGCCGGCCGCCTGGCCGCGACCGGGCGGGTGCGCGTGGTCGGCGTGCCCAAGACCATCGACAACGACCTCGACGCCACCGACTACACCTTCGGGTTCGACACCGCCGTCGGCGTCGCGATGGAGGCGATCGACCGGTTGCACACCACCGGCGACAGCCACCACCGCGCCCTGGTCGTCGAGGTGATGGGCCGGCACGCCGGGTGGATCGCGCTGCACGCCGGCATGGCCGGTGGGGCCACGGTGATCCTCATCCCCGAGCACCCCTTCGACGTGGAGGCGGTCCTCGACCACGTGCGGCACCGGTTCGACTCGGGCTACTCGCCGATCATCGTCGTCTCGGAGGGGGCGCAGCCCAAGGACGGCGGCATGGTGGTCGCCACGGGGGAGAAGGACGCCTTCGGCCACGTGCGCCTGGGCGGGGTGGGCCCGGCGCTGGCCGCGCTGCTCGAGGAGCGGACCGGGCGGGAGGCCCGCGCCGTCGTCCTTGGGCACGTCCAGCGCGGCGGCACCCCGTCGCCGTTCGACCGGGTGCTCGCGACGCGGTTCGGCCTGGCCGCGGTGTCGGCGGTGCACGCGGGGGAGACCGGGATCATGGTGGCCCTGCGGGGCACGGACATCGTCCGCGTCTCGCTGGGGGAGGCGACCGCGCAGCTCAAGCTGGTGCCCGCCGAGCGGTACGCGGAGGCCGAGGTCTTCTTCGGCTGAGACCCCCCGAAGTGCGGAACCGGCGACACGGCATCTGGTGGCAGCGGGTGTCCGCCGTACTCTCGGGGGCGTGAGCCTCCCCGAACCTGCCGAGCTGGTACCCGGTCTGGACCGGTGGCGGGAGCTGCCCGCCGCCCAGCAGCCGCGGTGGCCCGACCGCGCGGCCCTGGACGCCGTGCTGGAGACCCTGTCCACCGTGCCGCCGATCGTCGCCCCGAGCGAGGTCGACACGCTGCGCGCGCAGCTGGCCGACGTCGCCCAGGGCAAGGCGTTCCTGCTCCAGGGCGGCGACTGCGCGGAGACCTTCGACCTCAACACCGAGCCGCACCTGCAGGCCACCACGCGCACGATGCTGCAGATGGCCGTGGTCCTCACCTACGGGGCGAGCGTGCCCGTGGTCAAGGTGGGCCGGGTGGCCGGCCAGTACGCCAAGCCGCGCTCGTCGGACACCGACGCCCTCGGCCTGCCGTCCTACCGCGGCGACATGGTCAACTCGCTGGAGCCGGTCCTCGAGAAGCGGATCCCCGACCCGAACCGGCTGGTGCGGGCCTACGCCAACTCCGCCGCGGCCATGAACATGATCCGGGCCTACGCCCGCGGCGGCCTGGCCGATCTGCACGCCGTGCACGACTGGAACCGCGACTTCGTGGCCAACTCGCCGGCCGGCGTGCGGTACGAGGTCATCGCCCGCGAGATCGACCGGGCGCTGGCGTTCATGCGCGCCTGCGGCATCGACTCCGACGCCCTGCGCGGGGTGGAGCTGTTCAACTCGCACGAGGCGCTGATCCTCGACTACGAGCGGGCGCTGCTCCGCATGCACGAGGGCCGCCCGTACGCATTGAGCGCGCACTTCGTCTGGGTGGGGGAGCGCACCCGCCAGATGGACGGCGCGCACATCGAGTTCGCCTCCAAGCTGGCCAACCCGATCGGCGTGAAGATCGGCCCGACGACGACGCCGGAGCAGGCCACCGAGCTGGTCGAGCGCCTCGACCCCGACGGCATCCCCGGCAAGCTGACGCTGATCAGCCGCATGGGCAACGGCAAGATCCGCGACGTCCTCCCGGGCATCGTGGAGAAGGTGACCGCGAGCGGCCACCAGGTGGTGTGGCAGTGCGACCCGATGCACGGCAACACCCACGAGTCGCCGACCGGCTACAAGACCCGCCACTTCGACCGCGTCGTCGACGAGGCGCTCGGCTTCTTCGACGTGCACCGGGCGCTGGGCACCTGGCCCGGGGGCATCCACGTCGAGCTCACCGGTGAGGACGTCACCGAGTGCCTGGGCGGCGCGATGGAGATCAGCGACGAGGACCTCGACAGCCGGTACGAGACGGCGTGCGACCCACGGCTGAACACCGGGCAGTCCCTGGAGCTGGCGTTCCTGGTCGCGGAGATGCTGCGTGGCTGAAGGACCCCCTGCCCCCCACCGCTCGCAGGCTCGCGGCGGGCCCCTGCAGGGGGCCATAGACCTCCGGTCCGACACGGTCACGAAGCCGACCCCGGGCATGCGGCGGGCGATGGCCGAGGCCGAGGTCGGCGACGACGTCTACGCCGAGGACCCGTCGGTCACCGCGCTCGAGGAGCGGGTGGCGGAGCTATTCGGGCACGAGGCCGCGCTCTTCGTGCCCAGCGGGACCATGGGCAACCAGATCGGGATGCGTCTGGTCTGCGAGCCGGGGCAGGAGGTCCTCTGCGACGCCGACGCCCACGTCGTCACGTACGAGATGGGCGCCGCGGCGGCGATCTTCGGGATCTCCACGCGCACCGTGGTGTCGGCCGGCGGGCGGCTGGACGCCCGGCAGCTCGTCGAGCAGGTCCGGCCGCAGGACAACTGGCACCTCACGGCCACCGCGGCGATCGCCGTCGAGAACTCGCACAACCGCGGCGGCGGGCTCGTGCAGCCGCTGGACCAGCTGCAGGAGCTCTGGGACTGGTCGCGGTCGGCGGGTGTGGCGGTGCACCTCGACGGGGCGCGGATCTGGAACGCGCACGTGGCGTCCGGGGTGCCGCTGTCCACCTACGGCGGGCTCGCCGACACCGCGTCGGTCTGCTTCTCCAAGGGCCTCGGGACGCCCGTCGGCTCGGTGCTGGTGGCGTCGGCGGAGCGGATCGCGACCGCGCGGCTCTGGCGCAAGCGGCTCGGCGGCGGCATGCGGCAGGTCGGCGTCCTGGCGGCGGCCTGCACCTACGCGCTCGACCACCACCTGCCCCGGCTGCGGGAGGACCACGACCACGCCCAACTCCTGGCCAAGCGGCTCGGCGTCGACCCGGCGTCGGTGGAGACCAACATGGTGGTGCTGGACGACGTCGAGGCGCCGATGCTCGCCGAGGCGGCGAAGGCCGAGGGCGTGCTGGTCAGCCAGGTCAGCGCCCGCAGGGTCCGGCTCGTCACCCACCTGGACGTCGACCGGGCCGCCGTCGAGCGCGCCGCCGACGTCCTCGCCGAGCTGCTCGACCGCTAGCCGGCCTCCGCGCCGGCACCCCGCTGCACGAGCGGCGTCGCGGCCGCTCAGGCCGCGTGCGCAGATCTCGCCAGGTCAGGCGGCGGGCGGGTCGCCGATCAGGCTGTTCAGCAGCTTGATGTCCGCGGCGTGGCCGCCGCAGGGGTCGCCGTCCCGCAGGCTCGGGGTCTCCACGACCATGGGCACCCCCGCCGTCGTGCGGTGCCGCACCAGCTCCGCGAACGGGCCGGTGCCGTAGGCGCCGGAGCCGATCAGGCCCTCCCCGATGGTCGTGTGCCGGTCGCGCTTGGACCCGCAGGTGTCCAGCGAGTCGTTCACGTGCACCAGGCCGAGCCGGCCGGGGCCGACGGTCGCCTCGAGCGCGTCGAGGGTCGCCGACATGCCACCCGGGACGGCGAGGTCGTGCCCGGCCGCCCAGGCGTGGCAGGTGTCGAAGCAGACGCCGACCAGCGGGTGGTGCTCCAGCGCGGCGAAGTACGGGCCCAGGTCCTCGACGGTGGCGGCCAGCGCCTTGCCGCCACCGGCCGTCGGCTCGACCAGCAGCCGCGGCCCGTCGGGGTCGGCGGCCTCGAGCGCCGGCAGCAGCTGCTCGTGCAGCTGGCGCAGCGCCGGCTCGTAGCGGTCCTCGCCCACCGCGGACCCGGCGTGCACCACGACGCCCTGGCAGCCCAGCTGCGCCCCGCGCCGGAGGTTGTGCGCGATCGACGCGATCGACTGGCTCACGGTGGCCTCGGTCGGGGAGCCGACGTTGACCAGGAACGGCGTGTGGATGAACGACGGCACTCCGCGCTCGGCGCAGCCGGCGGTGAACAGCGCGTCCTGCTTCGCGTCCCCGTCGGTCAGCTTCCAGCCGCGCGGGTTGCCCACGAACACCTGCACGGCGCGGGCGCCGACGGCGTCGGTGTAGGGCAGGCCGCCCTTGGCGAGGCCGCCCTTGATCTGGATGTGCGCGCCGATCGGCGGCACACCGGGGGGAACGTCCGACACGGGCCTATCCGAAGGAGAGCAGGATCGTCACGGGGGTGCCGCGCTCGACGCTCTCGCCGGCCGCGGGGCTCTGCCGCAGCACCCGGTTGCCGAAGAAGCGCGTGGCCTCGACCTCGAGGCCCGCCTGCCGCAGGATCGACTCGGCCTCGTCGCCGCTCCGGCCCACGACGTCGGGCACGGTGACGAGCGGGACACCGGCCGAGACCTGGATGCGCACGGTGCTGCCGTAGGCGACCGGGCCGGCGCCGGGGCCCGGCTCGACCGCCATGACCTCGCCCTCGTCGACCTGGTCGCTGCGCCCGTCCTCGCCGCGCTGGACCACGAAGCCCAGCGCCTCGAGGTTCGACGTCGCCTGCTCCGGGGTCTGCCCGGTGACGTCCGGGACGGCGACCGGCGCCCGGCCCTGGCTCACCACGACCGTCACCACCTGGTCACGCTTGAGCGCGGTGCCGGCGGGCGGGTCGAAGGCGACGACGTGGCCCGCGGGCACCTGGTCGTCGAACGCCTGACCCCGGGTGAGCTGGATGGGCAGGTCGGCCTGCAGGCGCGCCTCCACGTCGTCGACGGGCAGGCCGACGAGCTCGGGCGCCACGGTGTAGCGCTCGAGGCCCTTGGAGACGACGACGCGGACGTCGGTGCCGCGGATGACCTCGCCCGAGGCCGGATCGGTGGAGATCACGACGCCCGCGGGCACCGTCTCGCTCCACTCCTGCACCACCGGGTCGGGGTCGAGGCCGGCGTCCTGCAGCAGGTCGATGGCCGCGCTCTCCTGCTTGCCGGTCAGCGCGGGGACGTCGGTCCAGCGCCCGGAGCCGAGCCACCAGCCGACCGCGCCCACCGTGATCGCCATGAGCAGGACGACGGCGATCAGCAGCCGGGCGCGGCGCCGGCGGACGTGGTCGGGCACGCCGGGGCGCGGCCGGGCCGGGCCGGGACGGCGGCCGTGCACGTCGGTCGTGGGCCCGGCGCCCATCCCGGGCAGCATGCTGGTGCGCCCCGACCGGGCCGCGCGGTCGGGGAGCACGGCGGTGCCGGGGTTGCTCGGGTGGCCGGGGCGGGGGCGGGTCGACCGGTTGGTCGGCCGCAGCGTGCCGGGGCCGGCGCTCTGGCCGGTGGGCACCGGGACCGGCTCGATGCCGAGGTCGGTGCGGACGTCGGTGAGCTCGGCGAGGAACGCCCCGGCGTCCAGCGGGCGGCCGGCGGGGTCGCGGCGGGTGGTGCGGGCCACCAGTTCGTCGACCTGCCACGGCAGGCCGGGGACCTCGGCCGAGGGGGCGGGGACGTCGTGGTGCACGTGCTGGTAGGCGACCGCGAGCGGGGTGTCCCCGCCGAAGGGCGGGTGCCCGGTGAGCATCTCGTAGAGCACGATCCCGGCGGCGTAGATGTCGCTGCGCGCGTCGGCGCGGCCGCGCTCGAGCTGTTCCGGGGAGAGGTAGGCGACGGTGCCGATGAGCACCCCGCCGGTCTGGCTGGTCTGCCCGGTGCCGACGACGGCGCGGGCCAGGCCGAAGTCGGCCACCTTCACCACGCCGTCGACGCCGATCAGCACGTTCTCGGGCTTGATGTCCCGGTGCACGATGCCGGCGCGGTGGGCGGCGGTGAGCCCGGCGAGCACGGGCTCGAGGACGGCGAACGCCTCGCCGACGGTGAGCCGCCCGCGGGCGCTGAGCAGGTCGCGCAGCGTCCGGCCGCGCACCAGCTCCATGACGAGGAAGACCAGGCCCTGGTCGCTGCCCTGGTCGCTGACGCCCACGACGTTGGGGTGGCTGAGCATCGCCGCGGCCCGCGCCTCGCGGGTGAACCGGTCGACGAAGGTCGGGTCGTGCGCCAGGTGCTCGGCCATCACCTTGACGGCGACGGTCTTGTGCAGCCGGAGGTCGGTGGCCGCGTAGACGGTGGACATGCCACCCCGTGCCACCCGCTCCTCGAGGCGGTAGCGCCCCTCGAGAACGAGGCCGACCACGGGGTCGGTCACGGCGGTGTCCACACGGCCGAGTGTAGGAGCGCCCAGGGCGCTGGTCGCTCCACGACGCGGCGAAGGGTATCGACGGGGCGCCTGTGACGCATGTAGTCCCTCACGTCGGGGACCCCGTCCTCCTCACCGCGCGCACGGTGGCGGTGAGGAGGACGGGCCCTCTCACGCCAGCTCGAGGCCCGGGTAGAGCGGGTGCGCCGCGAGCAGCTCGGAGGCGGCCGCGCGGGTGCGCTCGGCGACGCCGTCGGCGACCACGTACTTCGCCTGCGAGGCGCGGCCGTCGCGGGTCGCGGTCGGGGTCGTGGCCGAGAGCACGTCGACGATCAGCTCCGCCGTCCGGTCGAACTCGTCGGCGCCGAAGCCGCGGCTGGTGAGCGCCGGGGTGCCCAGCCGGATGCCGGAGGTGTACCAGGCGCCGTTCGGGTCGGCCGGGACGGCGTTGCGGTTGGTGACGATGCCGGCGTCCAGCAGGGCGGACTCCGCCTGGCGGCCGGTGAGCCCGAAGTCGGTGACGTCGACCAGCACCAGGTGGTTGTCGGTGCCGCCGGTGACCAGCCGGGCGCCGCGCGCGGTCAGGCCCTCGGCGAGGCACTGGGCATTGTCGGCCACCGCCTGGGCGTAGCCGGCGAACTCCGGACGCCGGGCCTCGGCGAACGCCACCGCCTTGGCGGCCATGACGTGGGGGAGGGGCCCGCCGAGCACCATCGGGCAGCCCCGGTCGACGGCGTCGGCGAACTCGGGCTGGGCGAGCACGAACCCGCCGCGCGGGCCGCGCAGGGACTTGTGGCTGGTGCTGGTGACGATGTGCGCGTGCGGGACCGGGTCGAAGTCACCGGTCAGCACCTTGCCCGCGACGAGGCCGGCGAAGTGGGCCATGTCGACGACCAGGGTGGCGCCGACCTCGTCGGCGATCTCGCGCATCGCGGCGAAGTCCACCCGCCGCGGGTAGGCGGAGTAGCCGGCGACGAGGACGAGCGGGCGGAACTCGCGGGCCCGGGCGCGGACGGCGGCGTAGTCGAGCAGCCCCGTGGCGGGATCGGTGCCGTAGGACGACTGCTCGAACATCTTGCCGCTGATGTTGGGGCGGAACCCGTGGGTCAGGTGGCCGCCGGCGTCCAGCGACATGCCGAGCATCCGCTGGTCGCCCAGCGCGCGGCGCAGCGTCGCCCAGTCGGCGTCGGTGAGGTCGTTGACGTGCCGGGCGCCGGCCTGCTGCAGCACGGGCAGCTCGACCCGCTGCGCGAGCACCGCCCAGAAGGCGACGAGGTTGGCGTCGATGCCCGAGTGCGGCTGCACGTAGGCGTAGGGCGCGCCGAACAGCTCGCGGGCGTGCTCGGCGGCGAGCGCCTCGACGGTGTCGACGTTCTGGCAGCCGGCGTAGAACCGGTGCCCGACCGTGCCCTCGGCGTACTTGTCGCTGAACCAGTTGCCCATGGTGAGCAGCACGGCGGGACTGGCGTAGTTCTCGCTGGCGATGAGCTTCAGCGAGCCGCGCTGGTCGGTCAGCTCCTGGCTGATCGCGTCGGCGACCCGCGGCTCGACGGCGCCGATCACCTCGAGGGCGCTGCGGTAGGCGGCCGAGGCGGCCGTGCCGTCGAAGGCGTGGGTGGTGCGGGGGGCGGTGGTCATGGGGGCTCCTGCGCAGGACGACGGATAGGTGCCCAGGCGCACGGCGACGGTGGTGCGGGCCGCTCCCCGGTGGTGGCCCACCTCGACGCGCCAGTCACGGCCCTCCGAGAGGTTATCGCGCCGCCACGACCGTGTCGGCGGGCACCGACCGCACGTCGTCCAGCCCGCAGAGGACCATCGTGTGCTCGAGCTCCTCGGCGAGGCCCCCGAGGACCCGCGCCACGCCCTGCTCGCCGCCGGCGGCGAGCCCCCACACGACGGGCCGGCCGAGGAAGACCGCCGACGCGCCGAGCGCCAGCGCGGTCAGCACGTCCGACCCCGACCGGATGCCGCCGTCGGCGTAGACCTCCACGTCCTCGCCCACGGCGTCGACCACCTCGGGGAGCGCCTGGGCGCTGCTGACCGCGGGGTCGACCTGCCGGCCGCCGTGCGTGGTGACCCACACCGCGGCGGCGCCGGCCTGCACGCAGCGGATGGCGTCGTCGCCCCGGAGCACGCCCTTGACCACCACCGGCAGCCCGGAGAGCTGGCCGAACCGGGCGATCTCGTCGAAGGTCCAGGTGCCGGTGGCCAGGCCGTCCAGGGTCGGCTCCTCGCCCTCCGGGGGCCGGTTGGCCATCCGCACGCCCGCGCGGTGCACGAACTCGTGCCGCAGGTCGCGGCGGCGGCGCCCCAGCAGCGGGACGTCGACGGTCATGACCAGCGCGCGGTAGCCGGCGTCCCCGGCGCGGCGGGCGAGGTCGTCGGTGTGCCGCTCGGAGTGCAGCCGGTACAGCTGGAACCACTTCGGGCTGCCCGGGTCGACGGCGGCGACCTCCTCCAGGCTCGTGGTCGCGCTGGTGGACACGGTCATCAGGGCACCGCTGGCGGCGGCGCCCCGGGCGGTGGCCAGCTCGCCGTCGGGGTGGGCCATGGCCTGGTAGGCCCAGGGGGCGACGCCGACGGGGGTGCCCACCGGCGCGCCCAGCAGCTCGGTGGCCAGCGAGGCGGTGGTGGTGCCCCGCAGCACCCGGGGCCGGAGCCGCCAGGTGCGCCAGGCCGCCGTCGCCTCGCCCATCGTCGTCTCGGTCTCGGCGCCGCCGGCGTAGTAGTCGTAGACCGGCTCGGGGAGGAGTTCCCGCGCGCGGGCCTCGAGCTGCACCAGGTCGACGAAGGGGGCGTCCTGCCCGGGCTCCTCGGCGATCTCCGCCGCCTGGTCCTGCCCGGCCGGTCCCGGTACCGGGCTGCTCGCTGGTCCACCGCTCGCCATAGGCTGACACTCTATGGACACGCTCACCCCCGCGGAGGTCGCCCAGCTGCTGGGCACCTCGCCGAACCGGGTCCGCCAGCTGCTGCGCGACCGGAAGCTGATGGCCGTCCCCGGCAGCGGGAACGGGAAGATCCCGGCCGCGTTCGTGCAGGAGGGCGTGATCCTCAAGCACCTGCCCGGTCTGCTCACCGTGCTGAAGGACGGCGGCTTCACCGACGAGGAGGCCTTCGACTGGCTCTTCCGCGAGGACCCGTCCCTGCCCGGCACGCCGGTGCAGGCCCTGCGCGACGACCGGCACACCGAGGTCACCCGCCGGGCCCAGGCGCTGGCGTTCTGAGCCGGGTGCATCCGGGGCCGGTGCGGGAACGGAAGCCCGAGCCGTGGAGCAGCTGACGTACCTGGGCCTCCTGGCCGGCTGCCTGGTGGTGACCGCGCCGCTGGAGCTGGTGCTGGGCGTGCGGGTCTACGCCCGCTGGCGCCGGTTCCTGCTGGCGGCGCTGCCGGAGTTCGCCGTCTTCGTCGTGTGGGTGCTGTACGCGATCGCGCAGGGGCACTGGGACTACAGCGACGAGCTGACCCTCGGCGTCCGCCTGCCGGGCGGCATCCCGCTCGAGGAGGTGCTGTTCTTCCTCGTCGTCCCGCTGTGCTCGGTGCTCGCCCTCGAGGCGGTCCGGAAGGTGACCGGCTGGGACGCCGGCTATCCCGCCGAGGAGGCGGACCGGCGATGAGCTACTCCACGCTCGCCGTGCTCGCCGTCCTCGGCGTGCTCGTCGTCGACCTGGCCGTCTACCGCACGCGGATGGTCACCCGGCCGGTGTTCTGGGTCGCCTACGCGATCATCGTGACCTTCCAGCTGCTGATGAACGGCGTGCTCACCGGGCTGGACGTCGTCACCTACGACCCGGAGACCATCTGGGGGCCGCGCATCGCCTACGCGCCGGTCGAGGACCTGCTCTTCGGGTTCGCCATGGTCACCCTCAC
This sequence comes from Blastococcus sp. SYSU DS0510, assembly GCF_054050835.1. NCBI lineage: Bacteria > Bacillati > Actinomycetota > Actinomycetes > Geodermatophilales > Geodermatophilaceae > Blastococcus > Blastococcus sp. SYSU DS0510. The sequence continues at coordinate 91,309 of NZ_JBJHAC010000010.1, read as the reverse complement.
CCTGGCCAGCTGGGCGGCGGTCAACCGGCGGGCGAACACCGCCAGGCGGCGCGGCTTGGACACCGACACCCGGCGGTCGAGCACCCGGTAGTCGGCGCGCTCGATCTCGGTGAGGATCCCGCCGTAGAGGGCGGTGGCCGCGCGCACGCAGTCGCGGGACTCCGGCGCGAGCATCGGGGTGCCGGGCGCGGCGTCGTCGTAGCGCCGGCGGACGACGGCGACCATCTCCCGCATGAGCTCGCGGAAGCCGTCGTCGAACCGCTTCTCGGCCAGCTGCTCCCGGGTCACGCCGTGCGCGGCCATGGCGTCCTCGGGCAGGTAGACCCGGCCGCGGTCGACGTCCTCGGCGACGTCGCGCAGGAAGTTGGTCAGCTGGAACGCCTCGCCGAGCGCGATGGCGTGCGGCGCCGCCTCCTCGCGGGCCACGCCGGGCGCGGTGCCCAGCACCGGCAGCACCTGCAGCCCGATCACCGACGCCGAGCCCCACATGTAGCGGTCGAGGGCGGCCATGTCGGGATAGGAGTCGATGTCGAGGTCGCTGGTCATCGCGGCGAGGAAGTCGACGAGGTGCTCGACGGGGATCGCGTAGCGGCGGTAGGTGTGCACCAGGGCCAGCCGCACGGGGTCGTCGGACCAGCCGGTCTCCAGCTCGGTGAGCAGCGCCTTGGACCAGGTCATCAGGTCGCCGGCCGGGTCGGCGCCGGGGTGGTCGACGAAGTCGTCGGCCACCCGGGCGGCGGCGTAGAGGGCGTGCACCGCGGGCCGCCGCTCGGGCGTCAGCAGCCGGGTGGCCAGGTGGTAGCTCTTGCCGTGCTCGGCGGCGATCGCGGCGCAGCGCCGGTAGGCCGCGGCCAGCTGCTCCTGCCGGGCGGCCTGGGTGCCGGGGGGCTGCAGCATCAGCGCGCCACCGGCCCGGTGATCCGCTCGGCCGCCAGCCGGCCGCTGATCAGCACCATCGGCACGCCGACGCCCGGCTGCACCGACGACCCGGCCAGGACCACGTTCTCCGGGCCGCGGCGGGGGAGCGTGGACGGGCGGAAGGGGCCGGTCTGGCCGAAGGTGTGCGCCAGCGCGAACGGCGTCCCGGCCGCCATGCCCTGCGCGGCCCAGGTGGCCGGGGTGTCCATGTGCTCGACCTCGATCGCGCCGGAGACGCCGGTGAGGCCGCGGGCCTCCAGCGTGGCCAGCAGCTCCTGCCGGTAGCGCGGCCCCAGGGTGTCCCAGTCGAGGTGCGGGTTGCCGCCGCTGCGCGGGTCGAGGTTGGGGGTGGGCGCGACGACGCTGAGCACCTGCCCGCCGTCGGGGGCCAGTGACCGGTCGCTGCGCGAGGGCATGCTGATCAGCAGGCTCGGGTCGCTCATGGGGCGGCCGTCGCGGGTGAGCTCGTCGAACACCCCGCGCCAGGAGTGCCCGAAGCTGATCGTGTGGTGCGCCTGGTCGGGCAGCTCGGCCCGCACCCCGAGGTGCAGCGCGACGCAGGAGGGCGAGTAGACGGGTCGGCGCGGCCCGCGCAGCCCCGGCACCAGCGCGTGCGGCGCGTCGGTGGTGACGACGACGGCGTCCGCGGGCAGCCGCTCGCCGCCGTCCAGCACCACCGCGCTGACGCGGTCGCCGCGGGTCTCCAGCTCCTCGACGCCGGCGCCGTAGCGGAAGCACACCCCCGCGTCGGCCGCGGCCCCGGCGAGGGCCCGCGGCACCGCGCCGATCCCGCCGACCGGGTGCCAGACACCGGCGCCGATGTCCAGCTGGGCGATCACCGCGTAGGCGGCGATGGCGCGGAAGGGGGAGACCCCGGCGTAGAGCGCCTGGAAGCTGAACAGCCGGCGCAGCCGGTCGTCGGCGAAGTACCTGGCCACGTGCGTCGACAGCCGGCCGAACCCGCCGCGGCGGGCCAGCGTGACGAGCTCGGGGCCCAGCAGGTCCAGCGGCGAGTCCAGGTTGCGGTCGATGAACGTCCGGAGCTGCAACCGGTAGAGCTCGGCGAGGTCGGCGAGGTAGCGGCGCAGCGCATCCGCCTCCGCCGGCCCGCACAGGGCGGCGACCTCGGCGGCGAACGCCACCGGGTCGGCGTGCACGTCCAGGTGCGTGCCGTCGGCGAACTGCGCCCGGTAGCTGGTCTCCAGGCGGCGCAGCTCGAGCCGGTCCGCCAGCCGTTCACCGACGGCGGCGAGCGTCTCGGCCACGATCTCCGGCGCGGTGAAGACCGAGGGCCCGGTGTCCAGCGCGTAGCCGTCGCGCTCGATGCGGCCGGCGCGCCCGCCGGGGCCCTCGGCGCGCTCGACGACGGTCACCTCCCGGCCGGCGCCGCGCAGCCGCAGCGCGGTGGCCAGCCCGGCGAGCCCCGCCCCGACGACGACGACGCGGTCGGTGCGACCCGGGACGGTGCGGACCATCAGGCGGCGCGCGACGTCGCGGCGACCGCGAGCGCGTCCAGGGCCCGGCGGGCGTCCTCGGCCAGCGGCGACTCGGCGATCGCCTCGCGGGCCCGCGCGGTGCTGAGGGCGATGCGCTCCTCCACCCGGTCGCGGGCGCCGGTGGTGACCAGCAGCTCGCGGAGGGTCTCGAACTCCTCGTGCCCGGCATCGGGGTTGCCGAGCAGGTCGCCGAGCAGCCGGCGCCCGGCGTCGTCGGCCGCCTCCGCGGCCAGCGCCACCAGGAGGGTCTGCTTGCCCTCGCGCAGGTCGTCGTCGGCGGACTTCCCGGTGACCTCCGGGTCGCCGAAGACCCCGAGCAGGTCGTCGCGGAGCTGGAACGCCTCGCCCAGGGGCAGCCCGATGGCGCTGCAGGCCTCGACCGTGGCCGGCCCAGCACCGGCGATGGCCACGCCCAGCTGCAGCGGCCGCTGGACGGTGTACCCCGCGCTCTTGTAGCGGGCGACGGTGAGGGCGCCGTCGGGGCCCGGCAGCCCACCGGCGGCGCGCAGCAGGTCCAGGTACTGGCCGGCGGTGACCTCGGTCCGCATGGTGTCCCAGACGGCGCGGGCGCGGCCCAGCGCCGCCTCGGAGATGCCCGAGCAGCGCAGCAGCTCGTCGGACCAGACCAGCGCCAGGTCGCCGACGAGGATCGCCGCGCCGACGCCGAAGAGCTCCTGGTCGCCGGTGAAGCCGTGGGTGGTGTGCCGGTCGGCGAACCCGACGTGCGTCGTGGGGCGCCCGCGCCGGGTGCCGGCGGCGTCCATGACGTCGTCGTGCACCAGCGCGCTCGCGTGCACGAACTCCAGGGCGGCGACCGCGCGGAGCACGGCGTCCTCGTCCTCGCCGGCGCCCGGGCCCTGGCCTCGGGCCCCGCGCCAGCCCCAGTAGGCGAAGGAGGGGCGCAGCTTCTTCCCGCCCGCGGCGACGGCGCACACCTCGTCGACGACGGGGACGAGGCTGGCGTCCATCGCGGCGAGCGTGGCGCGCTGCTGGTCGAGGAAGCCGGTGAGGGCCTCGGCGACCGCGGCGCGCACCCGGTCGAGCTCGGCGACCGACAGGGGCGGGGCGAGGCGGGCGGACTCGCGCTGCTGCGCCCCGGCGATCATTGGTTCAGTATCGCCCGACCCGGTGGGGCGCCGCCCCAGCAGCAGGGCGGCCGAGGTGGTCGGCTGCATGGTTCCTCCGTCGCTCGGTCGTCCGGGACAGGACCTCTTCGCCGCGAGGGGGCCCTCCGGATGCAACCGCGGGACGTCTTCCGGCGGGACGGTTCCGGGGCGCCGCCGGGCCGCCCGTACCCTCGGGTGCCGTGACACCCACCGTCCGCGAGCTCCTGGCCACCGCGCAGCCGACGTGGTCCTTCGAGTTCTTCCCGCCGAAGACCCCGGCGGGGGAGGAGCAGCTCTGGACGGCGCTGCGCGAGCTGGAGCGGCTGCACCCGTCCTTCGTGTCGGTGACCTACGGGGCCGGCGGCTCCACCCGCGAGGGCACCGTGGCGATGACCGAGCGGATCGCGGCGGACACCACGATGACGCCGCTGGCGCACCTGACCGCCGTCGACCACAGCATCGCCGAGCTGCGGCACGTGATCAGCCGGCTGGCCGCGGCCGGGGTCCGCAACATCATGGCGCTGCGCGGTGACCCGCCGGGCGCCGATCCGCAGGCCGAGTGGGTCGCCCACCCCGAGGGCCTGCGCTACGCCGCCGAGCTGGTGGAGCTGATCCGCTCGGTGGGCGACTTCTCGGTGGGCGTCGCCGCCTTCCCCGAGCGGCACCCGCGGTCGCCGGACTTCGACACCGACGTCGAGATGTTCGTGGCCAAGTGCCGGGCCGGCGCCGACTTCGCGATCACCCAGATGTTCTTCCGGGCCGAGGACTACCTGCGGATGCGCGACCGCGTCGTGGCGCGCGGCTGCGAGGTGCCGGTCATCGCCGGGGTCATGCCGGTCACCAACGTCCGGCAGATCACCCGGATCGTCCAGCTGTCGGGTCAGGCCTTCCCGGCCGAGCTGGCCGAGCGGTTCGAGGCCCTGGACGGCGACCGCCCCGAGGACAAGGCCGCGGTGCACGACCTGGGGGTGGAGGTGGCGACCGACCTGTGCCGGCGGCTCCTCGACGAGGGCGTGCCGGGCATCCACTTCATCACCATGAACCGCTCGACCGCGACGCGCGAGGTCTTCGCCAACCTGGCCGGGAGCGCACCCGCGATCCGCTGAGCGGTCACCGGGCCTGCCCGACGCCCTCGAGCAGGTCGGCGGCGCGGGCGGCCGCGCGGCGCAGCCCCTCGCGCTCGGAGGCGTACCCGCCGACGACCCCGACGACCGGCAGGTTGGACACCGCGCGGGCGAAGAACTTCCCCTTCGGCCGGGCGTCCAGGGCGTCGTCGATGCGGCTCAGCAGCCGGGCGGCCCGCCACAGGGTGCGGACCACGCCCTTCGCCCCGCGGCGCTCGTCCCGCGGGCCGAGCGCGCCCTCCACGTAGGTGCCCTTGGTCCGGGTGAGCAGCGGCTCCACCTGCTCGGCGGACAGCTCCCGGCGCAGCAGCACCCGGGCCAGCAGCGACACCCGCTCGGCCGGGGCCTCAACGCCGTGCTCGCCGGCCACGCCGAGGACGACGAGGGACTGCACCGCGGTGCCGACCGTGTTCTGCAGGGGGAGCAGGTCGGCGAGCTTGCCCGCCAAGCGGGGGACCGCCGACACCCCGGCCGCGACCCGGGACACGCGGTCGGCCCACCACTCGTCGCGCTGCCCGCGCGGCAGCTCCGGGGGGCGCCCCAGCCGGGTCGCCAGGGGGGTGAGCAGCCGGTCCAGCCGGCGGAGGACGTCGACGACCACGGCGTCGCTGATGGGAGCAGCCATGGGGCGGCTCTACCCGGCCGCACGCCCGCCCCATGCGCCGGTGACCGTTCCACCGGCCACCGCGGACCATTGGCGGCGATCCTCACCGTGCCGCCCTCGCCCTGGTGCTGCAGCGCGAGGACGGGGACCGGTCCGCGTGGGCGGCGAGCGGCGGCGGCGCGAGCGGAGGACGTCTCTACCCGTTCGCTGCGGCAGCTCGCACGAGCTGGTGGAAGGGTGGATAAGGGTTGTAGCCTTCCACCATGAGTCTCAACATCAAGAATCCCGAGGTGGAAGATCTGGCCCGTGAGGTCGCCGCCGTCACGGGAACGTCGATCACCGCTGCCGTGGCCCAGGCCCTACGGGAAAAATTGGTCCGTCTCCAGGTCGACTCGCCGGTGGAAACGGCCGCGCACCGCGCGGCCCGCATCAGCGCTCTGGCCAAGGAGATCGCGCCCCGGTTCCGGGGAGACCTCGCGACCGTCGAGCACGGCGACCTCCTCTACGACGACGCCGGCATGCCCGCGTGATCGTCGATGCATCGGCGTTGATAGCCATCGTCCGGGACGAGCCCGAGGCCGAGGCGTTCATCGACGCACTCGCCGCGGATACGGCTCCCCGGATGTCAGCTGCCAACTATCTCGAGGCGGCCATCGTCGTCGATGCGACGCGGGATCCGGTCGCCCGGCGACGCTTCGACGAGTTGGTGCGGGTCATGCGCCTGGAGATCGTTCCTGTCACAGTCGGTCAGGCGTTCGTGGCGCGAGCGGCCTACCGGGACTTCGGGAAGGGCAGTGGACACGCGGCGCGGCTGAACTTCGGGGACTGCTTCGCCTATGCGCTCGCCGTGGAGAGCGGGAAGCCGCTCCTGTTCAAGGGTGACGACTTCGGTCATACGGACGTGACACCGGTTCTCCCGCCGGTCGGGTGATCACCGTTCGACCGGCGCCCGGTGGTTCAGCTGGCCTCGTAGCTCTTGGCGATCAGTTCGTAGGCGTTGGCGAGACCTTCCGCATTGCCGATGGTGATCTCCAGGTCGCCGGTCCCGAAGTGCCCCAGCTTGCGAACGTCACGGGTGAAGCCCTCTTCGAGCGCGACCTCGTCCGGGTTGACCTTGACGTACACCAGCAGCTTCTTCGTCTGAGGGTGCACCTCGACGCAGGCGAAGTTCTTCAGCCGCCGGAACGCGAAGTAGTTCTTGTTGATGATCTTTGTGACGTCGTCCCCGAGGGCGACGAGGTATTGCTCCAGGGAGTCGTACAGGTCCTTCAACGCCTGCGGAGCCTTCTCGTAGTACTGGGAAACCGTCGTGGACGTGCCCCCGCTCGAGGAGCCGTTCCCGGTCGTCGCACCGCTCGGCTGTCCGGCCGCTGTCGCCGTCGCGGTGGTGGAAGCGATGAGTTCCAGAGCGAGCAGTCCCTGGTCATAGCTCCGGTACCGGATCAACTCGATGCTGCGGTTCATCTGCGCGACGGCGTACTGGTCGTACTTCGTGAAGTCGCCGGCCACGCAGACCAGGCGCGGGTTGGACCAGTCGACGGGCACCTTGGCGCCGAGTCGCTCTTGCACGAGCAACTGGAAGTCCCCGCGGTGGTCCATGAGCCAGTCCAGGTAGAAGAGCCCCTGGGTGATCACGTTCTCGTTGATCGCGCGCTTGTACTCGAAGATGACGGGATTGCCGTTCTCGTCGATGCCGAGCGAATCCATCCGGCCACCGTGCTTGATTCCCGTGGAGTACTCGCTGGCCAGGAAACGGACACCGAACAGCGTCTCCATGTTCTGCTCGATGAGCGTCTGCAGGGACTTCTCCAGCGCCATCGCCGCACCGACGAGTTCGGTCGCCTTACCTACATCAAGCCGGAAGAGCTTCAGATCCCCCATGCCCCCATGATGGCCCCTTCGTCGAACCAGCCTCTGTCACGCCGCCTTCCCGTCGTGCTTGCGGCGGGCGGCCTTCCAGGTCCCGGTGCTGATGATCTTCTGGACGGCGTCGGCGAAGGTCTCATCCTCCAGCAGCGCCTTGAGAAGCTTGTTGGAGCTCTCCTGATTCTGGAAGAGGGCGCCGGCGATGTCGTCCTTCTTGATCGTGAGCGAGAACTGTTCCTGGTGTTGTCTGCAGCGCGCTGCTGCACGTCCTCGTCATCGGAGAGGTGGCTGGGCACACCGACGTAGATGAGCAGGCTCTCGGCCTGGCTGAGGTCGATTCCGTGCGCGGCGTTGAAGGTGCTGATCAGCTCGGAGAGCTTGATCATGAGCGCCTCCTCGACCGTGCCGCCCCGGCCCTCGCCGGTGAAGCTCTCGATCTCCCCGCTGCTTGCGCCGGGGGAGTTGCTGCCGCTGGTCTCCAGGCCCGCCTGGTGGCCGATGAAGGCCAGCGCGGTGTCGCCCAGGTCGATGGACCCGGACTCCGTGGGGGACTCCTTGAGCTTCGCGAGCAGCAGCTTCCCGTAGACGTAGAGGCTCTCCAGCTCCTCGTCGGTGAACTTCATGACCTGTCCGAGGAAGGCGTAGGCGCGGGTGAACGCCTTGAGGGCGTCGCGCAGGTCGGTGAGCTCGTGCTCGGGGAGGTTGCCTGCGCGGAGGACGGCAGGATCGACGTTGGCCGACACGGTGGCGTGCGTCGCGGAGTTGCCGAGGAGGAACGCCGTGACGGCCTTCTGCTGCTCCTCGGGGTCGATGACGTGGTGGTTCTCGATCCGGGTCTGGAGGTTGTAGAGCAGGTTGGGGTCGGTCTCCTCCGTCCAGCTGCTCTCCTAGAACGGCGCGAACTGCCCGCGCATCTCCTCGGCGGTGTTCCGGAAGTCGAGGACGAAGGTGTCCTCCTTGCCGGCGTGGATGCGGTTGAGCCGGGAGAGGGTCTGCACCGCCTTCACGCCTTCGAGCTTCTTGTCCACGTACATCGTGTGCAGCAGGGGCTCGTCGAAGCCGGTCTGGCATCGAGAAGAGGTGGAACGGCTCGTGGACCGTCGTGCCGGCCTCGTCGCGCGGGGTGCCGAACAGCTGGAGGGTCTTGCCCTTCGGGGTGGCGGTGAAGGCGAAGAACGACCTTGCCCTCGAACCCGTCCACGTACCTACCCCGTTCCGATATCGCTGTCGACACTGCCAGGTCGCAGATCGACGGTGAAGGGTCTACCTGACGACGTCGCCCGGGTGACTCAGGGATCGGGAGAACACGAAAGCGCCGCGACTGGTGGGACAGGAAGCGTTCCCGCGGGAACGTTTGCCGCCCCTACTCTGCGTCGGTGATCACCGGAGCCGCCGTGCTCGCCTGCGTCCTGCTCGCCGGCCTCGCCGCCTTCCAGGTGGCCCTCGCCGCGGGTCGTCCCTGGGGGCGGTTCGCGTGGGGCGGGCAGCACGAGGTGCTACCCACGGGCCTGCGCGTCGGCAGCGCGGTCTCCGTCGTCCTGTACGCCCTCTTCGCCGTCGTGATCCTGCAGGCGGCCGGCCTGGTGACGGCGGTGCCCGCCGCGGTGGGCGACGTCGGCATCCGGGTGCTGACCGGGTACTTCGCGCTGGGCATCCTGCTCAACGGCATCTCGCGCAGCCGGTCGGAGCGCGTCGTCATGACCCCGCTGGTGCTGGTGCTGGCCGCCTGCTGCCTGGTCGTCGCACGGGCGTAGCCCGGCCCCGCTGTGAGTCTCCTGTGGGGCATCCCGGCGCGCCGCGGGGCCGGGAGCCGCGGGCTACCGTGGCCGCCATGGCGTCCGGACCGCGGGCGGCGGCTCCGCGCTGGGCCGTCGTGGGGGTGGTCGTCGCGGTCCTCGTCGCGCTCCCGGCGCTCGTCGGTGCGCTGCCGGTGGCCGACCCGCCGGTGCCCGCGGCCGAGCTGCGGGCGGCGGTCCTCGCCTCCGACGACGTCACCTACTCCGGGTACGCCGAGTCCGCCGGCGGGCTGGCCCTGCCGGTGACCCGCCAGCTCGACTCCGTCGCCGACCTGTTCAGCGACCGCACCGAGATGCGGGTGTGGTGGCGCGGCCCCGAGGACCACCGGGTCGACGTGATCACCGCGGCCGGCGAGACGGGCATCCACCGCGACGCGCGCGGCACCTGGACGTGGCAGTACGAGGCCGCCTCCGCGACCCGCGCGGCAGCCACACCGTTCGCCCTCCCGGCGCCCCCGGACCTGCTGCCCTCCACGCTGGGCCGGCGGCTGCTCTCCGAGGCCACCGACGGGGAGCTGACCCGCATCGGCGCCCGGCGGATCGCCGGCCGCGACGCCCTCGGGCTGCGCGCGACCCCCGCGGAGCCGGCTTCGGCGGTGCGCCACGTGGACGTGTGGGTGGACCGGGTCAGCGGCCTGCCGGTGCAGGTGGTCGTCCTCGGCGAGACGTCGGAGGTGCCGGCGCTGGACACCCGGTTCCTGGACCTGGAGCTCGGGGTCCCGGACGCCGCCACGACCGCCTTCACCCCTCCACCCGACGCCGCCGTGCGTTCCGCGGACCAGGCCGAGATCGTGCTGGAGGCCGGGCGGCGGCTCGGACCGTTCCGCCTCCCTCCCACGCTGGCCGGCCTGCCGCGCCGGACGCTCGACGGCGCCCCGTCCGGCATCGGGCTCTACGGGCGCGGGGCCACCCTGCTCGCCGTCGCCCCCGTGCCGCGCCGGCTGGCGGACGGCCTGCGCCGCACGCTGGCGCAGAGCCCGGCCGCCGTCACCGATGCCACGAGCACCCGGATCGCGGCCGGGCCGGTCGGGCTCATGCTCGTCGACCCGCAGGACGCGGAACCGTACGTGCTCACCGGGACGGTCACCCTCGACGCGCTGGTGGCGGCCGCCGGGGAGCTCCCGGTGCTGGGGCGGCAGCGGTGAGCACGGTCATCGCCACCCGCGGGCTGGCCAAGCAGTTCGGGCGGGTCCGCGCGGTCGACGGCATCGACCTGGACGTGCGCGAGGGCGACGTCTACGGCTTCCTGGGGGCCAACGGCTCGGGCAAGACGACGACCGTCCGCATGCTGCTGGGGCTCGTCCTGCCCACCCGCGGGGAGATCGACCTGCTCGGCGAGCGCATGCCGCGCGCCGGCCGCCGCGTGCTGCCCCGGGTGGGCGCGCTCATCGAGGCGCCGGCTGCGTACGGGCACCTGTCCGGCCGGGAGAACCTCGCGCTGCTGGACGCCGCCGGCCCCGGCGGGGCACGCCGTGACCGCCGCCGGCGCGTCGCCGAGGTGCTCGACCAGGTCGGGCTGGGCGGCGTCGGACGCCGGCCGGTGAAGGCCTACTCCCTCGGCATGCGGCAGCGCCTCGGCCTGGCCGGGGCGCTGCTGCGCCGTCCCGAGCTCCTGGTCCTCGACGAGCCCACCAACGGGCTGGACCCGCAGGGCATCTCCGAGATCCGGGAGCTGCTCCTGGACCTGCACCGCGGCGGGACGACGGTCTTCCTCTCCAGCCACCTGCTGGCCGAGGTCGAGCAGCTGTGCACCCGCGTCGGGGTGCTGGACCGCGGCCGCCTGGTGCTGCAGGACGACCTGGCCACCCTGACCGCGCCGACCGGCGCCACCGTGGTGCGCACACCCACCCCCGAGCAGGTGCGGGCGGTCCTCGACGGCCGGGTCGCCGCCGTCGACGGCGAGCGGGTGGTGGTGCGCGGCGGCGACCCCGCCGAGGTGAACGCGCTGCTGGTGCGCGCCGGGATCCCGGTCACCGGCCTCGCCGAAGACCGCCCGACGCTCGAGGAGGTGGTGCTGGCGGCCGCGGCCACCAGCGCCGACCGGGTGGAGCGGACGCCGTGATCGCCGTCGAGCTGCGCAAGCTGTTCCGCCGGCCCCGCACGTGGGCGATCATCGCCGTCCTCAACGCGCTGCCGGTGCTGGTGGCGGTGCTGCTCGTGCTCACCGACCTGGCCCCCCGGCCGGGCGAGGGCCCGCCGTTCCTCTCGGCCGTCCTGACCAACGGCGCGCTGTACCCCCTGGCCGCGCTCGCCATCGTGCTCCCGCTGTTCCTGCCGATCGCGGTGGCGGTGGTCGCCGGCGACTCGGTCGCCGGTGAGGCGCAGGCGGGCACGCTGCGCTACCTGCTGGCCCGGCCGGCCGGGCGGACCCGGCTGCTGGTGGCCAAGCTCGTCGCCGTCCTGGCCTTCGTGCTGGTCACCGTCGTCGTGGTCGCGGCCCTGGGCTACCTCGTCGGGACGACGCTGTTCCAGGCCGTGCCGGGGGCCGGGACGTCGGTGTCCGGGACGTCGCTGACGGTCGAGGAGCTCGCCGTCCGCACGGTGATGGCGGTCGGCTACGTCGCGGTGTCGATGCTGGGTGTCGCCGCCTTCGCGCTGTTCTTCTCGACGCTCACCGACTCACCGCTCGGCGCGACGATGGGCGCCCTGGCGGTGCTCGTCACGTCGTCGCTCCTGTTCACCCTGGACGCCGCCTCGCCGATCGCGCCGTACCTGCCGACGCGCTACTGGCTGGCGTTCGTCGACCTCTTCCGCGACCCGATCCTCTGGCGCGACATCACCCGGGGGCTCGCGCTGCAGGCCGTCTACGTGGGCGTGCTGCTGGCCGCGGCGTGGGCGAACTTCACGACCAAGGACGTCACGAGCTAGCCGCTGAGCCGAGCGCAGTCGGCGGCGTCGAGGGGCACAGGCTCCCCGGCGGTGAGCTGCTCGAGCACGATCCCCTGCACCAGCGGGTCGCCGGGCAGCTGGCCGTGCCCGACCCGGCTGTCCGCGCACACCGACTGCACGGGGAGGTTGAGCGCGCCCTCGAGCCGGGCGGAGTCCGGCGGGGTGACCGTCCGGTCGAGCGTCGTCCAGACCGACACCCAGCCCACCCCGCCCGGCGTCTCGTCGCCCGCGTTCAGCCGGGCGAGGACCGGGCTGTCGGTGGCCAGCTGCCGGCACCCCTCCGGGCAGGAGGCCGGTGCGATCTGGCCGGCCAGGTCCGCGAGGCCGGTGCCGTGGTGCGGCGAGCCGATCGTCACCACCCGGCGGGCCACCTCCGCGCCGCCGTCGGCGACCCACAGCCGCGCGATGACCCCGCCGGCCGAGTAGCCGACGACGTCCACGCTCTCCTCTCCGGTGCGCTCCAGCGCCGCGCGGGCGGCGTCGTCGAGCGCCGCGGCCGCCTGGCCGAGGTCGCCGGTGCCGTCGCCGGGCAGCGGGACCACGGTGGCGTCACGGCCCGCGGACTCCAGCCGGTCGGCCAGCGTCCGCAGGGCGCCCGTGCCCCCGCCGTACCCGGGCACCAGCAGCACCGGGCCGGGCCGCGCCGTCGGGCCCGGGCCCTGGACGTCCGCCCCACGGGTGGCCAGCAGCACGCCGAGGGCCACGATCGCGGCGGTGACGAGGGCGAGCACCGCGACGACGAGACGGCGGCGGGCGGGGGAGAGACCGACGAGCACTCACCTACTGTCCCTGGTGGAGGCGCCGGCGTCACCGGACGGCGCCCGGTCGCGGGAGGGGGCGGCGTGCTGAGCCGGGAGGAGTACCTCGAGGCCTGGTCCCGCTGGCACGGCGGCGCCGACACGCAGGCGCCGCTCGTGCGGGGCTGGCTGTCGCTGGCGCACGGGCTCGCCCGGCCGCTCGCGGCGCTGCCCCCGGTCGTCGCCACCGCCACCGGGGTGGTCGTCGCGGCCGCGGCGGTCCCCCCGGCCGCCGCGGGCGGCGCCTGGCTGCTGCTGGCCGGGGCGCTGGTAGGGCTCTCCGGGCTGCTCGACAGCCTCGACGGCGCGCTGGCGATCGGCACGGGGCGGGCGTCCCAGCGCGGCTTCGTCCTCGACTCCGTGGTGGACCGGCTGACCGAGGTCGCGTACGCGGCGGCGCTCTGGGTGGCCGGGGCGCCGGGCTGGCTCGCCGTCGCCTTCGGCGCGCTCTGCTGGCTGCCGGACTACCTGCGGGCGCGCGCGGGGCAGGCCGGCGTGCACCGGACCGGCCCGATCTCGCTGTGGGAGCGGCCCACCCGGGTCGCGATGGCGGCCCTCACGCTCTGCGGCGCGGGGGTGGTCAGCGGCCTGGAGGTCGCGGGGGTGGACGGCGCGGTGCTCTCGGTCACCGCCGGCGCCGCCGCCGGGGTCCTGCTGGGCGCCGTCGGCACCCTGCAGCTGGCCCGGTGGCTGGGCGCCGAGCTGGCCGGTCCGGGCCAGGGGGAGCCCCCGCCGGAGGGGTGACCCCGGTCTGGACGGCGGGTCGGGCGTGCGGGCCCTAGGGTGTGCGGTGCCCGACCCCCGCCGTTCGTCTCCCGTTCCCCGCCCGGTGCTCCCCGCGGCGCAGCGGCCCGAGGCAGCCCGACCCGGAGGAGTGCCTCCCGTGCCCGTCGTCGTCACCGGCTCCATCGCCACCGACCACCTGATGACCTTCCCCGGTCGCTTCACCGAGCAGTTCGTCGAAGGTCAGATGGAGAACGTCTCCCTCTCCTTCCTCGTCGACGACCTGGTCCAGCACCGCGGGGGCGCGGGCGCCAACATGGCCTACGGGCTGGGCCTGCTCGGCCTGGCGCCGGTGCTGGTGGGGGCGGTCGGGAGCGACTTCGCCGACTACGAGGCCTGGCTCTCGCGCCACGGTGTCGACACCGGCAGCGTGCACTGGTCGGAGCTCAAGCACACCGCCCGCTTCGTCTGCACGACCGACGAGGCGAACAACCAGATCGCGTCGTTCTACTCGGGGGCGATGTCCGAGGCCGCGCAGATCGAGCTGGCGCCGGTCGTCGACCGGGTGGGCAGCCCCGACCTCGTCGTCGTCGGGCCGAACGACCCCACCGCGATGGTGCGGCACACGCAGGAGTGCCGGCAGCGCGGGTACGCCTTCGCCGCCGACCCCAGCCAGCAGCTGGCCTGGGCCGACGGCGAGATGATCCGCGAGCTGGTGCACGGCGCGGAGGTGCTCTTCACCAACGAGTACGAGTCGGCGCTGCTGCTGCAGAAGACCGGCTGGACGGCCGACGAGGTGCTCGCCCGGGTGGGCACGTGGGTGACCACGCGCGCCGCGGAGGGCGTCCTGGTGCGGCGGGAGGGGGAGGAGCCGTTGTCGGTGATCGCGGTGCCCGAGACCAAGCCCGTCGAGCCGACCGGCGGTGGTGACGCGCTGCGCGCCGGGTTCATCGCCGGGCGGACCTGGGGCCTGGGGCTGGAGCGGTCGACCCAGCTGGGCTCCGCCGTCGCCACCGCGGCGGTGGAGGTCATCGGCACCCAGGAGTACGACCTGCCGCGGGAGAGCTTCCTCGAGCGGTTCGCCGAGGCGTTCGGGGCCGAGGCCGCCGAGGAGATCGCCGCCCACCTCCCCGCGTGAGGCCCGCTGGGATCAGGTGACCTGATCATCGAGGGTCCTCCCTCACCTCCTGCGCTGAGGGAGGAGGCGCTGCGATCAGGGTCCCTGATCGAAGCGCGGGCTACTCGCCGCGGAGGGCCTCGCCGATCGAGGGGTCCCCGGTCCACCGGTGGTAGGGGATGCGGGCGATCTCGCGCACGTCGCCGATCGTCGTCCACTCGTTGCCACCCAGCCGCGCGAGCGGGCGGAGGTGCTCGATCCGCGGCCGCCCGTCCCGCACGGCGTCGGACCACACGCTGATGTGCTGCACCCGGCCGAGGACGACGGTGCTGTCGCCGAGTCGCAGCGTGGAGTGCAGGACGCACTCGATCGAGACCGGCGACTCGGCGACCCGCATCGCCGCCACGGTGTCGGCCGGCTCCAGCCGCACGCCGGCCTGCTCGGCCTCGCTGGTGTGCGGCGGGAAGTCGGTGGCCGTGGCGTTGACCTGCTCGAACAGCGGCTCCGGCGTGAGGTTGACGGTGAACTCGCCGGTCGCCTCGACGTTGCGCAGCGAGTCCTTCCGGCCCACGGAGGTGAACTGCACGATCGGCGGGTCGACGCAGGCCACCGTGTAGAAGGAGTGCGGCGCCAGGTTGTGCACCCCGTCCGCCGAGCGGCTGCACACCCACGCGATCGGGCGGGGGACGACGACGGAGTTCAGCACGCGGTAGAACGCTCCGGCCTCCATCGCGGCGGGGTCGAAGGAGGTGCGCGGGCGCTGCTGCTCGGCGGAGGTCACCGGCCCATCGTCGCCGACGTGGCCGAACAGGTCGCGTCGACGGGTCTGCCGCGCCACCGCAGGGTGCCGCGCCGCCGGCCCCGCACCGACCGCAGCATCAGCGCGTCCAGGGCCAGCACCGAGAGCGGATGGGCCAGGGCGTCGGGCCAGGCCCGGCCCCCGCTGGCCCGGGCGGCGGCCACGCGACCGGCCACCCCGGCCAGGTAGCCCACCAGCCCGGCGCGCGACCCGCCGAGGGCGGCCAGCGGCGGGACGACGTAGACGGCGGTGAGCGCGGCCGCGGCGGCCAGCCCACCCGCCGGCGTCCCGCCGACCGAGGCCCACAGCGACTTGGCGTAGCCGTCCCGGACGGCCGCCCACCCCTCGTACATCCGGCAGGCCGCGAGGCAGGAGCCGTCGATCGGCACACCGCGGCCGCCGGTGCGCTTGACCGCCCGCAGCAGGGCGATGTCCTCGAGCACCTCGCCGCGCACCGCCGCGTGGCCGCCGGCGCGCGCGTAGGCGTCGCGCCGCACCACGAGGAACTGGCCGTTGGCGGCGGCCAGCGAGGGCCGGGGGGAGCGCTCGGCCAGCCGCAGCGGCAGCGTGGTGATCCACAGCCAGGGCGCCAGCGGCTGCACGAGGCGCTCGGCGGGGCCGACCGCGAGCGGTCGGGGCCACGGCGAGGCCAGGTCCAGGCGGTGGGTGTCGAGCACCGCGACGGCGCCGGCGATCGCGTCGGGGAACAGCCGGACGTCGGCGTCGACGAACACCAGCACCTCGTCGTCCCCGCCCTCGGCCGCGGCGGCCCCGACGGCGCAGGCGTGCGGCTTCCCCAGCCACCCGGACGGCAGCGGCGGCGCGGTCACGAGCCGCACCCGGGGGTCGGCGACGGCGCGCACGACGTCGGCGGTGCCGTCGGTGGAGCCGTCGTCGACCACCACGACCCGCAGCCGCGCCGCCCCCCGCTGGTCGAGCAACGCCGCCAGGCAGCCGGCGACCTGCTCGGCCTCGTCGCGCACCGGCAGCACCACCGTGACCGGGCGGGCCACCGGCGGCGGGTCGGCGGGGGCACGGCGCAGCAGCGCGGTGTTCACGGCCGCGTGCACGGCACCGGCGATCGAGATCCCCGCCAGCGAGCGGAGCAGGCTGCCGCTCACCGTCGTCCCGCACGCCGGTGCTGCACCGCGAGGACGAGCAGGACCGCCGCCCCCAGCCCTGCGCCCCAGGCCGCGGAGCCGGGCAGCCCCAGCCAGCCCGCGTGCGCCAGGGCGCCACCGAGGGTCATCCAGGCCAGCGCGAACAGCGGGGCGCCGGGGCCGGTCCGGGGCGCCCGGGCGGTGCGCTCGACCAGCAGGTCCAGCAGCGTCATCAGCACCAGCCCGGCCAGCAGCCAGCCGGCGAGGTTGGTCAGCGGCACGGTGTCGATGCCCGGCAGGCCGGGGGAGGGGTGGGCCCAGGTCCAGTAGCCGGCCTGCACCAGCTGCGGGTCCAGGACGACGTCCCACGCCGCGAAGACCGCCGCCGCCCAGGCGATGCGCGCCACCCGGCGGCGGGACGCGCGCACCGGGCGGGCCAGCAGCTCCCCGAGCAGCCAGCTGGGCCAGGCCATCATCAGCCAGGCCAGCGGCACGAGGAACGGCACGCCGAGCAGCGTCGGGCCGAGGACGTCGCTGTAGGAGTAGGTGCCGTAGGGGAAGCCGGTGGCCACCCCCACCGACTCGAAGGCGATCGACACCACCGCGACCAGCACCAGCACACCCACGCCGGTGCGGGCGCCGCGGCTGAGGCCCGCGTGCGCGACCGACAGCGCCGAGCCCAGCAGCACGATGGCCCAGGAGACGGCGTCCCGGAACGAGCCCGAGGCGAGCGGGTAGGCGATCGCCGTGGCGACCAGCGCCGCGGTCACGGCCCAGGGCACGACGCGGACGGCGGCGGGTGCGGGCGCCGGTGCGGTGGTCGTCACGGCTGCCGCCTCCCGGCGCGCACCCGGCCCAGCACCCGGCCGGCCACCGCCCGCGCGCGGGGCAGGGCGCCACGGTCGGCGAGCACCGTGCGCGCCGCCGTCCGGCCGGAGTTGCCGGAGACTCCGCCGCCGGGGTGGGTGGAGGCGCCGGCCAGGTAGAGCCCGGGCAGGCCCGGCACCCGGTAGCCCGAGAGGCCCGGGGTCGGGCGGAGGGCGAACATGCTGGCCAGGCCCATCTCCACGTGCATGACGTTGCCACGGGGCAGGGACAGCTCCCGCTCGAGGGCCAGGGGCGTCTGCACGTACATCTCGCGCACGGACCCGGCGAACCCGGGGGCGTAGCGGTCGACGGCGTCCACCAGCCGCCGGGCCTCGGCGTCGGCGAGGGCGTCCCAGTCGGCGCCGCCGGCCAGCGCGTACGGGTACCACTGGCCCCAGATGGTGACGACGTGCTGCCCCGGCGGGGCCAGCGTGGCGTCGCTGGCGGAGAACGACATCGCCAGCGGCACCGGCTCGCGGGGCACCCGGCCGGCGCCCCAGTCACCGTGCGCCGCGGCCAGCCGGGCGCGGTCGGTGCAGAGCAGCTGGAGGCCCCGCAGCGCCTCCGGCCCGGCCCCGGGGTAGGACGGCGGGGCGTCGGTCAGCGCCCGCACGACCAGGCCGAAGCCGTTGCCGACCGGCGGCGCGGCCTCGGCGAGCACCGGGGGCGCGGCGTCCCCGGCGAGTTGGCGCGTCACGCCGATGTGGCAGGCGGCGACCACCGAGGACGCCCGCACGACCCGGCCGGACCGGGTCTCCACGCCGGCGACGCGGCCGTCCTCCACGAGCAACCGCGCGGCGCCGTCGCCGAGCACCACCCGGCCGCCGTCGGACTCCAGCCGGCGGCGCAGCGCCTGCGTCAGCCCACCCGAGCCGCCCACCGGGTGGCCGGGCGGGACGTCGTGCAGCAGCGCCACCCAGCCGACCATCGCCGCGGTGCCCGGCTCGGACATCGGCGGGCCGGACTGCGCGCCGAACCACGCCAGCGCCGCCTTGAGCCGCTCGCTGGTGAACCACTTGTCCAGCAGCGCGTCGCCGGAGCCCAGGAAGTCGACGGCCAGCTCGCCGCCCGGGGTGCGCGGACGCCCCTCCGCCGGCGCGCCCAGCGGCCAGAACGAGCGGAGCAGGCCGCCGGCCGACGGCGCCCGGCCGAACGAGGCGACGACGGCGCGGCTGCGCGGCCCCCACACCTCGACGAAGCGGCGGTAGGCGGCGGCGTCGTCCGGACCGCAGGCGGCCTCGATCGAGGCGCAGGTGGCGTCCAGGTCGACGGAGAGGACCAGCGGCCGGCCGTCCGGGCCCGGGTCGCCGGGGGAGGGCGCGGGCGCGAAGCCCCACGGGTCGCAGTCGATGTAGCGGAGGCCGTGCTCGGCCAGCGCGAGCTCCTCGACGATGCCGCTGTGCCGGACGATGACGTGCGCGCTGGACCCGCGGTCCACGCGCACCCCGGGCCAGCGCTCCACGGTGGAGACCGCCCCGCCGAGGACCTCGTCGGACTCGAGGACCTCCACGGAGAGGCCTTCGCGGGCGAGGTAGCAGGCGGCCACGAGGCCGTTGTGGCCGGAGCCCACGACGACGACGTCCACGGCACCGGGGGAGGCGGTCACGCCCGGGAGTTCGTCGCGGAGGGGCCGGGTGGATGCAGCGGGAGCCGCGCGCCGAGGATCGCGAAGGGCCTCGAGTCGCCCGGGAAGTGGTAGCCGCGGGCGAGGTCGACGAACCCGTCGGCGCGGTAGAGCCGGAACGCCTTGGTGTCGGCGTCCGGCGTGGAGAGCAGCGCCACCGGGTGCGGCAGCCCCTCCACCAGGGCGTGCAGCAGCTGCCGGCCGAGGCCCTGGCTCTGCGCGTCGGGGTGCACGTGCAGCTCGCACACCTCGAAGGCGCCGGGCAGCCACTTCTTCGCCGTCCGCCGGTCGAGCGCGGCCCGCACCTGGTCGTGCCACCACTGCCCGGGGGCGATGAGGTAGCCGTAGCCGAACCCGACCAGCCGCTCGCCCTCGGGGGTGCGGGCGAAGGCGCCCACCGCGCGGAACCCGGGGCGCTCGGTGTGCTGGACGGCGTAGCCGTACCGGCCGGCGACGATGCCCGAGTCGTAGCCCATGGCCAGGCCGTAGATCGCCAGCACCTCGTGCATGTGCTCACGCATCCACGGGGCCGGGAGCTCGAGGATGCGGGTGGCGTTGCGCGTCCCCGTCACTGGGCGGTCGCCCCTTCGGCGTCCGGGCGCTGGGCGTCCGGGAGGGGGGTGCCCCCGAGGGTGGTGGCGGTCCCGTCCAGCGGCCCGCCGCCGACCTCGGCCGCGGTGCCTGCGGTGATGCGCAGCAGCTCGTCGTAGGTGGTGGGGAAGACCGCCGCCGGGTGCCCGGCCGCGGCCCACAGCCGGTCGTACCGGGCGAGCTCCACGTCGACCAGGGTGCCGAGGGGGGCGGGGTGCCCCACGGGGGCCACCCCGCCGATGGGCTGGCCGGTGTGCTCGCGGACGACGTCGGCGGGGGCGGGGACCAGGGAGCCGATGCCGAGCAGCCCCGCGACCTGGATGACGTCGACGCGGTGGGCGCCGCTGGTGAGGACCAGCAGGGGCGAACCGTCGGCGAGGAAGACCAGGCTGTTGACGATCGCGCCGACCGGCACGCCGAGCACCTGGGCGGCGGCGGCCGCGGTGCGGACCTCCGCGGGGAGGATGCGGACCTCACCCTCGGCGCCGGCCGCGGCGAGGGCACGGGCGACGGCGGCCACCCGGGGGTGCGGGGGTGGGCTCATGCGTCGATCCTGCCACCGCCCGAGGGCGCGCGCCCCCGGCGGTGCGGGCCGCCGCGGTGCAGCCGTCGAACCGGCCGATCCCTGCATCCCTCTGGGCGCCTGACCAGCGATGTCGTACCTCCTGCCTACCGTGTGGAGGACGACGAGGGCGCACAGCCGGCCGGCGACGGCGTGCCGATGCCGTTGCTCCCCGGCGAGGTGGTGCCGCCGGCCCCGGAGAAGTTCGAGCTTGGTGTGCGACATCTGGTCGGCCGACGCCCACATGGCCCGGGAGTACGCCCGGCAGGCGGCCGCCATCGCGGAGCTGGCGCGCCGGCGCTCGGCGGAGCGGGATGCCGACTACGGCCCTCGCGGCGGGCCGGGGCCGGACTCCCGGGCGGCGCGTCCGGCTGCGCTGGCCGATGTCTCCGACGACTTCGTCTCCGAGCTGGCGACGATCCGCAACTGCTCCGAGGTCGAGGCCGGCCGCCTGGCCGTCGAGTCGATCCTGCTCATCACCAAGCTCGCCGCCACGTGGGCGGAGCTGTTCGCCGGGCGGCTGACGATCCGCAAGGCGCGGATCCTGCTCGACCTGCTCGGCGACGCCTCCGACGCCGTGGCCGCCGCGGTGCAGGCGCGGGTGCTCCCGGGAGCTGCGGACCGCCCGCCCTCCCGGCTGGGCGACCGGACCCGCTACCACCTCTACCGGGTGGACGCCGCGGCCAGGGAACGCCGTCGCAGGGAAACCGAGCGCAAGGCCGACGTGCACGTCCAGCGCACCGCCGACGACCTCGGCCGGCTGGTCATCGAGGGCCCGCTGCCGGCGGTGCACGTGGCCCGCGATGCGGTCGACCAGTACGCGCGGTGGATGCGCGCAGACGGGGACGACCGGCCGATGGGCGTGCTGCGCTCGACGGCGGCGCTGGACCTGATCCCGAGGCCGTGGGACACCAGTCGCCCGCCGGTGACCGCGCACCTGCACGTCCACGCCGCGCTGCCCTCGCTCCGGCACGACGCACCGGCCGGCGGGTCGGTGCACGTCGCCATCGACGACGCGGCGACCGGTGAGACCGTCGCGGTGGCCACCCGCGCCGAGCCCCGTCGCGCCGCCGGCCGGGGCCGTCGGGTGCGGCGCGGGAAGGCCTCGCGGGGCGCCCACCCGCCCGGGCAGCCCGACGGGCCAGACCTGCGGCCCCCTCCTCCGACCCTCGGGTACCGGCCCACCGCTGCCCAGGAACGGCTCGTCACCGTGCGCGACCGGCACTGCCGCATGCCCGGCTGCCGCCGTCGCGCCGGCCGCTGCGACATCGACCACGGTCAGGCCGTCGCCGACGGGGGCCCCACCGACTGCTGGAACCTGTGCTGCCTGTGCCGGCGGCACCACCGGATCAAGACCTTCGCCCGCGGCTGGTCGTTCACCCTGCTCCCCGACGGCCGGCTCGTCGTCCGCACCCCGTCGGGTGTCTCCCGGACCACCCGTCCGCCCGGCTGGTACCACGACCCTGAGCCGGAGCCGCCCTGGCTCGACGACCTCGCGCCCCCGGATCCGCTCCGCGCGTGAGGTCAGCCGGTGCCCGGCGCGTCGCCCGGCGGACCGGAGTGGCAGGTGGACGCTCGGGGACTGTCGGGGGCTTCGCCGGAGTCGTGGGCGGAGGCGGATTCGCCTGGTGCGGGCTGGGGCGGGGGTGGGCGGCGTGACTTCGACGAGCGCGGCCAGCTGTCCACAACACGCCGCGGCCCGGCTTGACGACGCGGGAGCGCTCCGGTCTACTGGACTTGTTCGAACACTTGTTCGAACGACGTGATCGGTCCGTCCTTACCGGCTCTCTTCCCCGCCGGTGGGGTGGCGGGCGTGCGCGCGGGGCGAGGCGTGGGGAGGCTGTCATGAGTCGGGTGCTCGGTGAGGTCGTCGGTCGGGCCGGCGAAGAGGTGCAGGTCGAACGTGGCCCGCTGGGCCCGGTGCAGTTCTGGCGCGGGCAGTCCCGGTACGTCGTGGGAGAACTGCTCGACTCCTGGGTGGAGACCGCGCCGTGGTGGCTCCGGGACGCCGAGGTGGGTGGCGCGTCGGACGACCTGGTCGCCCCCCGCGAGGTCTGGCGGGTGGAGGCGGTGCGGGCCGGGCGGTCCCGCATGAGCTTCGCCGGCGTCTACGACCTGACGTGGGACGCCGTCGGCAACCACTGGTGGCTCGTCCGGGTGCACGACTGATGGGCGCCGCACGAGCCGTGCCGGCCGGTCAGCTGCCGCTGCCGCCCGCGCTGCCCGCCGCGGCTGCGGGCCTGCTCGACCAGGCGCACCGCGGCCTGGCGGAGGCGGCCGCGGCCACCGATCCGCGGGAGCGGTATGCCACCGCGCACCTGGCGGCGCTCCGGGCCGCCGCCGCGGTGCTGGCCGCGCGCACCCGTCCCGAGGGCGGTCGCCGGCGCCCGCGCAGCGCCTGGGTGCTGCTCGCGGAGGTCGCCCCCGAGCTGGGGGAGTGGGCCACCTTCTTCGCCGCCGGTGCGGCCAAGCGCGCCGCGGCGGAGGCGGGGCTGTCCCGGGCGGTCACCGAGCGGGAGGCCGACGACCTGGTCCGCGACGTACGGGGCTTCCTCGCCGTGGTCGAGGCCGGGCTCGGCGTCGACGCGCTGCCCGAGCCGCCCCGCTACCCGCGGCCGCACGTGGTCGGCCGGACCCCGTCCCGGTCCGCCGGGCCCCGGCGGTGAGCGACCCCTTCGTCCACCTGCACGTCGCCTCCGGTTACTCCATGCGGTACGGGGCCAACCACCCCGCCGACCTGGTGGCACGGGCCGCCGAGCACGGCATGCCGGCCCTGGCCCTGACCGACCGGGACGGGCTCTACGGTGCGGTCAAGTTCGCGCTGGCCTGCCGGTCGGCCGGGGTGCGGCCGATCTTCGGTGTCGACCTGGCGGTGGCGCCGGCGCTGGGTACCAGCGTGCCGCCGGCGCTCGCGCACGTGCTGGGGGAGGACCCCGCCGCGGCCCGGTCCCCGCGGCCGCGGACCGCGACACCTCCGCGCCGGTCCCCGGCCCGCGGTGGGGTGAGCGTCGACCCGCGGCTGCCCCGGGTCACCTTCCTCGCGCGCGACGGCGCCGGCTGGCGCTCGCTGTGCCGGCTCACCAGCGCCACCCACCTGCGCGGCACGCGCGGCGAGCCGGTGAGCTCGCTGGCGATCGCCGCCGAGCACGCCACCGGGCTGGTGCCCCTGCTCGGTCCCGGCTCCCCGGTCGGCCGGGCCCTGCTCGCGGGGCGGGCCGACCTGGCCGTCGAGCAGCTGGACGCCTGGCGCGCGGTCTTCGGCCCGGGGCTGGCGCTGGAGGTGGTGCACCACCGCGGCCGGGGCGACCGGCAGCGCGCCCAGGCGCTGCTCCGGTTCGCCGCCGAGCAGCAGGTGCCGGTGGTCCTGAGCAACGCGGTCCGGTACGTCGACGCTCTCGACGCCCCCACCGCCGACGTCCTGGACGCCGCCCGGCGGCTGGTCCCGCTGGGTGCCCGGCACGTCGACCGCACCACGGCCGAGGGCTACCTGAAGTCGGGCAAGGAGATGGCCGAGGTCGCCGAGGACCTCACCGGCCCCGACCGGGATGCCGCCCTGCGGCTGCTCGAACGCACCGCCCGGCTGGCCGAGCAGTGCGCCGTCGACCCCGCCGGCGACCTGGGCATCGGCAGCGTCCGCTACCCCGAGCTCGACGTCGTCACCACGCCGGCGGAGCGGGGGATGGGCCCGGCGCAGGTGCTGCGCGCCCGGTGCGAGGCGGGGCTGGGGCGGCGGGGCATGGCGCCCACGACCCGGGTGCGGCAGCGGCTCGAGGAGGAGCTCGGGGTCATCGACTCCCTCGGCTACCCGTCCTACTTCCTGACCGTCGCGGACGTGGTCGACCTCATCAAGAGCTTGAGGGTTCGCGCGGCGGCGCGCGGATCGGGCGCCGGCAGCCTGGTCACCTACCTGCTGGGCATCTCCGACGTCGACCCGCTGCGCTACGGGCTGCTGATGGAGCGGTTCCTCTCGCCGCTGCGCCACCAGCTGCCCGACATCGACATCGACGTGGAGTCCGCCCGGCGGATGGAGGTCTACGACGCGGTCATCGACCGCTTCGGCGCCGACCGGGTCAGCTGCATCTCGATGATGGACACCTACCGGGTGCGCCACGCCATCCGCGACGTCGGTGCGGCGCTCGGCCTGCCGCCGGCGGAGGTCGACGCGGTTGCCAAGGCGTTCCCGCACATCCGCGCCAACCAGGTGCACGCCGCGCTGCGGGACCTGCCCGAGCTGCGGGCCAGCCGGTACGGCTCGCGCCGGGCCGGCGGCACCGGTGACCTCGACCTGCTGTTCGACCTGGTGTCCCGGCTCGACGGGCTGCCCCGGCACATCGCGTTGCACCCGTGCGGGGTGCTGCTCTCCGACGCCACGCTGCTGGACCGCACGCCGGTGGAGAGCAGCTATCTCGGCTACCCGATGAGCCAGTTCGACAAGGACGACGTCGAGGAGCTGGGGCTGCTCAAGCTGGACCTGCTGGGCATCCGGATGCAGTCGGCGATCGCGCACGCCCTCGACGAGATCGAGCGGACCGATGGCGAGACCGTCGACATCGACGCGATCCCGCGGGACGACCCGACGACGTTCGAGCTGATCCGCAGCACCCGCACGCTCGGCATGTTCCAGATCGAGTCGCCGGGGCAGCGGGAGCTGGTCGGCAAGTTCGGCCCCCGGACGTTCGAGGACATCATCATCGACATCTCGCTGTTCCGGCCCGGGCCGGTGAAGAGCGACATGGTCACCCCGTTCCTCATGGCCCGGAACGGCTGGCGCGACGCCGAGTACCCCCACCCCGACCTGGAGTTCGCTCTCGCCGAGACCGCCGGGGTGGTGGTCTTCCACGAGCAGGTGCTGCAGGTGGTGGCCCGGATGGCCGGTTGCACGCTGGCCGAGGCCGACGAGGTGCGCCGGGCGCTGGGGGAGAAGGACGCCCACCCCGAGGTGCGGGCCTGGTTCGTCCCGCGCGCGCTGGACGCCGGGTACCCGGTGGAGGTCGCCGAGCGGGTGTGGGAGGTGCTGGCCGCCTTCGGGTCGTTCGGCTTCTGCAAGGCGCACGCGGCGGCGTTCGCGCTACCCACCTACCAGTCGGCCTGGCTGAAGACCCACCACCCGGCGGCGTTCCTGGCCGGCGTGCTCACCCACGACCCCGGCATGTACCCGAAGCGGCTGATCCTCGACGACGCGCGCAACTTCGGCATCCGGGTGCTCGGGCTCGACGTCAACGCCTCGACCGGCAGCTACCGGGTCGAACGGCTCGACGCCGGTGCCGCCGGCGACGAGACCGACGACGACCCCGAAGCTCAGGTGGAGGTCGAGGGCTGGCGTCGCCCGGAGTGGATGCCGGCGACGATGCCCGACCCCACGCGGTACGGCATCCGGCTCTCGCTGGCCGACGTGAAGGGCATCTCCGACGACGAGGTCGCGCGGGTGGTCGCCGGGCAGCCCTATCGGTCACTGACGGATTTCTGGGGGCGGGCGTCGGTGTCCCGCCCGGTGGTGGAGCGGCTGGTGCTGGCCGGGGGGTTCGACTCGCTCTACGGGTTCGGGATGCGCGACCGGGAGGCCGGCCGGCCGACCCGCCGGCGACGACAGGTGACCCGGCGCGACCTGCTGCTGCAGATCAGCGAGCTCGACCGGTGGAGCCGCAGCGGCGCGCGGGCGACCTCCGACGGGCAGCTGAGCCTGGACCTCATGGGGATGGGGCTGCCCGAGGAGGAGTCCACCGGGGAGCCGGCCGGCCCGGAGTGGGCCGAGGGCAGCGGGCTGCCCGAGTTCACCGACGCCGAGCTGGTGCGGGCGGAGCTGGAGGTGCTCGGGCTGGACGCCAGCCGGCACGTCGTCGACTTCTACCGGCCGTTCCTGTCGGCGGTCGGCGCGGTGCCGGCCGGGGAGCTCCTCGGCTGCCGCAGCGGCAGCGAGGTGCTGGTGGCCGGCGTCAAGGTGGCCACCCAGACCCCGCCGATCCGGTCCGGACGCCGCGTGGTGTTCGTGACCCTCGACGACGGCACCGGCTGCACCGACTCGACCTTCTTCGAGGACGCGCAGGGTCCCTACGCAGCCACGGTCTTCCACTCGTGGCTGCTGGTCATCCGCGGGGTCCTGCGCCGGACCGGGCCGCGCGGGGTGTCGCTGCGGGCCACCGGGGCGTGGGAGCTGCCGGCGCTGCACGAGGCGTGGGAGGCCGACGGGCTCGACGGTGTCCGCGACCTGATGACTGCGCCGGGGGAGTACACCGAGCAGTCGATCGCCGGGGCGGCCGCCTCACACGGCTCCCGACCGGTGGTCGTGCGCCCGGTCCTGGTCCACCCGACCGGCTTCCGCATGTCGCCCTACGCCGACATCAAGCCGGCCGGCGAGGAGACGAAGGGCGCGGCCCGCCGCGCCGCGGCCGGACCGCCGCGGAAGCTCTGGCACTCCAGCCCGGGCAGTTCGGGCCACTGAAGAAGAACCCGCCGCCCCCAGCCGCTCGCCGGCCGGGGGCAGCGCCCGGGCTCAGCCGTTGCCGCTCTCGGGCTCGGTGGCCTCGTCGACCTCCTGCTCGACCTCGTCGACACCCTGCTCGATGTTCTGCTCGACGCCGTCGTCCACCACGTCGTCACCGCAGGCGACCGTCGTGAGGGAGGCGGCGGTGATGGCGAACGCGGCCGCGGTCCGGCGGAGCAGACGTGGACGGGTGGCGCGGGTCATGGCAACTCCTCGGTCGTCGGTGGTACTGACCGGACAGGTCTGCCCCCGGGCTCCCGGCCGGTAAACGACCGGCGCCGGTCGACCGCCGACCGATGAGTCCGGGCGACGCCGGAGGTCCAACCACCGACACCGGCACCCGGCCGGCGTGCGCAGGAGAGGACCGACCATGCCCAAGCAGATCCCGTGCCTGTGGTTCGACGGCCAGGCCGAGGAGGCGGCGACGCTCTACACCTCGGTCTTCCCGAACTCCCGCATCGGCCAGGTGACCCGGTACGGACCGGGCATGCCGCCGCCCATGCAGGAGGGCGACGTCCTGACCGTCACCTTCACCCTCGACGGCCAGGAGTACACCGCCCTCAACGGCGGCCCGCAGTTCCCGTTCACCGAGGCGGTCTCCTTCCAGATCATGTGCGCCGACCAGGAGGAGGCCGACCACTACTGGGACCGGCTCACCGACGGCGGCGAGGAGAGCATGTGCGGCTGGCTCAAGGACCGCTTCGGCGTCTCCTGGCAGGTCGTCCCCGAGGAGCTGATGGCCCTGCTCAACGACCCCGATCCGGCGCGTGCCCAGCGCGCGACGCAGGCGATGCTGCAGATGCGCCGCATCGACCTCGCCGAGATCCGTCGGGCCGCCGACGCGGTGGACGCCCAGGTCGACGCATAGCCCGACGCATAGCCCGGTGCCCAGGGACGACGGCGCGGCGCCCACCGGCGGGGAAGCGGTGGGCGCCGCGGTCCGCCGCTAGGCTCCGGTGGGTGCCGACCGTTCCCGCCTCGCCGACCGCGGAGCAGCTGCCCGTCCGGACCGCTGCCGTGTGGGCCGCGCTCGACCCGCTGGTCGGCGCCGGGAACGCGCTCCGCGTGCTGGACGTCGGCGGCGGCAGCGGGATGTTCGCCGTCCCCCTGGCCCGCCTGGGCCACATTGTCACCGTCGTCGACCCCAGTGCCGACGCCCTGGCCACCCTGGGCCGGCGTGCCCAGACCGCCGGGGTGGGCGACCGGGTCCGCGGGGTCCAGGGCGACGGCGACCTGCTGCACGAGGTCCTCGCGGACGACGGCGGGTACGACCTCGCCCTCTGCCACTCCGTCCTCGAGGTCGTCGACGACCCCGCGGTCACCCTGGCCGAGATCGCCGGGGCCCTGCGCAGCGCGGGGTGGGTGAGCCTCGCCGTCGCCAACCGGGCCGGCTCCGTGCTCGCCCGCGCCCTCGCCGGCCACCCCGCGGAGGCCCTCGCGCACCTCCGCGACCAGGGCGCGGCGCCGGGTCGGCCGGTCCGCCGCCGGTTCACCCCCGAGGACCTGCTCGCGCTGGTCGCCGGCGCCGGGCTGACGCCGGGTACCTGGCGCGGGGTCTCCGTCGTCGCCGACCTGCTGGATACCGCGTCCGGCGCCGACCCCGCCGCGGTCCGGGACCTCGAGCTCGCGCTCGCCGACACCTCGCCCTACCGCGAGGTGGCCGCGGGCCTCCACCTGCTGGCGACCCGCGCGTGACCGGCGGGGTCGACGGCGCCCTGCCGCCCGACCTGCACCGGCCCGCCTACGGCGTCGCCACCCTGGCCGACGTGCTGCCCGGCGTCGCGGCGGCCCTGGGCAGCCCCGTGCCCCGCGGCGACCTCCCCGTCGACCCCCTGGGCCTGGCCGGGGCCCTGCACGGCGCGCGCCGTGTGGCGGTCCTGCTGGTGGACGGTCTCGGCGCCGACCTGGTCCGGGCCCACGCCGACATCGCCCCCACCCTGGCCGCGCTCGCCAGCCCGGCCGGCACCCTCCAGGCGCCCTGCCCCAGCACCACCCCGGTCAGCCTCGCCACCATCGGCACCGGCCTGCCGCCGGGCAGCCACGGCATCCTGGGCTTCGTCACCGAGGTGCCGGGGCAGGGGCGCACCCTCAACCACACCCAGTGGAGCGACGACCCGGACCCGGCCGACTGGCAGGCCCAGCCCACCGTCTTCGAGCGGGTCGCCGCCGACGGGGTCGCGGTCACCGCCGTCGGCCCGTGGGCCTACGCGGGCTCGGGGCTCACCGTGGCCGCCTACCGGGGCGCCCGCTACACCGGCGCCGTCGGCCCCGGCGACCTCACCGCGCTCATGCGCTCGGCGCTGGACGCGGGACCCCGGGCGCTGGCGTACGGCTACATGGCCGAGCTGGACCTCACCGGGCACGTCCGGGGCGTCGATTCACCGAGCTGGCGCGCGCAACTGGCCCTGGTCGACCGGGTCGTCGAGCAGGTGCTGGACGGCCTGCCCGACGACGCCGCGCTGCTGGTCACGGCCGACCACGGGATGCTCGACGTGCCCGCCGCCACCCGCTTGGACCTGGACGACGAGCCGGACCTCGCCGACGGGGTGCGGTTGCTCGCCGGGGAGCCGCGCGCCCGCTACGTGCACACCGAGCCCGGGGCGGAGGCCGACGTGCTGGCCCGGTGGCGGGGCGTGCTCGGCGACCGGGCGTGGGTCGTGGGGCGGGAGGAGGCGATCGCCAGCGGCGTCTTCGGGCCGGTGGAGGAGCCGCTCTCCGCCCGCATCGGCGATGTCGTGGCCCTGGCCCGCGGCAGCTGGGCGCTGGTCACCCCCCGCCTGGAGCCGGGGCCGAGCCGGCTGGCCGCCTACCACGGGTCGCTCACCGCGACGGAGCTGGCGATCCCGCTGCTCGTCGCCCGGGGGCGCGCCCTGTCCTGACCGGCCCGATCAGCCCGGCGACAGCGCCAGGTGGTGCCAGGTGCGCACCCGGCCCGCCGAGGTGGCCTGGCAGGTCAGGTGGACCGCCTCCGCTGAGGGCCGGCTCTCCACGGTGACGACGACGGTGCCCGCCGCGCGGCCCAGCGTGACCTCCCACCGCTCCGCGCCCGCGTCGGCCGCATCCCGGGGGACGACGCGGACCGGGTGCAGGTCGTCGACGCCGAGCGCGCCGAGCTCCTCCCGCGCGTAGTGCTGGGCGGCCTGCACCGGCGCGGCCAGCCCCGCCCGGCCGCGCAGCCACGGCAGCGCGACCTCGTGCCGGCCGTGAGCGGCGACGACGAGGCCGCCGTCGCCGGGCACCTGGCCGTAGTAGAAGCCGTGGGGGAGCACCAGCATGTTCGCCGCGAAGCGGTCGCCCCCGAGGTGGCTGCACTCCCACACGTCGATCGGGCCCGGGGAGGGCAGCGCGCGGGCCAGCGGCCGGCCGCGCAGCGCGCAGCAGGCGTCGTGGCCGCCGTGCGTGCACACCAGGTACGTCGGCCCGGGCGCCGGCTCGCCGACCGATCCGTCCCACGGGGCGGTGAGCAGGTCGGAGTCCGCCGAGCGCACCGACCACCACAGCCCCTCCTGGCCGATCCGGCCGTCGGCGTAGGCCCAGCGCCGCCCGGAGTCGGCCAGCCGGTCCCCGGGCCGGCGGACCAGCAGGACGCGGACGCCCTCGCGCTGCGCGCGCTCGCTGAGCAGGCGGGCCACCCGCGCGTCGAACCGCGACTGCAGCAGCGCCTGGCGCCCCCACGGGCCCGGCTGCTCGATCAGCAGCCAGCGGGACACCGGGGCGGCCGTCGCGACCCCGGAGTCGCCGCGCGCGAGCGCCTGCACCGAGCAGCGGCCCGCGTCCAGGCGGCCCAGCGGGCGGGCGGGGACGTCGGTGCGGCAGAAGTCGTCGTTACCCGCCGGGCCGGCTGCGGTCACGCCCCCCACCGGGTCACCCGGGCACCCCGGCGTCGGGCACGGTGGCGATCGACTCGGTCACCAGCCGGCGGGCCAGCGTGAGGCGGTCCTCCGGGTCGAGGCCCGGCAGGTCGCCGACCTTCAGCTCGCCGGCGGCCAGCAGCTCGGTCAGCGCCGGGCGCACCTCGCCCGGGAAGGAGTGCGTGCGCCGCCCGGCCACGAGGGCCACCCGGCCCTCGTCGGCGTCGCGCAGCACGCAGCGCAGGTGCCGGCGAAGCCGCAGCACCGTCCCGGGGCCCAGGGACGCGGCGGCCGCGGACTGCGCCAGCGGCGCGACCGGCTCGGGCCGCACCTGGGCCCACGTCCGGCTGCGCAGGCGGTCGGCGACCTCGCCGGGGTCCACCCGGCCGAGCCACTCCCGGAGCCCGTCGACCACCGCGGTGACGTCCTCGGCGATCGTGTCGGGGTCGGACAGCTCCACGCCCAGGGGGAGGGAGGTGCGCAGTGCGCGGTCTTCGGCCGCCAGCTCGCGCACCAGGTCCAGCACGGACTCGGCGGCCGCCCAGCGGGTCACGGAGTGGATGCCGACGGTCAGGTGCGCGCTGATCTCGCCCAGGGCCTTGGCCGAGTGCAGGAACCCGCGCGGCAGGTAGAGGGCGTCTCCGGGGCGCAGCACCGCGTCGATCACCGGGGCGCGCTCCGCGGCGGCGGCCACCTCGGCCGCGCGGTCGCTCCACGGCTGGGTGCGCAGGGGGTCGGGCAGCACGGGCTCGTGGATGGTCCAGTGCTTCTCGCCGGCCACCTGCAGCACGAAGACGTCGTGGACGTCGTAGTGCGGGCTGAAGCCCTGCGAGGACGGCGGGGTGATGTAGGCGTTGACCTGCGTGGGGTGGCCGAGGTCGGCGGCCAGCTGGTCGGCGAAGGCGATCAGCGGCGGCCAGAGCCGGTGCAGCCCCTGCAGGACGACGGTGCTCCCGTCGGCGAACAGGCGCAGCACCGCGTCGGAGGAGACCTGGTCGGCGATCTCGGCGCCCGCCCCGCCCGAGGTGGTGAACCGCTTGGGGTCGACGACGGCGCCGTCCTTGGCGATCCGCAGGAAGGGCGTGCGCAGACCTCGCCGGGAGAGCAGCTCGTCGACGGCGGGCAGGTCGAGCAGGTCGGTGAAGGAGTTGCCGGTGTCCTCGGCGCGGGTCAGGAGCGGGTGCCGCGCCCAGTGCTCCCGCGCGAACCGCTCGGGTGCCATGTCCGTGCACCGCCGCAGGGCCGGGCGGAGCTGCGGCTCCGCCCGGCCCTGCGCGGTCGGGTTCTCGGTCAGGCCGAACCGTCCGCGCCACCGTCGGCGCCGCCGTCGGCACCGCCGTCCGCGCCACCGTCCGCGCCACCGTCGGCACCGCTGTCCGCACCGCCGTCGGCCCCGCCGTCGTGGCCGCCCGGGGCGCCGGAGGCGCCGTGGTCGGCCGTGCCCGCGCCGCTGTCGGCCGGGCCGTGCGCACCGCCGTCGGCGCCGCCGTCGGCGCCGCCGTCGGCGCCACCGTCGGCCCCGCCGTCCGTGCTGGTCATCTCGTCGTCGAGCGCCATGGGCTCCTCCGCTCTCGTGCGTCCGGACCGCCGTGCGGCGGCCCCGGTCGGTGCAGTACCTCCCGCGTGCTGCCCTGACACCTGCGCTCCCACCAGCGGTTCCGCCCCGGGACCACGGGGGGCGGGCGCCCGGACGCCGGCCCCCGACCCCGAATGTGACGATCCGGTCACGGCTTCGCGGTGCAGGTGGGCGCCCGGGCCGCCGGCGGGCATCCCCAGGAGGTCGGCGTGGAGCACACCGCGCCTGCACCGTGAACTGCACGACGACCGGAGGAGTGAGCTCGTGACCGAGAGTCGTACGCGAACCGACACCACGTTCGAGGACAACGTCATCCGCCAGGAGGCGGTCGACCGGCCGGCCGAGGGGGCGACCGCGACGGCGCCGGTGACGGGTCCCGCCGTCTCCGCGCCGCCCCGGCGCGACCGGGTCCGGTGGGGCCCGGTGTGGGCCGGCCTGATCGTCGCCGTCCCGACGTTCCTGCTGCTGCAACTGGCCACGCTGGCCCTGGGCTGGTGGGACATCGGCCCCGGGGCGACCGGTAACAACGCCGACTGGATCAGCGGGGTCAACGGGCTGATCGCCCTGTTCCTCGGCGGGCTCACCGCCGGCGCCAGCGCGATCTGGCGCGGCCTCAGCGACGGGCTGCTGCACGGCATCCTGGTCTGGGCGCTGACGGTGGTCGCCATCGTCTTCCTGACCCTCTTCGGTGGCGGCGCCCTGCTGGGCTCGCTGGCCGGCGTCGTGACCGACGTGACCAACATCCAGCAGGCGAACCTGCCCGACGTCGCGGCCGGCCAGGCGACGGACGTGGCCACGTCGGCCGCCAGCTGGGCGGTGCTGGGCCTGGGGCTCGGGATCGCGGCCTCCGCGCTGGGCGGCGTGCTGGGCGCCAAGATGTGGCCGAGCCGCAAGGACGCCGAGCGCCAGCGGGTCGCGGCCGGCTGACGCCCACCCGCACCGCTATCGTCGACCCCGGATCGAACAGGTGTTCGATCCGGGGTCGACGTGCGGAAGGGGACGGCGTGGGGCGGGGTGGCGGTCGTGCGGCGGGCTGCACCGTGCTGCACGTCGACATGGACGCCTTCTTCGCCAGCGTCGAGGTGCGCCGCCGGCCGGAGCTCGCCGGCACCCCGGTCATCGTCGGTGGCGCCGGCAACCGCGGCGTGGTCACCTCGGCCACCTACGAGGCCCGCAGGTACGGCGTGCACGCGGCCATGCCCACCGCGCGAGCGCTGCGGCTGTGCCCGACGGCGACGGTCCTGCCGGGGGACATGGCGCTCTACGCCGAGGTGTCCCGGGCGGTCATGGCGCTGTTCCGGTCGGTCACCCCGCTGGTCGAGCCGCTGAGCATGGACGAGGCGTTCCTCGACGTCTCCGGCGCCGGCCGCCGGCTGGGCGACGCCGCGGAGATCGGCGAGTACCTCCGGGCCCGGGTCTTCGACGAGCAGGGCATCACCTGCTCGGTCGGCGTGGCCGGCACCAAGTTCGTGGCGAAGCTGGCCTCCACGCACGCCAAACCCGACGGGCTGCTCGTCGTCCGGCCGCCGGAGGTCATGGGCTTCCTCCACCCGCTGCCGGTCGGTGCGCTGTGGGGGGTGGGGCCGAAGACGGAGGAGACCCTCCTGCGGCTGGGGCTGCGCACCGTGGGCGACCTGGCCCACGTGCCGGCGAAGACGCTCCAGCGGGCACTGGGGGTGGCGGCGGGCACCCACCTGCACGAGCTCTCCTGGGGCCGCGACCCCCGGCGGGTCGTCCCCGACGAGCCCGAGCGCTCCACCGGCGCGGAGGAGACCTTCGCCACCGACGTCGACGACCCGCGCGTGGTCCACCGGGAGCTGCTGCGCCTGGCGGAGCGGACGGCCGGCCGGCTGCGCTCGATCGGCTGCCTGGCCCGCACGGTGAGCATCAAGGTCCGCTTCGCCGACTTCACCACGATCACCCGCAGCCGCACCCTCGGAGCGCCCACCGACGTGGGGCAGGAGCTCTACGACACGGCCCGCGCGCTCTACGACGCCCTGGGGCTGGACCGGACCCGCATCCGGCTGGTCGGCGTCCGGGCCGAACGCCTCGTCGAGGCCGGTTCGGCCCCCCGGCAGCTCGAACTGGGGGCCCGCGAGCACGGTCGCCGGGAGGCGGAGCTGGCCGCCGACCGCGCCGCCCGGCGTTTCGGTGCCGGCGCGGTGCGCCCGGCCACGCTCCTGGGTTCCTCGGGCAGGGTCGGGCGGCCGGGTCGTTGACCTGCCCGGACGCGCCGGGGGACGCACCCGGAGGAGTGATCGGCCGACGCGCTCGGCGGCTCGCCGTGGCGTCGCCTTTCGCCGCGTGCAATCGGCTCGTATCCTCGAAGACACCGTCGGCGGGAGCCTCCGACGGAACTGGCTCCGCCCATTTGGAGGTCGACGTGCCGCTCTCCGAGCACGAGCAGCGTCTGCTGGAGCAGATCGAGCGCGCCCTCGTCGATGACGATCCGAAGTTCGCATCCTCGGTCCGCACCGGCGATCGCCGTCAGAAGGCTCGCCGCAGACTGCAACTCGGCGGGTTGCTGGTCCTGGTCGGCCTCGCCGTCCTGGTGGCCGGCGCCGTCGCCGAATCCGTTCCGCTGGGGGTCCTCGGGTTCCTGGTGGCCTTCGGTGGTGCCGCCCTCGGGGTGCTGCACTACCGCGCGGCCACCGGTGCCGTCGAGGCCACCGGTCCCGCCGGGTCGCGCGGCTCGACCGCGGCCGGCCGCGGCGGCCGGAAGGGCAAGCAGCCGATGAAGAACCGGCTCGAGGAACGTTTCCGCCGCCGCTACGACCAGTAGCCCCACGCACCCGCCCGGCCGCCGTCCCGCCCGGACGGCGGCCGGGCGCGTCCCGGGCGGCCAGGGCAGAGGCCCTGGGTCCCGGCGCCGCTAGGACCAGGAGCCCTCGCGCACCGACCCGCCGGCCGCCCTCCGCCCGGCACGGTCGAACCTGTCCCGGGTCCACCGTGCGACCCGCGCCCGCGTGCCGGCGACGAGCGAGGCCGGCCACAGGAGCGCGCGCAGCCGCGCCGTCCGGGGGCGGGACGCGAGGAGCCCCCGGCGGGCCGTCCGCAGCGCCGTCCGCAGCTCCGCGGGCGGCGGTGCGCTGCCCGGACGCCCGTAGCTGGCCGCCTCCTCCGCCTGCGCCAGCCGGCGCACCGCCGCCATCGACGACTCCGCCGCCGGGCCACCCGGCCCACGGCTGACCGCCCGCACGAGGGCCTCGGCCACCCGGCGCGGTGTCCACGACGGCTGCAGGTGCACGCCGAGGTCCGTGGCGGTGGCGCACAACTCCGCCCAGGAGCCGGTGGCGGCGTCCCCCGCCAGCCGGCGGCGGCGCTGCAGCGTGCGCACCACGGCCGGCGCGGCCACCGCGGCCCCGCCGAGCGCCAGCAGCCCGGCGCCGACCAGCAGCGGGCCCCGGTCGGTCGCGGTCCCCGCCGCCGGGGTGGCCTGGGGCACCGCCCCCGGCAGCCGGTCCGTCCGGGGGAGCGCCGGCGGCGGGGTCGTCGGCGCCGCGGGGACGGCGGGTGCGGCGTCGACCCGTTCCTCGGCCGTGGTCCGCGGCGACCAGGGGAGCTCGACCTGGCGGTCGGCGGCCAGCGGCGTGGGGTCGAAGGGCACCCAGCCCACCCCCTGGAAGTACACCTCCACCCAGGCGTGCGCGTCGTCGCTGGTGACCAGCCGGGTCCCGTCGGGCTGGACCTCGCCCGGCGTGTACCCCAGCGCGACCCGGGCGGGGAGACCGGTCTGCCGGACCAGCACGGCCATGGCGCCGGCGTACTGCTCGCAGTAGCCGCGCTTGAGCCGCAGGAAGTCCACCAGGTCGTCGCCGCTCGTGCCGGGAGCGGTGGAGAGGCTGTAGACGAACCCGTTGGCTCGGTCGGTGAGGTAGCGCTGGATGCGCAGCACCTGCTCGTAGGGCGTCGACGCGCCGGCGGTCAGCCCGGCGGTGAGCTCGGCGATGGCGGGGTCGAGCTGGGGCAGCACGCCGAAGCGCTCCTGCACCGGGTCGTCCGCCGGCAGGGGGAGGGCGCCGGAGAGGAGCTCCTCGGAGGGGCGCGGCTCCACCGCGGTCACCCGGTAGGCCAGCCCGGCGCTGGTGACGTCGCGGCCGAACACCGTTCCGGTCGCGTCGTCGAAGCGCCAGGCGGCCTCCTCGCCGGCCACGCGGATCGACAGCGGGGAGGTCGGCACCGGGAGGAACCGGTCGTCGTGCTCCAGGACCTGGACCTCGGCGGACACCTGCCGCGTCGGCTGGCCGTCGGGCAGCGGCGCCAGGAAGCCGTCGTCGGCCACCGAGGTCTCGCCGTCGAGGTTGCTCAGCGACCACCCCGTCGCCGGCTCGTACTCGTCGAGCGCGACGGCGCGCAGGTAGCCGGGGTCCTCGACCGAGCTGCCCAGGCGGAGCAGCGGGACGGGCTCGGGCAGGGTCAGCTGCCCGCGCAGCTCCGCCGCCGGGTCGAGCGAGGTGCCCGTGGCCGACCCCGTCCCACCGCCCAGCCCGGTGGCGAACGAGCCCTCGGGCAGGGTGGGCACCGCGGTGCCGACGACGGCCCCGGCCGCCACCGCGACCACGCCGATGCGCACGGCCGTCCCCGCGCCGCCCGCGGAGCCCTGCAGCATCCGGCGCTGGTCGGCCCACAGCAGGACGGCGAACCCGGCCGCCGGCCCGACCAGCGCGACCAGCCCGATGCCGCCGGTCACCGTGGCCACGGGCACGCACACGAGGGGGAGCAGGGCCGCACCCGCGACCGCCGCCTGCCGGCCGGTGACCGCCAGCAGGTCGACGACGACGGCGACGAGCCCCACGAAGAGGGTGGTGAGCGCGAGCAGGCCGGTCAGCGGCAGGGCGGGGGTGGCCTGCTCGCGGATCTCGGCCGTGCCGGCGGTGAAGACCTCCCCGAGCCGGGTCAGCGTCGCCGGCGTGGGGACCAGGCCGGCCAGCGCGGTGTCGGGCACGAAGACCGCCGCCAGCACGCAGGTGACGAGGGCCAGCTGACCGACCGGCACCGCCAGCGCGCCCAGCAGCCCGAGCGGCCGGTCGCCGGTGAGCCGGGCCACCGCGGCGCGCAGGGCCAGGCCACCGGCGAGGACGGCGACGACGACGGTCACCACCGGGGGAACCCACGCCCGGCTGGTGAACACGGGGGAGAGCGCCAGGGCGCCGAGCAGGGTGGCCGCGGCGGCGGCCACCGGGGTCCGGACGTCGGCGCCGTTCATGCCGGCGCCCCCGCGGGCGTCCCGGTGAGCGCGGCCCACACCTCGCCGACGTCCTGACCGGCCGACGCGGTGGCGACCCGCCAGCCCGCCGCGGCGAGGACGGTGGCGGCCTGCTCGCGCTGCGCCGAGAGGGTGGCCGGCGCGGTACCGGTCGTGCCCCGACGGCCGCGGCCGGGGTCGCCCCACGTCGCGACGTCGAGCAGCACGGCGAGCCCGGGCACCGGCCCCTGGCGCAGCCGGGACAGGTCGGCGACGTCGTCGGGCCCGACCGCACCGAGCAGGCAGACCAGGGGCCCGTCGCCGGCGGCGCGGCACGCCGCCGAGACGGGGTCGGCCAGGCTGCTCGCGCGCGAGGGCCCCAGCACGGCCAGCCGGTCCAGGAGGTCCTCGGCGCCGAGGACGGCGCCGCCGGGCTCGGGCGCCAGCTCCCCGGCGCCGGTCAGCACCCGCAGCCGCGCCCCCCGCTGGGCGAGGGCCACCCCGATGCTGGCCGCGGCCTCGACCAGCCACTCGAAGCTGTCGGCGGGCGGCGAGTCGTCACCCGGGGGCCCGGCGATCCGTCGGGTGGCGTCCCAGCTGGGCGCCACCAGGTGCGCGCGGGCCCGGGTGTCCAGCAGCAGCGTGCCCTGCGCGCGCCAGGGGTGCTCCTCCAGCCGGACCATCAGCTCGCCGGTGCGCGCGCTGGCCCGCCAGTGCACCTTGCGCATGTCGTCGCCGCGCCGGTACTCGCGGACGCTGACGTCGTCCTCCCCGTGGACGGCGAACGCGCGGTGGGCGCCGTCGCCCCCGCCGCTGCCGCCGCCGGGACCACCGCGTCCCAGGGGGCGCACGCGGGGCACCACGACCAGCGGGGCGGTGTCCGAACCCACCGCGGTGCGCTCGACCAGGCCGAAGGGATCGAGGACCCGCAGCCGCAGCGGCCCGAGCTGGTAGCGGCCGCGGTGCCGGCCGACGAGCCCGTACCGCACGGTGGTCGCGGCGCCGGGGGCCAGGCCCGACACGGTGAACCGGTGCGGGCGGCCCAGCGTCGGGGGCAGCTGCTCGGACAGCAGCCACAGCCCGCCGCGGCGGGCGTCGACGTTCTCCAGCCGCAGCTCGACGTGGGCCCGCGCGCCGCGCGGCACCCGCTGCGGCGTGACGCTGCGCCGGGTGGTCACCCGGAACCGCCCCCGCGCCACGGTGCCGCCGGCGAGCAGGGGGAGGGCCAGGACGAAGGCGGCCAGCTGGACGAGCGCCCGCTCGCCGAGGAGGGCACCCACCAGGCCCAGGCCGACGCCGCCGGCGAGCAGCGATCGGCCGCGGGACGTGAGGGCGCCCAGCGCCCGGAAGGGACCGCCGGGCACGCTCAGCGCCCGCGGGGGACCGGTACGGAGGCCACCAGGGAGGCCACCACCTGCTCGGCGCTGCGCCGGGCGACCACCGCCTCGCCCCCGAGCAGCAGCCGGTGGGCGAGCACGGGCACGGCGAGCGCCTGCACGTCGTCGGGCAGCACGTGCTCGCGGCCGTCGAGGGCGGCGGAGGCGCGGGCGGCCCGCAGCAGCTGCAGGCCCGCGCGCGGCGAGGCGCCCAGCCGCAGCTCCGGTGAGCGGCGGGTGGCCTCGACCAGCGCCACCACGTAGCGGCGGACGGCCTCGGCGACGTGGACCCGGCCCACGGCGGTGACGAGGGACCGGACGAGCGCGGCGTCGGCCACCGGGCGCAGGGCGGTCAGCGGATCGGCGGTGGAGCGGTCGTCCAGCATCGCGAGCTCCGCGGCCGGGTCGGGGTACCCCATCGAGACCCGGGCGGTGAAGCGGTCGCGCTGGGCCTCGGGCAGCGGGTAGGTGCCCTCCATCTCCAGCGGGTTCTGCGTGGCCATGACCAGGAAGGGCCGCGCCAGCTCGTAGCTGACGCCGTCGACGGTGACCTGCCGCTCCTCCATGCACTCCAGCAACGCCGACTGGGTCTTGGGGGAGGCCCGGTTGATCTCGTCGGCGACGACGACGTTGGCGAAGATCGCGCCGGGCTTGAACTCGAAGGCCCGGGTCTCCTGGTCGTAGACCGCCACGCCGGTCACGTCGCTGGGGAGCAGGTCGGGCGTGAACTGGATGCGCCGCACGCTCGCGTCGATCGAGCCGGCGAGCGCCTTGGCCAGCGTCGTCTTGCCGACCCCGGGCACGTCCTCGATCAGCAGGTGCCCCTCGGCCAGCAGCACCACCAGCGCCAGCCGGACGGCGTGGTCCTTGCCCTGCACGACCCGGCCCATCGCGGCCGCGATGCGTGCGCACTCCGCGGCGACGTCGACCGACGCGTCGGCCGTCCCGTCGGCGGACCGTGTCGCCTCCGTCACCGCTCCACCGTACGTGCCGGGCGACGCCCCGTCCCGGTCGCTGATCACGCTGCCCGCGCACCCACCGGCGGGAGGCCGGGCCGCCGGTGGGGGCGGCGGGTCACGACACGGCCTCAGGTGGTGTCCAGTGGGGGCTGGTGGGTTACTGTGTCGGCCGGTGGAGAGGCAGGGTTTCGCCAGGGGACCTGCAGAGCCATGGGAGGACCGATGCGGGAGGTGATCCGGTGTTCGTCGGCAGCTACCAGTTGCGGCTCGACGAGAAGGGCCGGCTCGCGCTCCCCGTCCGCTTCCGCGACCAGGTGGCCGACGGCATGGTGATCAAGAAGGGCCAGGACCGCTGCATCTACGGGCTGACCATGGCCCGGGTCGCCGAGCAGAGCGCCGCGATGGCCGCCATGGCGCCCTCCGACACGGCCGCCGCCCGCATGCGGGCCCGCATGAGCTTCGGCTCGATGGTCGAGCTCGAGCCGGACAAGACCGGCCGCATCACCATCCCCGCGAGCCTGCGGGAGTACGCCCACCTGGACCGCGACGTGGTCGTGGTGGGCGTCGACACCCGTTTCGAGATCTGGGACTCCGCGACCTGGGACGCCTACGTGGCCGAGCAGGAAGCCGCCTTCGCCGACATGGAGAGCGAGGGGATGCCGACGCTGTCGTGATCCCGGGAACGCCCCACCCGCCCCCACCGGCCTCCGTGCCACGCCGAACGAGCCGCCTTCCCCGCGGCTCGACCGGCCCGGGCCCCAGCCGCCTTCCCCGCGGCTCGGTCCCACGACGGAGGACCGCACGGATCAGCGGAGGGGCCTCCCGCCGGCGGGGGTGACCCACCGGCCCCGCGGGAACCCACCTGACGCTCTTCCCCGACGCCAGGCGGAGCCGCGGGGCCGGACGCCCCCGGGATCCCACGTCCCGCCGCCCCACCGGCCCCACCGCGCCCCACCCCGGGCACCGCGTCCCACCCACCCCCCGCGCCCCACCCGCCCGAGCCCGCACGCCCCCGCTGCCGCCTCCCCCCGCGGCCCGGCACGGCGCGGCACCATCGCGGGAGCCGCCAGGACCAGTCGAGAGGCAGCAGACGATGAGCAGCACCGGACCTGCCGCGGCCCCCGGGCCGTCGCAGCCCCCGGTGCACGTCCCGGTGCTGCTGGACCGGGTCGTCGAGCTGATCGGGCCGGCCTGCGCCGCAGAGGGCGCGGTCATGGTCGACGCCACGCTGGGCCTCGCCGGCCACACCCTGGCCATGCTGGAGGCGCACCCCGGCCTGCGCGTCGTGGGGCTGGACCGCGACCCCGACGCGCGCGCCGAGGCGACCCGCCGGATCGAGGCCGCCGGTCACGCCGGGCGGGTGACGGTCGTGCCCGCGGTGTTCGACGAGCTCCCCGAGGTGCTCGACCGGCTGGGCATCGACGAGGTCCAGGGCGTGCTGTTCGACCTGGGTGTCTCCTCGCTGCAGCTCGACCGTCCCGACCGGGGGTTCAGCTACTCGGTCGACGCCCCGCTGGACATGCGGATGGACCCGGGCGCGCCCCGGACCGCCGCCGACGTCGTCAACACCTACCCGCCCCGCGAGCTGGCGAGGGTGCTGCGCGTCTACGGCGAGGAGCGGTTCGCCTCCCGCATCGCCGCCGCCATCGACCGGGAGCGGGCCCGGGAGCCGTTCTCCGGCACCGCGCGGCTGGCCGAGCTCGTCCGCGAGTCCATCCCCGCCGCCACCCGGAGGACCGGTGGCCACCCCGCGAAGCGGACCTTCCAGGCGCTGCGCATCGAGGTCAACGACGAGCTCGGCGCGCTGGAGCGCGCCCTCCCCGCGGCGATCGAGGCCCTCGCCGTCGGCGGGCGCGTCGCCATCATCACCTTCCACTCCTTGGAGGACCGGATCGTGAAGCAGACCTTGGCCGCGGGAGCGGCGGACCGCACCCCGCCGGACCTGCCGGTGCCCCTGCCCGAGCACGGTCCGGTGCTGCGGCTGCTCACCCGCGGCGGCGAGGCCCCTGGCGCCGCGGAGACGGCCGGCAACCCCCGCGCGGCGTCGGCCCGTGTCCGGGCCGCCGAGCGCATCCGGCGGGCGGCGTGACGCGCGCCGCGGCCGTGCGCCCGGCCCCCCCGCGCGCCACGCCCTCCCGCCACACGACCACCCGGGCCACCGGCCCGGCGCCCCGCACCTCCCCGTCCGGCGCGCGCGGCACCGGCCGGGCGACGCCGCGGCCCGAGCTGCGCCTGGTCCCCACCGGTGCCGCCGCGCGGCCGCGCCGGCAGGCCCGTGGCGCCGAGCGCTCCCGCAAGGCGCCGTTCGTCGTCCTGGTCGTGGCGCTCCTGGCGCTGACCACGCTCGGGCTCCTGGTGCTGAACACCGCCATCGCGGTGGACTCCCTCAAGGCATCCCAGCTGCGCGCCGACAACGCCGCGCGGGCCCAGGAGGTGCAGCGCCTCGAGCAGCTCGTCGTCGCCGGTGACACCCCGGCCGACGTCGCGCGGGCCGCCGAGGCCGCGGGGCTCGTCCCGGCCGGCGTCGCCGGCTACCTGGTGCTCGGCGGCGACGGGTCGACGACGATGCGCGGCACCCCCGAGCCCGCACCCGCGCCGGAGCCCGCGCCCGCACCCGCGCCTGCACCTGCACCTGCACCTGCACCGGAGCCCGCGCCCGCAGCCGCGCCCGAGCCGGGCCCCGCCGCCGAGCCTGCCGCCGAGCCCGCCCCCGCGGGCGGGAACTGACCCGTGCCGAGCAGCGTCCGCGGTCCCGGCGCCCGCACCCCGCGCCCGACGGCGACCGGACGGGGGGACAGCGGGCCGTTCGTCTCCCGCCGTGCCCCCGGGACCCGCCGCAGCAGCGGGGCCGGGCTGTCGGTCGAGCAGCGCGGCCGCCGCAACCGGTGGGGGCTGATCGTCCTCGTCAGCCTGCTCGTGCTCGTCGTCGGGCGGCTCGTGGTGCTGCAGGGCATCGACGGCGCCGCGTACGCCAGCGCGGCGGAGCAGGACCGGCTGCGCACCATCCCGCTGGCGGCGATCCGCGGGCAGATCCTCGACCGCGACGGCAACCCGCTGGCCTACACGGTCGACGCGTCGCGGGTGGTCGCCGACCCGACGATGGTCCGCGACCCGGCCCGCACGGCGCTCGCCCTCACCACCCTCCTCGACGTCCCCGTGCCCGAGCTCACCCAGAAGCTCTCCCAGGACAGCCGCTACGAGGTGCTGGCCACCCAGGTGGTGCCGGAGACGGCCGACGCGGTCGACGGGCTCGAGCTCGCGGGCGTCTACCTCCGGGACGACCCGGTGCGGCTCTACCCGGTCGGCGCGGTGGGCGGCCAGGTCGTCGGCTTCGTGGGCAGGGAGGGCACCGGGCTGGCCGGCATCGAGCAGACCTTCGAGGAGGAGCTGTCGGGCACGGCGGGCCAGCGGACCGTCGAGGTCGGCAGCGGCGGCCACCCGATCCCCTCGGGCATCGACGAGGTCACCGAGGCCGTCGCCGGCCGCGACGTCACCCTCACCCTCGACGAGGACCTGCAGTTCGTCACCGAGGAGCGGCTGGCGGAGGCGTGCGCCGACGGCGCCACCACCCGGGCCTCGGCGGTGGTCCTCGAGGTGGCCACCGGGCGCGTCGCCGCCATGGGGTCGTGCCCGGGCTACGACCCCGGCAGCTACTCCACGACCGACCCCGAGCGGCTGGGCAACCCCGTGGTGTCCGACGTCTTCGAGCCGGGCTCGGTCATGAAGGCGGTGACCCTGGCCGCCGCCGTCGAGGAGGGGTACGCGACCCCGGACCGGGTGATGACGGTCGACGGGCACATCCAGGCCGGCGACCGGGTGGTCACCGACGCGCACGACCACGAGCCGGTCGACTGGACGGTCACCGGCATCCTCGCCAAGTCCAGCAACGTGGGGACGATCATGCTGGCCCGGGAGGTCGGCGACGAGAAGCTCGAGGAGTACCTGCGGGCCTTCGGCATCGGCGAGAAGACCGGCATCGAGCTGCCGGGCGAGAGCCGCGGCATCCTCCAGGACTCGGCGGAGTGGAGCGAGGTGCGCGCGGCCAACGTCGCCATCGGCCAGGGCGTCTCGGTCACCACCCTGCAGATGGCGTCGGTCTACCAGGCGATCGCCAACGGGGGAGTGCGGGTGGAGCCCCGCATCGTGTCGTCGGTGACCGGCGCCGACGGCCGCCCCGAGGAGACCCCCGAGCCCGCCCGTACCCGGGTGGTCAGCGAGTCCACCGCCGAGCAGATGGCCTACATGCTCGAGGCCGTGGTCGGCAAGGGCGGCACCGCGCCCCTGGCCCAGGTCGAGGGCTTCCGCGTCGCCGGCAAGACCGGCACCGCGCAGCGCGCCAACCCGGAGTGCAACTGCTACGCCGGCGGCGGCTACGTGACCACCTTCGTCGGCTTCGCTCCGGCGGACGACCCGCAGTATGTCGTCGCCGTCGACCTGGAGCGGCCCACCAGCTCCGCCGAGGGCGGGCAGGTCGCCGCACCGGTGTTCGCCGACGTCATGCGGGCGGCGCTCATGGCCGACGGCGTCGTGCCCTCCGGCACCGGGCGCCCCGAGTTCGTCCTCACCGGCGCCCCCTGAGCGAGGACCCCCCTGCCCCGCCGCTCGCGTGTGCGGCGGGGCCCCGCCGCGGCGCCTGGGCGCGGTGACGTCGTGCGGACATCCACCGCCGGTAGATTGGAGCCCCGTGACCCCGACCGACCCCGGGACGGCCCCGCGGCCGACGGGGAACCGCCCGCTGCCCCTCGCCGCGCTGGCCGACCTCATCGGCCCGGCCGAGGGCCCCGGCACCGACGTCGCCGTCTCCGGGGTCACCCTCGCCTCCGGTGAGGTGGGGCCGGGCTTCCTCTACGCCGCCCTCCCCGGCGCCCGGACTCATGGCGTCCGCTTCGCGGCCGACGCGGCGGCCCGCGGGGCGGTCGCCCTGCTGACCGACCCCACCGGCCGGGCCGACGCGCTGGCCACGGGGCTGCCGGTCTGCGTCGTCGAGGAGCCCCGGCAGGTGCTCGGGGCGGTCGCCGACCGGGTCTACGGGGAGCCGAGCCGCCGGCTCACCGTCCTGGGGATCACCGGCACCAACGGCAAGACGACGACGAGCTACCTGGTCGAGGCCGGGCTGGCCGCCGCCGGCCGCAGCACCGGCCTGATCGGCACGGTCCAGACCCGCACGCGCGCCGCGGACGGCACCGTCACCGCCCTGCCCAGCGTCCGCACCACCCCGGAGGCGCCCGCGCTGCACGCGCTGCTCGCGGGCATGGCCGACGCCGGGGTCGGTGCCGTC
Source organism: Blastococcus sp. SYSU DS0510 (assembly GCF_054050835.1). NCBI lineage: Bacteria > Bacillati > Actinomycetota > Actinomycetes > Geodermatophilales > Geodermatophilaceae > Blastococcus > Blastococcus sp. SYSU DS0510. Next base: position 46,624 of record NZ_JBJHAC010000010.1, on the reverse strand, counting down.
GTCATGGAGGTCTCCAGCCACGCCCTGGTGATGGGCCGGGTGGGCGGCGTGCGCTTCGCCGCGGCCGGCTTCACCAACCTGGGCCGGGACCACCTGGACTTCCACCGCGACATGGAGGACTACTTCCAGGCCAAGGCGCTGCTCTTCGACGGCCGCGCCGCGGTCGAGGTCGTCGACGTCGACGACGCGCACGGCCGCCGGCTCGCCGGGCGGCCCGGCCGCCCCCGCCCGGTCACCGTCGCCGGCAGCGAGGGCGCGGCGGCCGACTGGACCGTCTCGGACGTCGCGACGGCGCCCGGTGGCGGCTCGACCTTCACGCTGCACGGGCCGGGCGGGCGCACCTGGCCGGCGCGCGTCCGGCTGCCCGGGCGGTTCAACGTGGCCAACGCCGTCCTGGCCGTGGCGCTGCTGGACGCCGTCGGCGTCACCGTCGAGGACGCCGTCGCCGGTCTGGCCGAGACCGTCGTCCCGGGGCGCATGGAGCCCGTGGACACGGGGCAGCCGTTCGTCGCCGTCGTGGACTACGCGCACACCCCCGACGCCGTGCGGACGGCGCTCGCCGCCCTGCGCGAGGCCACCCCCGGACGGCTGATCACCGTCCTCGGGTGCGGCGGTGACCGGGACCCCGGCAAGCGCCCCGAGATGGGCCGGGTGGCCGCCGAGGGCAGCGACGTGCTCGTCGTCACCGACGACAACCCCCGCTCCGAGGACCCCGCCGCCATCCGGGCCGCGGTGCTCGCCGGCGCCCGGGACGTGCCGGGCGACCGGCGTGCCCAGGTGCTCGAGGTCGGGGACCGCCGCGCCGCGCTGGCCGCCGCCGTGGAGCTCGCCCGCGCCGGGGACACCCTCCTGGTGGCCGGCAAGGGGCACGAGACGGGCCAGGAGGTGGCCGGCACGGTGCACCCCTTCGACGACCGGGCGCAGCTGCGCGAGGTGCTCGCCGCGTCGGGGACACGGGCATGATCCGCCTGTCGCTGACCGAGGTCGCCGCGCTGGCCGGGGGCCGGCTCGCCGGCGCGCCCGAGGGCGCGGTCACCGGGAAGGTCACCCTCGACTCGCGGGCGGTCGCCGCCGGGGACCTCTTCGTCGCCGTGGCGGGGGAGCGGGTCGACGGCCACGACTTCCTCGGGGCGGCAGCGGGCGCCGGCGCGGTGGCCGCGCTCGCCACCCGACCCGACCCGGCGCTGCCGTGCGTCGTCGTCGACGACCCGGTGGCCGCGCTGGGCCGGCTGGCCGCCGGGGTCCACGCGCGGCTGACCGCCGCGGGCGTGCGCACCCTGGCGATCACCGGCTCCTCGGGTAAGACCTCGACCAAGGACCTCCTGGGGCAGGTGCTCGCCGCGCACGGGCCCACGGTCAGCCCGCCGGGGTCCTACAACAACGACATCGGCCTGCCGCTGACCGTGCTCTCCGCCGACGCCGGCACCCGGTTCCTCGTCCTGGAGATGGGCGCCCGCGGGCCGGGGCACATCGCCCGCCTGTGCCGGGTGGCCCGCCCCGAGGTCGGCGTCGTCCTCAACGTGGGCTCGGCCCACCTGGGCGAGTTCGGCAGTGCCGACGGCATCGCCCGGGCCAAGGGCGAGCTCGTGGAGGCGCTGCCCGCCGACGGCACCGCCGTGCTCAACGCCGACGACGCCCGGGTGCTGGGCATGGCGGGCCGCACGGGCGCCCGGGTGCTCACCACGGGGCGCTCGGAGCAGGCCGCCGTCCGGGCCGTCGACGTCGCGATGGACGAGGGCGCCCGCGCGTGCTTCACCCTCGTCGCCGGCGGTGAGCGCCACCCGGTGGCGCTGCGGGTCGTCGGCGAGCACCAGGTGGCCAACGCGCTGTCGGCCGCCGGCGCCGCGCTGGCGGTCGGCCTGGGCGCGGGCGCCGTCGCCGCGGCGCTCTCGGAGGCCGGGCCCCGCAGCCGCTGGCGCATGGAGATCGACCGGCGCGCCGACGGGGTGACCGTCGTCAACGACGCCTACAACGCCAACCCCGAGTCGATGCGGGCCGCGCTCGCCGCGCTCGCCGGGCTGGCCGGGACCCGGCGCATCGCCGTGCTCGGCGGCATGGCCGAGCTCGGCCCCGACGCCGCCGCGGAGCACGAGCGGCTGGGCCGCGACGCGGTCGCCGCCGGGGTCGACCTGGTCGTGGCCGTCGGCGCCGATGCGGTAGGCATAGCGGGAGGTGCGACCGCCGCGGGGCGGCGCGCAGGAGAGGAGTCGGTGCACGTGCCGGACCGGGCCGCTGCCCTTGCGCTGCTGTCGGAGGTGCTGCGACCGGGTGACGTCGTCCTGGTGAAGGCCAGCCGGGCCCACGGCCTGGAACTCCTCGCGGCCGACCTGCTGGGCGGTGCCGCGCAGTGAGGAGCGTCCTGATCGCCGCGGCGGTCGGCCTGATCGTCTCGATCCTGCTCACCCCGCTGGCCATCCGCGCGTTCCGCCGGCAGGGCCTGGGCCAGGAGATCCGCGACGACGGCCCCGAGAGCCACCTCTCGAAGAAGGGCACGCCCACGATGGGCGGCACCGTCATCGTCGGCGCCACCGTGCTCGGCTACCTGGCCGCGCACCTGGTGTTCGTCGGCGAGTCCGGGTGGGGGTTCAGCGCCACAGGCCTGCTGCTGCTGTTCCTCATGGTCGGCATGGGCACGGTCGGCTTCCTCGACGACTACCTCAAGATCCGGCACCGCCGCAGCCTGGGCCTGAACAAGACCGCGAAGCTGGTCGGCCAGCTCGTCGTGGGCGTCACCTTCGCCGTCCTGGCGATCAACTTCCCGAACGCCGACGGCGTGGAGCCCGCTTCCACCGTCGTCTCCTACGTCCGCGACATCGCGCCGATGACCCTCGGCCCGATCGCCTTCGTGATCCTCGCCTACCTGTTCATCGCCGGGTTCTCCAACGCGGTGAACCTCACCGACGGCCTGGACGGGCTGGCCGCCGGCGCGTCGGCGATGGTGCTCGCCTCCTACATCGTCATCTCCTTCTGGCAGTTCACCCACGACTGCGCCAACGAGCTGATCGAGGGCTGCTACACCGTCCGCGACCCGCTCGATGTCACCCTCGTGGCCGCGGCGGGCATGGGCGCGTGCCTGGGCTTCCTCTGGTGGAACACCAGCCCGGCGCGGATCTTCATGGGCGACACCGGGTCGCTCGCGCTCGGCGGCCTGCTCTCGGGTCTGGCGATCGTGACCCGCACCGAGCTGCTGCTGGTGGTCCTGGGCGGCCTGTTCGTGGCGGTGACGCTGTCGGTGATCATCCAGGTGGCGTTCTTCCGCGCGACCCGCCGCCGGGTGTTCCGCATGGCGCCGCTGCACCACCACTTCGAGCTCGCCGGCTGGACGGAGAACACCGTCATCGTGCGGTTCTGGCTGGTCACCGGGATGGCGGTGGCGTTCGGTCTCGGCCTGTTCTACGCCGACTGGCTCAGCTTCGTGGGCCTGTGAGCGCCCCGTCCTCGCCCGTCGCCGGCCGCACCGTGCTCGTCGCCGGGCTCGGGATCTCGGGGGCGGCCGCCGCCCGGGTCCTGCTGGCCTCCGGCGCCCGGGTCCTGCTCGCCGACGCCGCCCGGCCGGGGGCGGTCGACGAGCTCACCGGCGCGGGGGCGGAGTGGCTGGGGGCCACCGAGGCGCTGCCCGAGGGCGTCGACCTCGTCGTCACCTCCCCGGGCTGGCGCCCCGACGCGCCGCTGCTGGTCGACGCCGCGGCCCGCGGGGTGGAGGTGGTCGGCGAGCCCGAGCTGGCGTGGCGGCTGCGCATCCCCGGCCCGGACGGCGTCCCCGCACCCTGGCTGGCGGTCACGGGGACCAACGGCAAGACGACGACGGTCACGATGCTCGAGGCCATCCTGCGGGCGGCCGGCCGCCGCGCGGTCGCCGCCGGCAACGTCGGCCGGCCCCTCGTCGAGGTGGTCACCGCCCGGGAGGAGGACGGCACCCCGTCCTACGACGTCGTCGCGGTCGAGCTCTCCAGCTTCCAGCTGCACTGGTCCTCCTCGCTCGCGCCGGCAGCCGCGGCGGTGCTGAACGTCGCCGACGACCACACCGACTGGCACGGCTCCTTCACCGCCTACCGCGACGCGAAGGCCCGCATCCTCGAGCGCGCCCCGGTCGCCGTCGGGGATGCGGGAGACCCGGTCGCCGCCGCGCTCGTCGCGGCGCACCCGCGGCCGGTGACGGTCACCCTCGGCGAGCCCGCCCCCGGCCAGCTCGGCGTGCGCGCCGGCGCGCTGGTCGACCGTGCGTTCGCCGACGACCCGGCGGGGGAGCCGCTCCTGGAGCGCTCGGCGCTGCCGGTCCCGGGGCCGCACAACACCGTCAACGCCCTGGCCGCCGCGGCCCTCGCCCGCGCCGCCGGGGTGCCGGCGGAGGCGATCGCCCGGGGACTGGCCGCGTTCACCGGTGGGGCCCACCGCAACGCCCTCGTCGCCACGGTCGACGGCGTGGACTACGTCGACGACAGCAAGGCGACCAACCCGCACGCGGCCGGGGCCTCGCTCGCGGCGTACCCGCGGGTGATCTGGATCGCCGGCGGGCTGCTCAAGGGCGCCGACGTGGATCCCCTCGTCGCCGCGGTCGCCCCCCGGCTCGCCGGCGTCGTCCTGCTCGGCCGCGACCGCGCCGTCGTGGCCCGTTCGCTGGCGCGACACGCCCCGTCGGTGCGGGTCGTGGAGGTCCCGAGCGGCCACGATGGCGGGATGGACGGGACTGGTGTGACGGGAGAGGAGACGATGACCCGGGTCGTCGCCGCCGCCGCCGGGCTCGCGCAGCCGGGGGACACGGTGCTGCTGGCCCCGGCCGCCGCCTCGATGGACGTCTTCCGGGACTACGGCCACCGCGGCCGCGCGTTCGCCGACGCGGTGCGGGCGCTGGGGGCCCGGCGGTGACCACCACCGAGCGACCACTGCGCGAGGCACGCCCCACCCGCGGCCGCACCCGCCCGACGGCTCCCCGCACCCCGCCGCCGCGCCGGTGGGCCGGTCCCGCGTGGCTCGACGGCCCGCTGACCAGCTGCCACCTGGTGCTGGGCGCCGCCGGCCTGCTGCTGCTCATCGGGCTGGTCATGGTCTTCTCCGCCTCCTCGATCGAGGCGGCGCTGGCCGACGAACCGGCGTGGGCCCCCGGCGTCAAGCAGCTGGTCCTGGCCTGCATCGGCCTGGGCGCGATGGTGCTCGCGATGCGGCTGCCGGTGGGCCTGGTGCGGCGCTGGTCGCCCATCGCGCTGCTCGTGGTGATCGGCCTGCTGGTGCTGGTGCTCGTCCCGGGCATCGGCCTGGAGCGGAACGGGGCCCGGCAGTGGATCCCGCTGGGCGTCACCGACTTCCAGCCCTCCGAGGCGGGGAAGCTGGTCTTCGCGCTCTGGGGCGCGCACGTCATCGCCCTGCGCGAGCGCTACCTGACGACGAAGTCGCTGCTGGTCCCGGTGCTCCCGGTCTTCGCCCTGCTGTCCTTCCTGCTCATCCTCGAGCCCGACTTCGGCGGGGTGGTGAGCCTGGGCCTGGTGCTCGTCGGCCTGCTGTGGGCCGGCGGGATGCCGATGCGCTGGTTCGGCGCGTTCGCGGCCGTCGCGATCGCGGCGATGGTCGCCATGGTGTGGGCGGCCCCGTACCGGATGGCGCGGATCACCGCGTTCCTCGACCCGTTCGCCGACCCCGACCACACCGGGTTCCAGGCGATCCGCGGCATGTACGCCCTGGCGACGGGCGGCCTCTGGGGGGTCGGCCTGGGCAACAGCAAGATGAAGTGGAACATTCTGCCGGAGGCGGAGTCCGACTACATCTTCGCGATCATCGGCGAGGAGCTGGGCTTCCTCGGCTGCCTGGTGGTCGTCACCCTCTACGGCGTCCTGGCCTACGCCGGCTTCCGCATCGCCCGGCGCTCGGCCGACCGGTTCGTCCAGCTCGCCTGCGTCGCGATCACCGTGTGGCTCATCGGCCAGGCGACCATGAACATGGGGTACGTGGTGGGCCTGCTCCCGGTGACCGGCGTGACCCTCCCGCTGATCTCGGCGGGGGGTACCTCGCTGGTCCTCACCCTCTTCATCGTCGGGCTGCTGGCCCGGTTCGCCCGCTCCGAGCCCGCCGCCATCGAGGCGTTGCGGACCGCCGAGCGCGGCCGCCTCGCCCGGCTGCTCGCCCCCGCCCCGACCGTCGCCGTCGACCAGGTGCGGCCCCGGCGGTCCCCGGCCGACGACGCCCCCGAGCGCCCCGTGGTCGGGGGTGCCCGCACCCTGCTGCACGCCCGCGGCGCCCAGCCCCGCCGGTCCCCGGCGCCCACCCCGGCGACGCGTGGCGCGGCCCCCGCGCGGCCCCGGCCGGTCTCCCGTGCCGCCACGCCCCTCCGCGAGCCGGCCCGCACCGCCGCTCCCCGGCAGCGGCCGGTCGTCCCGCGCGGTCGTCCGGAGGGTGGGCGATGAGCGCGGTCCGGTCGGTCGTGCTGGCCGGTGGCGGAACCGGTGGGCACATCGAGCCGATGCTCGCCCTGGCTGACGCGCTCCGCCGCCGCGACCCCGCGCTGCGGCTGACCTGCCTGGGCACCGCCCGCGGCATGGAGACCCGGCTCGTCCCCGCCCGCGGCTACGACCTGCGGCTCATCCCGCCCGTGCCGCTGCCCCGCACGCCCACCCCCGACCTGCTCCGGGTGCCCGGCCGGGTCCGCCGGTCGGTGTCGGAGACCCGCGCGGTGCTCGACGACGTCGCCGCCGACGTGGTGGTGGGCTTCGGTGGCTACGTCGCGCTGCCGGCCTACCTCGCCGCGCGGCGGGCGGGGATCCCGACCGTCGTGCACGAGCAGAACGCGCTGCCGGGGCTGGCCAACCGCATCGGCGCCCGCCTCGCCGCCCGCGTGGCGGTCACCTCGCCCGGCACGCCCCTGCACCGCGGCGAGCACGTCGGCATGCCCCTGCGCCGGGCCATCTCCACCCTGGACCGGGCCGCCCGCCGGGCCGAGGCCCGGGCGGAGTTCGGGCTGGACCCCGACCGGCCGACCCTGCTGGTCTTCGGCGGGTCCCAGGGGGCGGCCTCCCTGAACCGCGCCGCCGTCGCCGCCGCCGGCGCGCTGACCGAGGCGGGAGTGCAGGTGCTGCACGCCCGGGGGCCGAAGAACACCGACGTCGCCGTCCCCGCCCGCACGGCCGGGCAGGCGCCGTACGTCGTCGTCGACTACCTGGAGCGGATGGACCTCGCCTACGCCGCCGCCGACCTGGCGCTGTGCCGGTCGGGCGCGGTGACCGTGGCCGAGCTCTCGGCCGTGGGCCTGCCGGCCGCGTTCGTCCCGCTGCCGATCGGCAACGGCGAGCAGCGGCGGAACGCCCTGCCGGTGATCGAGGCGGGCGGAGGGCTCCTGGTGGAGGACGCCGACCTCGACGCCGCCTGGATCAGCGCCACCCTCCTGCCGCTGCTCACCGACCCCGCGGCGCTGGCCGGCCTCGCCCGGCACGCCGCCGCGGCCGGCGTCCCGGACGCCGACGAACGGCTGGCCGACATCGTCTGCGAGGTGGCGGGCTCGTGAGCGCGCAGGCGGTCGCCGACTGGACCGGTCCGGTGCCCTCCCTGCCGGAGTTGGGAGCCGTGCACTTCATCGGCATCGGTGGGGCGGGCATGAGCGGGATCGCGCGCATCCTGCTCGCCCGCGGCGTGCCGGTGTCGGGCTCGGACCGGCGGGACGGGCCCACGCTGCTGGCGCTGCGCGCCCTGGGTGCGCGGGTCGAGGTCGGCCACGACGGCGCGCACGTGGGGGGGGCCGACACCGTGGTGGTCTCCACGGCGATCCGGGCCGACAACCCCGAGCTCGTCGCCGCCCGGGAGCGCGGGCTGCGCGTGCTGCCGCGCGCCGTCGCCCTGGCCGCGGTGATGGCCGGGCGGCGCAGCATCGCGGTGGCGGGCACGCACGGGAAGACCTCGACCACCTCGATGCTCACCGTCGCCGTCCAGGCGTGCGGCGTCGACGCCTCGTTCGCCATCGGCGGCAACCTCAACGAGTCCGGCAGCAACGCGCATGCGGGGGAGGGCGACGTCTTCGTCGCCGAGGCCGACGAGAGCGACCGCTCCTTCCTCCTGCTCTCGCCCTTCGCCGGCATCGTCACCAACGTCGAGGCCGACCACCTCGACAACTACGGCGACCTGGCGGCCGTGGAGGCGGCGTTCGACCGGTTCCTGCAGACCGTGGACCCCGCCGGCTTCGTGGTCCTCTGCGCCGACGACCCGGGCGCCGCGCGGCTCGCGTCGGTCCCCGGCCCCGCACGGGTGCGCACCTACGGCACCGCCGCGGACGCCGACCTGCGGCTGCTCGACCTCGAGGTGGGCCGCGAGCACACGGTCTACACGGCGGTGCTGGACGGCGCCGTGCTGGGCCGGGTGCAGATCCGGGTGCCGGGTGAGCACATGGCGCGCAACAGCGCGGCGGCGCTGCTCGCCGGGCTGGAGCTCGGGCTGCCCGCGCGCGGTCTGGTGGACGGGCTGGCGCGGTTCGGCGGGGTGCACCGGCGGTTCGAGCTCAAGGGGACCGCCGGCGGGGTGCGGGTCTACGACGACTACGCCCACCACCCCACCGAGGTCGCCGCGCAGCTGCGCGCCGCCCGTGCGGTGGCGGGCGACGGTCGGCTCGTCGTCGCCTTCCAGCCGCACCTCTACAGCCGGACCCAGGAGTTCGCCGAGGGGTTCGGCGCGGCGCTGGGCCTCGCCGACGAGGTCGTGGTCATGGACGTCTACGGCGCCCGGGAGGACCCCGTGCCCGGGGTCACCGGCGCGATGGTGGCCGACGCCGTCCCGCTGCCCGCCGAGCACGTGCACTTCGAGCCGTCCTGGTCGGCCGCCGGGCCGGCGCTGGCCGCCCGCGCCCGTCCGGGCGACCTGGTGATGACGATGGGGGCCGGCGACGTCTCCATGGTGGGTCCCGAGGTGCTCGACGCGCTGCGCGCCGCGGAGGGTCCGGCCGGGAGGGACGACGCGGCGGACGCCGGACGGTGAACCGCACCGGCAGCACCACGAGCGACCGCACCCGCCGCACCCGCGGTCCGGCCGAGCGCCGCGCCGCCGACCGCCGGAATGCCCGGGTCGCCCCCCTGCCCGACCGCCGCCCGCCCCGGCGCCGCAGCCGCCACCGGCGCGTCCTCCAGGCCGCGGCGGCGCTGACCGTCGTCGCGGGGATCTCCTGGTTGCTCTGGCTCGGCCCGTGGCTCGCCGTCCGCACCGTGCAGGTCGACGGGACGGCGACCCTGACGCCCGACGGGGTGCTGGAGGTCGCGCAGGTGCCCGAGAGGGTGCCCCTGCTGCGCGTCGACCTCGGGGCGGTGGAGCAGCGGGTGGCCCGGCTGCCGCAGGTCCGCGACGTGCAGGCGGCCCGGGGCTGGCCCGACCGGATCGTGATCACCGTCGCCGAGCGCGTGCCCGTCGCGGTCGTCGGCCCGCCCGGCCGGCGGTCGCTGGTCGACGCCGAGGGGATCCTGTTCGACACCGTCACCGGCAGCGCGCCGCGTGGCGTGGTGCCGCTGACCGTCGACGACCCGGCGCCGGACGACCCGGCCACCCTGGCCGGGCTCGCCGCCATCCGCGCCCTGCCCGGGCCGCTGCGCGAGGACGTCGTCGAGGTCGCCGCGCCCGGACCGCAGTCGATCACGCTCACCATGGCCGACGGGACCGGGGTGGTGTGGGGCGGCGCCGAGGAGTCGGCCACCAAGGGCGAGGTGCTCGTCGCCCTGCTCGACCGGATCGCCGGCGGGGAGCTGGAGCCGGCCGGGCTCATCGACGTCAGCGCACCCGACGCCGTCGTCCTGCGCTGACCCCGGCGCACCCCCCACGGTGGCGGACCGTGGCCGCACGCGTGCGCACCGGCTCGGGGGAGTGGTCGCCCGGACACGCCGGTCGCCGCGACACGCCCGACACGCACTCCGGCCGCAGATCTTTCTTCTCACCCACCGCGGCCGTCCCTGCATCACGGGATGAGACACTTCCGAGGCGAGTCGTCACGGTCAGTGGTGCGGATGTGACCAAAGGGTCGTCCGGGTCTGGTGCGATCCGGGCCCACCGACACGCCGACCCCGTGAGGGTGCTTGTAGCGCCTCTCGGCGCGCACCTAACTTCATCCACGTCGACCGAGTTGACATAACTGTAAGGCTGAACTTGAGGATGAGGGTCCAGTTGGGGAGCGCCGCATGACACCTCCGCACAACTATCTAGCGGTCATCAAGGTCGTCGGCATCGGCGGCGGCGGGGTGAACGCGGTCAACCGCATGATCGAAGTCGGCCTCAAGGGGGTCGAGTTCATCGCGATCAACACCGATGCCCAGGCGCTGCTGATGAGCGACGCCGACGTCAAGCTCGACGTCGGCCGCGAGCTCACGCGCGGGCTCGGTGCCGGCGCGCAGCCCGACGTCGGCCGGCAGGCCGCCGAGGACCACCGCGAGGAGATCGAGGAGGTGCTCAAGGGCGCCGACATGGTCTTCGTGACCGCGGGCGAGGGTGGTGGCACCGGTACCGGCGGCGCCCCCGTCGTGGCCTCGATCGCCCGCAAGCTGGGCGCGCTGACCATCGGCGTCGTCACCCGTCCTTTCTCCTTCGAGGGCAAGCGGCGCGCGGTGCAGGCCGAGTCGGGCATCGAGGAGCTGCGCAACGAGTGCGACACGCTCATCGTCATCCCGAACGACCGGCTGCTGCAGCTGGGCGACCGGAACGTCAGCGTCATGGATGCCTTCCGCACCGCCGACCAGGTGCTGCTGAGCGGTGTCCAGGGCATCACCGACCTGATCACCACGCCCGGCCTGATCAACCTGGACTTCGCCGACGTCAAGTCGGTCATGTCCGGGGCGGGGTCGGCGCTGATGGGCATCGGCAGCGCGCGCGGCGACAACCGCGCGCTGCTCGCCGCCGAGCAGGCGATCGCGAGCCCGCTGCTGGAGGCCTCGATGGAGGGCGCCCACGGCGTGCTGCTGTCGATCTCCGGTGGGTCGGACCTGGGGCTGTTCGAGATCAACGAGGCCGCCTCGCTGGTCTCGGACGCGGCGCACCCCGACGCCAACATCATCTTCGGTGCCGTCATCGACGACGCCCTGGGTGACGAGGTGCGGGTGACCGTCATCGCCGCCGGCTTCGACGGCGGACGGCCCAACACGCGCAAGGACGGCGCCGCGACGACCGGTTCGCCGCAGCCGCCGGTCTCCACCGGGGCCGCCTCGCCGTTCGCCGCGCACCGGCGTCCGGTGGCCGCACCCCCGGTCGCCACCACGCCGCCGCCGGCGGCCGCACCGGCTCCCGCCCCGGCGCCGGCGGCTCAGCCGGTGACGGGGGAGCGGCTCGCGCAGCAGGCCCCGTCGGCCTCGGGTGGGCGACCGGGCACCGGGGGCGGTCTCACCGTGCCCCCGCTGCCGCCCATCCAGGGCTCGTCGGCCAACGGCCGCCGGCCCCTGTCGAACGAGGACTTCGAGGAAGAGCTGGACATCCCCGAGTTCCTCAAGGGCTGAAGGACCCTGCTGCCCCCCGCCCCCTTCGCAGGCTCGGGGCGGGGCGTGCAGCAGGGCCGTTCCGCGGGTTCGCCAGGCCGTAGTCTGGCGCCCGATGCATACGAATCCGGCCGCTCCGTCGGCGGTGCGACCTCGCAGGGTCGTCACCGACCGGCGGGGCGGCCGTTCCCGTTCCCCCTACGACTCCTTCAACCTGGGCTCCCACGTCGGTGACGACCCCGCCGACGTCGCCGCGAACCGGGCCCGCGTGGCGCGGGAGCTCGGCGTGGGGGAGGACCGCCTGGTCTGGATGGACCAGGTGCACGGCACCGGCGTCGCGGTCGTCGACGGGCCGCAGGCCGGGCCCGTCCCCGGGACCGACGCGCTGGTCACCGCGACGCCGGGCCTGGTGCTTGCCGTGCTGGCCGCCGACTGCGTGCCCGTCCTGCTGGCCGACCACGAGACCGGCGTCGTCGCCGCCGTCCACGCCGGCCGCGAAGGAGTCCGCCAGGGCGTGCTGCCGGCGGCGCTGTCGGCCATGGCGAGCCTGGGCGCCCGCGCGCGGAACGTGACCGCGTTGCTGGGCCCCGCCGTCTGCGGAGCCTGCTACGAGGTCCCCGGGGAGATGCAGCGCGAGGTGGCGCGGGAGGCGCCGGCCGCCGCGGTGACCACCCGGGCCGGCACGCCGGGCCTGGACCTGCGGGCCGGTGTCGAGGACATCCTCCGTCGCGCCGGCATCCCGGAGGTCGTCCAGGACCCGCGCTGCACCGTCGAGGACCGCACCCTCTTCTCCCACCGCCGCGACGGCGTCACCGGCCGTCAGGCGGGCCTCGTCTGGCTCGAGTGAGGGCCACCCTTCCCCCGGCGCCTCGCAGGCCCGGCGCGGGGGCCTGGAGGGTGGTTGTTCCAGCCCGTCACCAGGGGGGACGATCCAGGCCGTGAGCCCGCTCGCCGAGAACCTGCGCGCCGTCCGCGCCCGCATCGACCGGGCCGCGCGGGCCGCCGGGCGCGACCCCGCGACGGTGCAGCTGCTCGCGGTCAGCAAGACCTGGCCCGCCGCCGATGTCCGCGCGCTCGCCGCGCTGGGGCAGCGCGACTTCGGTGAGAACCGGGTCCAGGAGCTCCTGGGCAAGGCGGCGGACCTCGCCGACGCCGGCGTGCGCTGGCACTTCGTCGGCCAGCTGCAGCGGAACAAGGCCGCCGCCGTGGCCCGCACCGGCGCCGTCGTGCACTCCCTGGACCGCGCGCCCCTCGCCGCCACGCTGGACCGCGCCGGCCAGGAGGCGGGCCGCCCGGTCGACGTGCTCGTCCAGGTCGACCTGGGCGGGCCCGAGGGGGAGGCCGCCGCGCGCGGCGGGGCGATACCGGAGGAGGTCCCCGCGCTCGCCGACGTGGTGGCCGCGGCGGCCGGGCTGCGGCTGCGCGGCGTCATGGCCGTCGCGCCGCGGGGCGAGCAGCCGGGGCCCGCCTTCGACCGGCTGGCGCGGGTGGCCGAGCGGCTGCGTGCCGACCACCCCGGGGCGGTCGAGATCTCCGCGGGCATGAGCGGGGACCTCGAGGAGGCAGTCGCGGCGGGCGCCACGATCGTGCGTGTCGGAACCGCGTTGTTCGGCGCGCGCCCCCTACCCTGCGGTGAGTTCGAGGAACACCAGCCACGCGAGTCACAGCAGTCGCACGAGCCGCGCGAGCACCGGGCGGACGGGGACGATGTGACGACGACCGTGCAGACGCGACGCTGAGGACACCGGCAGAGGGGGAGGTCCGATGGCTGGAGCCATGCGGAGGATGGGGATCTACCTGGGGCTCGTCGAGGACGACGATCTCCGTGGCTACGGCCGGTACGACGCCCGCCCGTCGGACGAGCTCGGGCACGACCGTCGCTACGGCCGCTACGACGAGGACCGCTACGGCGAGAACTTCGCCGACCGCGGCTACGCCGACGACTACGCCGACGAGTACGCCGACGACGAGGTCGCCGAGGTGCCCGCCGCCCGTGACCCCGAGCCCCTGTCGGTGCGCCGGGTCCAGGCCCGCCCGCTCGGCCTCGCGCCGACCGGCGCGGCTGCCGGGTCGACCGGCTCCCGTGTCCTGAGCACCACCAGCGGCCCCGTCGCCGCGGCCGGCCTGGCCGTGCGCGAGCCGGTCGTGGCCCCCGAACCCGAGCCAGAGGCGGCACCCGCACCCGTGGCCAAGAGCTACCAGGTCGTCACGCTCCACCCGCGCACCTACAACGAGGCGCGCACCATCGGTGAGCGGTTCCGCGACGGCATGCCGGTCATCATGAACCTGACCGAGATGGACGACGCCGACGCCAAGCGCCTCGTCGACTTCGCTGCGGGACTGAGCTTCGGACTGCGCGGTAGTATCGAGCGCGTCACGGCGAAGGTGTTCCTGCTCAGTCCGCAGGACGTCGCCGTCACCGCTGAGGACAAGGCGAAGATCCGCGAGGGCGGGTTCTCCCAGAAGTCCTGAGCGGCGCGCAGTGGAGTCGGCACCCGGTGGTGCCCTGATCGAGCGGGGCCCGTGTCTCTTTTCTGGCAGATCGTCTCGTCGGTGCTGCTCGTCTTCCTCGTGCTGCTCTTCGCGCGGTTCGTCGTCGACTGGGTGATGGTGCTGGCGCGCAGCTGGCGTCCCTCGGGCGCGGTCGCGGCCGGTCTCGAGATCGTCTACTCGACCACCGATCCACCGCTGAAGGCCGTGCGCAAGGTCATCCCGCCGTTGAACCTGGGGTCCATCCGACTGGACCTCGGGTTTATGGTGCTGCTGATCGCCGTGGTGGTCCTCCGGAACATCACGCTCGCACTCGCATGACCGCTGAAGCCCCCGGGGTCCAGAGCCGTGGGACGGTGGCGTTCCGTCGCCGCCCCACGACGCCCCTGTTCCCGCCGTCCGACCTGAGGTGACCTGAAGATGCCACTCACGCCTGCCGACGTGCACAACGTCGTCTTCAAGAAGCCGCCCATCGGCAAGCGGGGCTACGACGAGGACGAGGTCGACGCCTTCCTCGACGTGGTGGAGGCCGAGCTGGCCCGCCTGATCGAGGAGAACAACGAGCTGCGCTCCAGCGTCGGCCGCGCCGGCGCGCGTGCCGAGGAGCGGCCCGAGCCGCCGGCCCCCGCCCCGGCACCGGCGCCGCAGGCCGCGCCTGCCCCGCCGGTCCAGTCCCGGGAGGACGACAGCGCCCGTGCCTCCCGGATGCTGGCGCTGGCCACCGAGACGGCCGACCGGTACGTCAACGAGGCGAAGACGCAGTCCGAGCAGATGCTCTCCGGCGCCAAGACCAACAGCGAGCGCCTGATGTCCGAGGCGCGGGCCAAGAGCGAGCAGATGGTCGCCGAGGCCAAGCACCGCGCGGACTCCATGATCGGTGACGCGCGGACGCGCGCCGAGACCATGGAGCGCGAGGCCCGCGCCAAGGCCGCCGCGCTCGACCAGGACGCCGAGCGCCGGCACGTCGAGGTCATGGGCGGCCTGGAGGAGAAGCGCACCAGCCTGGAGCGGAAGATCGAGGAGCTGCGCACGTTCGAGCGCGAGTACCGGACCCGGCTGCGGTCCTACCTCGAGTCGCACCTGCGCGACCTGGACAGCCGCGGCTCGGCCGAGCCCGCCGCCGCCGGCCGGCAGAACCAGCACGCCAGCGCCTGAGCCAGCGCACCACGAAGGCCCCGGACCTCTCGGTCCGGGGCCTTCGTGGTGGACCGGCCTCGTTCAGGGGCCCGGTGCGAGCGTGCGTGTGCCGGGGAGCGGGAGGTCCTTCAGCCCTTGACGCTCCCGGCGAGCAGGCCGCGCACGAAGTAGCGCTGCAGCGCCAGGAACACGATCAGCGGCAGGATGATCGAGACGAACGCGCCCGCCGCGAGCAGGTACCAGTCCGACCCGCGGGTGCCCACCATGTCGGCCAGCCGCACGGTGAGCGGGGCGACGTCCTGTGCCCCACCGGCGAAGGTGAGGGCGACGAGCAGGTCGTTCCACACCCACAGGAACTGGAAGACGGCGAACGCCGCGATGGCCGGGGTGAGCAGCGGCAGCAGCACCTGGAAGAAGATCTTCACGTGCCCTGCGCCGTCCATGCGGGCGGCCTCGACGAGCGAGGGCGGGATCTCCTTCATGAAGTTGTGCAGCAGGAAGATCGCCAGGGGCAGGGCGAAGATCGCGTGCGACAGCCAGATGGTCCAGAACGACCCGGCCAGCCCGCCGTCGACGTACAGGCTCAGCAGCGGGATCAGGGTCACCTGGATCGGGACGACCTGGAGCGAGAAGACGGCGACGAACAGGATGTTGCGGCCCTTGAACTGCACCCAGGCGAACGCGTAGGCCGCCAGCAGGGCCAGGGTGATCGGGATGACCACCGCCGGCAGGGTGATGACCAGCGAGTTGACGAACAGCGACGCGAAGTCGGTGCCGCCGTAGAGGACCTGGTTGTAGTTGTCGAGGGTGAACTCCGGGTTCGTGAACGCCGTCCACCAGCCGGAGCGGCGGATGTCGAGCTCCGGCCGGAAGGAGGTGACCAGCAGGCCCAGGATCGGCACGGTCCAGAGGACGGCGATGACGATCGCGATGACCGACGCGGCCGGGGAGGTGAGCCGCTTCTTGACCCGTGCCGCTCGGGTGTGCGTCCGCCCGCGGGTGTCCACCTCCCCGGGTACCGGGGCCATGACAGGGGTCGTGGTGGTCATCGGACCTCCTCGGCCAGGCGCAGCTGGCGGACGTTGTAGGCGATGATCGGGATGACCAGCAGGAAGAGCAGCACCGCCAGGGCGGCGCCGAGGCCGAAGTTGAACTGGCGGAAGGCCTGCGTGTAGAACTCGTTGGCCACGACGCTGGTGCCGAAGTTGCCGCCGGTCATCGTCCGCACGACGTCGAAGACCTTGAGCGTGACGATCGCGATCGTGGTGAGCACGACCACCAGGGCCGGGCGGATGCTGGGCACGGTGACGTAGCGGAACATCTGTAGGCCGCTCACGCCGTCGAGCCGCGCCGCCTCGACGATGTCGTCGGGGATCGCCTTGATCGCCGCGGAGAGCACCGTCATGGCGAACCCGGCCTGGATCCAGATCATCACGACGATGAGGAAGAAGGTGTTCGCGGGCGCGGTCAGCAGGAACTGCTGGGGCTCGAGGCCCAGCGAGACCAGCAGCTGGTTCAGCAGGCCGATCTGGTTCACCCCCGGCTGGTCGGGGCGGAACTCGTAGACGAACTTCCAGATGACGCCGGCCGCCACCATGGAGATCGCCATGGGCAGGAAGATCAGCGCCTTGGCCAGGGACTCGAAGCGGGTGCGGTCGACCAGGTAGGCGTAGACCAGCCCGAGGGTGGTGGTGACGACGGGGACCACCAGCACCCAGAGCACGGTGTTGACCAGGACGGTCTGGAAGTTGTCCTCGGTGAAGACCGTCGCGTAGTTCTCCAGGCCGACGAACTCCGAGCCGTCCCGGTTGTAGAACGAGCCCCGCACGGTCTCCAGCGCGGGGTACACCAGGCCGACCAGCAGCAGGATGAACGTGGGGCCGAGGAAACCGGCGACGACCACCCAGGTGGGTACCCGCTTGGGCCGGTCCACGGCGAACAGGATCGCGCCCATCACGACGGCGAACAGCAGGATGGCGACCACCATCAACGCGATCTTGTGCCCTGCGGTGTTCGCCTCCAGGAACCACTCCACCGGTGGCAACCTCCTTCCGACGGTGGATGCCGGGGGACGGCCGCAGCCGTCCCCCGGCATCCGGGGTGGTGGGCGCCCGGTCAGCCGTGCGGCTGCCGGGCGCCCGGTGTCACGACCGCGAGGTCAGGACGCCGGCCAGGCCTGCTCGACGTCGGTGAGGACGGCCTCGGTGGGCTTGTCGTTGGCGATCCAGTTGGTCAGCTCGGTCCACAGGCGACCGGCGCCGATCTCGGCCGGCATGAGGTCCGAGCCGTCGAACCGGAACACCGACTCCGGGTCCTGGAACAGCTCGGCGGAGAGCTGGTCCACCGGGGACTCCAGGTTCTCGACATCCAGACCGGTGTTGGCGCTGACCCAGCCCGGGCCGGAGACCTGGGCCTTGATGTTGGCCCACTCCGGGGACGAGAGGTAGGTCTGGAACGCCTGGGTGGCCGGGTCGTCGTTGAACGCCGCGGTGAACTCGCCGCCCCCGAGGACGGGGGCGGACTCGCCCTCGATGGGCGGCAGCGGGAAGGCGAAGACGTCGCCGTCCGGGCCGACCTCGGTGCCCTCCGGCCAGTTGGCCTGGTAGAAGGACGCCTGGCGGTGCATCCAGCAGCTGCCGTCGAGGATGGGCAGACCGGCGTCGCCGAACTCGGTGGACGCGATCGACTGCACCTCGCCGAGGCCACCGTTGACGAACTCGGGGTTCTTGAGGATCTCGCCGACGGTGTTCAGCGCCTCGACGATCTGCGGGTCGTTGAACGGGATCTCGTGGTTGACCCACTGGTCGTAGACCTCGGGGCCGGCGGTGCGGAGGACGACGTCCTCGAGCCAGTCGGTGGCCGGCCAGCCGGTGGCGTCACCGGAGCCGATGCCCGCGCACCACGGCTTGGCGCCGGTGGCGGCGATCTCCTCGGAGAGGGCGATCATCTCGTCCCAGGTCTGCGGGACCTCGTAGCCGGCCTCCTCGAACGCCGCGGGCGAGTACCAGACGAAGGACTTGGCGTTGGCGCCCAGCGGCGCGGCGTAGAACTCGCCGTCGACGCTGCCGTACTCCTTCCAGCTCTCGTCCCAGTACTCGTCGACGTTCGCCTCGGTCTGCTCCGGGGCGGCCACGACGTCGCCGGAGCGGACGAGGTTGGCCAGCAGACCCGGCTGCGGGATGAAGGCGATGTCGGGGGCGTTCCCGCTCTGGGTGCGGACGACGAGCTGCGCCTCGAACTCGCGGGAGCCCTCGTACTGGACGTCGACGCCGGTGCACTCCTCGAAGGGCACGTAGGAGTCGATGTGCGGCTGGTCCTCGGGGTCGACGATCGAGGTGTAGACGGAGACGGTCTCGCCCTCCAGGTCGCCGAACTCCTCGTAGGGCGCGCAGTCGATCTCCGTGTCGGCGGCCGCCGCGCCGCCGCCACCGCCGTCGACCTGGTCCGCGCCGCACCCGGTGAGCAGGAGCGTCAGCCCCAGCCCGCCGGCCACTGCCGCTGCCCCGCGGCCTCTCGCGCGCTTGCTCATGTGGTCCCTCCAAAGTCCTGCGGCTCCGTCGCCGCATCGTGTGACTGCGAGCTCGGCACCCGGTCCAGGGCCCGGCCCGTCACATCCGTGCGGCGAGGTTAGCCGCGCGGGAGACCCCCTGCGGCAACGTTGCCGTAACAGTTGTGCAGGATCCGAGCGGTTGGTGCACGTCCGGGTGACTGCGCGCCGCGGAGCATATGGGAGCGCTCCCACGGCGGCTCGCCGCCAACCCACGATCGGGGGACGTCCCGCTCGCCGCCCGGTGACCCGGTCGGGGACGTCGTCGGCGCCGTGGTGGTCCAGGCGGCCCCCGCCGTGCCACAGTGACGGCACCGTTCGGCGCAGGAAGGGACCCATGGCCGCCATCACGTTCGACCACGCCACGCTCGTCTACCCGGGGGCGACCCGCCCGTCGGTCGACGCGCTGGACCTGCAGATCGCCGACGGCGAGTTCCTCGTGCTGGTCGGCCCGTCCGGCTGCGGCAAGTCGACGTCGCTGCGGATGCTCGCCGGCCTGGAAGAGGTCACCGACGGCCGGATCTGCGTGGGCGAGCGGGACGTGACCCACCTGCCGCCGAAGGACAGGGACATCGCCATGGTGTTCCAGAACTACGCGCTCTACCCGCACATGACGGTCGCCGAGAACATGGGGTTCGCCCTCAAGATCGCCGGCGTCTCCAAGGAGGAGCGGGCGACCCGCGTCCAGGAGGCCGCCCGCATCCTCGACCTCGAGCCCTACCTCGACCGCAAGCCCAAGGCGCTCTCCGGCGGCCAGCGGCAGCGGGTCGCGATGGGCCGGGCCATCGTGCGCCAGCCCCAGGTCTTCCTGATGGACGAGCCGCTGTCGAACCTCGACGCCAAGCTGCGCGTGCAGACCCGCACGGAGATCGCCGCCCTGCAGCGCCGGCTCGGGGTGACGACGGTGTACGTCACCCACGACCAGGTCGAGGCCATGACGATGGGCGACCGGGTCGCCGTGCTCAGCGAGGGCGTGCTGCAGCAGGTCGACACGCCCCGCAACCTCTACGACAAGCCGGCGAACGTGTTCGTCGCCGGCTTCATCGGCTCGCCGGCGATGAACCTCGTCCCGGTGACGCTGACCGAGGGTGGGGCGCAGGTCGGCGGGCAGGCGGTCCCGCTGCCGCGCGAGGCGCTCGCCACCATCGCCCGCGAGGGCGGCACCACCGCCACCCTGGGGTTCCGGCCGGAGTCGGTCGAGTTCGTCGCCGCCGGTCAGGGCATCCCCGTCGAGGTGCTCATCGTGGAGGAGCTCGGGTCCGACGCGTTCGCCTACGGCCGGCTGGCCACCGCGGTGGAGGGGCTCGTCGACCAGAAGCAGATCGTGCTGCGCGCCGACCCCCGTCGCCCACCGGCGAAGGGCGAGATCGTGCACGCGGCCATCCGGCCGGGGGAGGCCCACCTCTTCTCCGCGGAGACGGGGCTGCGGGTCACCGAGACCCCGGTCTGACCCCCGCGCCGCTCCGGAGCGGCGCGGGCGTCCGAGGGGCGGGTGCGGCGCGGCGCGCCCTACAGTCCCCCTGTGATCGTGATCGCCGCGCTGCTCGTGCTGCTGGGCCTCGGTCTCTTCGTGGGCGGGCTGCTCACCGGCACGACGGCGCTGTACTGGGCCTGCGTCGGGGCGTGCGTGGTCGCCGCGGCCGTCCTGGTCGTGGCCCGCCGGCAGATCGCGGCGCGCGCCGGGGAGCCGGCGGGCGCCGCGGCCGCGGGGGCCACCGCCTCGGCGGCGGCCACGGGTGCGCCCGCCGCCCCGGCGACCCCCGCGACCACGCCCGACGCCGGGCCGGCGGCGACCGGGCCGGACCTGGCGACCGGCGCGACCGCCGTCCCACCGGCGACCCCGCCGGCCGCCGAGCCGGCCCCGCCGACCGTCGAGCCGGTCCCGTCGTCCGCCGAGCCGGCCCCGCCGTCCGCCGAGCCGGTCCCGGCGCCGCCGGTCGAGCACCCGGCCGCGCCGGCTGGGCCTCTGACGGGCGGTCACGCCGCGGTGGGTCGGCCGCGGGAGCAGCGGGAGCGGGGGGAGCCCCCGGTCGAGGAGGTCGAGGTCACCGACCTGCTGATCATCGTGGACCTCACCGACGAGGTGCTGGTGGTCGACGAGCACCCGCGCTACCACGTGCCCGGCTGCGTGCACCTGCAGGGCCACGAGGCGATCCCCCTGCCGCTGGACGAGGCGCGCACCGACGGGTTCACCCCGTGCGGCGTGTGCCGGCCCGACCGGCAGCTCGCCGACCGGGCCCGCGCCCGCAAGGCCCGGGGCGCCTGAGCCCCCGGGCGCCCTACGCGGAGGCCTTGGCCACCCAGAAGCGCGAGCCCTCCGGGCCCTCGACGCCGTCCCCGGCCCCCGAGGTGCCCGCGTGGACGGTGACGGCCAGCACCTCGCCGGCCAGCTGCTCGGCGTGCTCGGTGAGCGCCTGCGCCATGACGCCGTCGGCGGTCCAGGAGAGCTCGATCCGGTCGCTGACCTCCAGGCCGCTGCCCTTGCGGGCCTCCTGGACCAGGCGGACCGCCTCCCGCACCAGGCCGGCCCGCTCCAGCGCCGGGGTGAGCGCGAGGTCCAGCGCCACGGTGAGGCCGCCGGTGCTCGCCACGGTCCACCCCTCGCGCGGGGTCTCGGTCACGATGAGGTCGCCCTCGGCCAGCGCGACGTCCACGCCGTCGACCTCGACGCTCGCGGTGCCGGACCGGTAGGCGGCCACCAGCGCCGGGGCGTCGGCCGCCGCGACGGCCTTGGCCACCGCCTGCACCTGCTTGCCCAGCCGGCGGCCCACCGCGCGGAAGTCGATCTTCACGCTGACGTCGACCAGGTCACCGCCGACCGCGGCGAGCTCGAGCACCTTGGCGACGTTGAGCTCGTCGGCCACCTCGGCCACCAGGTCGCGGGGGAGCGAGGCCCACCCGGGCGCCGCCACGACGGCGCGTGCCAGCGGCTGCCGGGTGCGCACCTTGGCCGACGTGCGGGCGGAGCGGCCCAGCTCCACCAGCCGGCGGACCAGTGCCATCTGCTCCACGAGGGCGTCGTCCAGCGCCGTCTCGTCCACCTGCGGCCAGGAGGCCAGGTGCACCGAGTCCTCCGCGCCGTCGAGTCCGGGCACGACCGCACGCGCCCACACCTCGTCGGTGACGAAGGGCGTGAAGGGGGCCATGAGCCGGGTCAGCCCGTCGAGCACCTCGTGCAGGGTCCCCAGCGCCGAGGGGTCGCCGTCCCAGAACCGGCGCCGCGACCGCCGCACGTACCAGTTGGAGAGGTCGTCGACGAACTGGGCCAGCAGCCGCCCGGCGCCCTGGGTGTCGAAGTCCTCCAGCGCCGCGGTCACGTCGCGGGTGACCGCGGCGAGCTCCGCCAGCGCCCAGCGGTCCAGCAGCGGCCGCTCCTCGCGCGCCGGCACGGGCGCGGCTCCGTCTCCACCCGGCCCACCCCAGCCGTTGGTCTCGGCGTAGAGGGTGAAGAAGCTGGCGGTGTTCCAGTAGGTGAGCAGCACCTTCCGGACGACCTCGGACAGCGTCTCGTGCCCCACCCGCCGGGCCGACCAGGGCGAGCCGCCGGCGAGCATGAACCAGCGCACGGCGTCGGCGCCGTGCCGGTCCATCAGCGGGATCGGCTCCAGGATGTTGCCCAGGTGCTTGCTCATCTTCCGGCCGTCCTCGGCCAGGATGTGGCCCAGGCAGAGCACGTTCTCGTAGGAGCTCCGCTCGAACACCAGGGTGCCGACGGCCATCAGCGTGTAGAACCAGCCGCGGGTCTGGTCGATCGCCTCGCAGATGAACTGCGCCGGGTAGGCGGCTTCGAACTCCTCCCGGTTGCGGTGCGGGGCGCCCCACTGGGCGAAGGGCATCGACCCGGAGTCGTACCAGGCGTCGATCACCTGGCGGACCCGGCGGTACGTGCCCTCCTCACCGGGCAGCGTGAACGTGACCTCGTCGATGAACGGCCGGTGCGGGTCGAGGTCGGACAGGTCGCGGCCGGTCAGCTCGGAGAGCTCGGCCAGCGAGCCGACGGCGACCATCCGGCTCGGGTCGGCGTCGTTGCGCCAGATCGGCAGCGGCGTGCCCCAGTACCGGTCGCGGGACAGCGCCCAGTCGACGTTGTTGTGCAGCCAGTCGCCGTAGCGGCCGGTCTTGATGCTCTCGGGGTACCAGTTGGTCTTCGCGTTCTCGGCGAGCAGCTGGTCCTTGATCTGGCTGGTGCGGATGTACCAGGACGGCTGCGCGTAGTACATGAGCGGCGTGTGGCACCGCCAGCAGTGCGGGTAGGTGTGCTCGTACCGGATCTCGCGGAAGAGCACGCCGCGGCTCGTCAGGTCCTCGACCAGGGCGGGGTCGGCGGCCTTGAAGAAGTGGCCCCCCACGAGCGGCACCTCGGCCAGGAAGTGCCCGGTCGCGTCGATCGGGTTGACCACGGGCAGGCCGTAGCCGCGGCAGACGGCGAGGTCGTCGGCGCCGAAGGCGGGGGACTGGTGCACCAGGCCGGTGCCGTCGTCGGTGGTCACGTAGTCGGCCAGGACGACGAAGTGGGCGTCGCCCTCGGGGAACTCGACCAGCTCGAACGGCCGCTGGTAGTGGGTGCGCTCCCAGTCCCGGCCCGGCGCCCGGCCGAGCACCTCGGCGTCCTCACCGAGGACGGCGGCCAGCAGCGGCTCGGCCAGCACCACCGGGACGTCGTCGCTCCCGGCGGCGCGGGCGACGACGTAGGCGACGTCGGGGTGCACGGCGACGGCGGTGTTGCTGGGCAGCGTCCACGGTGTCGTCGTCCAGACGAGCAGGTCGGCCTTGCCGGCCCACGCGCCGTCGGTGATGGGCAGCCGCACGTACACCGAGGGGTCGGTGATGGTCTCGTACCCCTGGGCGACCTCGTGGTCGGAGAGGCCGGTGCCGCAGCGCGGGCAGTAGGGGGCGACCCGGTGGTCCTCGACCAGCAGGCCCTTCTCGAAGACCTGCTTGAGCGACCACCAGACGCTCTCGATGTAGGCCGGGTCCATCGTCCAGTAGGCGGTGGACATGTCGACCCAGTAGCCCATGCGGTGGGTCAGCTCGGTGAAGGCGTCGACGTGGCGCTCCACCGAGGCGCGGCAGCGGGCGTTGAACTCGGCGATGCCGAAGCGCTCGATGTCGGGCTTGCCGGCGAAGCCGAGCTCCTGCTCGACGGCGATCTCGACCGGCAGGCCGTGGCAGTCCCAGCCGGCGCGGCGGGGCACGTGCCACCCCTGCATCGTCTTGAACCGGGGGAAGACGTCCTTGAACGCGCGCGCCTCGATGTGGTGGGTGCCGGGGCGGCCGTTCGCGGTCGGCGGCCCCTCGTAGAAGTTCCACTGCGGGCGGCCCTGCGAGGCCTCCAGCGACCGGTCGAAGACCTTCTCGCTCTCCCAGCGTTCGAGGATGCGGTGCTCGAGGGCGGGGAGGTCGACCTGCGGGGGCAGCGCGGCGAAGGGACCGGTGGGAGCACTCACGGCAGCCATTCTCCCCGAACCCGCAAACACACCTCCGGTGGGGAACCCGACGCCTCCGGCGGCGCAAGACAGACACACCTCCGGTGGGGAACCCGACGCCTCCGGCGGCGCAAGACAGACACACCTCCGGTGGGGAACCCGACGCCTCCGGCGGCGCCCGGGCCGACCGGTCCGGGGGCGCATCCGCGGGCGCCCCCGACCCGCCGTCCGGCCTGCACCCGCGAGGGCCGGCACGGCGGTGCGGAAGACTGCCCCCATGGGGCGGGCGCGGTGAACACCACGGTCACCGTCGCCCTCGCCCTCGGCGCCGGGGTCGTGCTCCTCGCGGCCGTGGCGCTGCGCCTGGCCGACCGGATCGGGCTGCCCAGCCTGCTGCTGTACCTGGCCATCGGCGTGGTGCTCGGGGAGAGCGGGCTCGGCATCCAGTTCGACGACGCCGAGCTGACCCAGACCCTCGGCGTCGCGGCGCTGGTCGTCATCCTGGCCGAGGGCGGCCTGACCACCCGGTGGGCCGACGTCCGCCGCGCGATCGGCCCGGGGCTGAGCCTCGCCACCGTCGGCGTCGCGGTGAGCGTGGTGGTCACGGCCGGGATCACGGTGTGGCTGCTGGACGCGTCCTGGGGCTTCGCGCTCCTGCTGGCCGCGGTCATCGGCTCGACGGACGCCGCCGCCGTCTTCGCGGCGCTGCGCCGGCTGCCGCTGCCCCGCCGGCTCGCCGCCGCCCTCGAGGCGGAGAGCGGCCTCAACGACGCCCCGGCGATCCTCCTGGTGACGACGCTGGCCGCCGTCCTCACCGACACCGGCGCGGGCGCCTGGTGGCTGATCCTCCTGCAGGTGGTGGGCCAGCTCGTCGGCGGCGCCGTGCTCGGCGTGGCCACCGGGCTCCTGGGGGCCGAGCTGCTGCGGCGGGTGGCGCTCCCGCTGGCCGGCTTCTACCCGCTCGCGACGCTCTCGCTCTGCGTGCTCGCCTACGCGACCGCGACGCTGGCGTGGACCTCCGGCATCGTCGCGGTGTACCTGTGCGGCGTCGTGCTGGGCAACGTCGCGCTGCCGCACCGGACCGCGAGCATCGGCTTCGCCGAAGGCATGGCGTCCCTGGCCCAGATCGGGCTCTTCGTCCT
This sequence comes from Blastococcus sp. SYSU DS0510, assembly GCF_054050835.1. Classification (NCBI taxonomy): domain Bacteria; kingdom Bacillati; phylum Actinomycetota; class Actinomycetes; order Geodermatophilales; family Geodermatophilaceae; genus Blastococcus; species Blastococcus sp. SYSU DS0510. Next base: position 21,468 of record NZ_JBJHAC010000010.1, on the reverse strand, counting down.
GCTGGGGCTGCTGGTCTCGCCGCCCCGGCTGCTCGACGCCCTGGTCCCGGCCCTCGTCGTCGGAGGCGCCCTGCTGCTGGTCGCCCGGCCCCTCTCGGTGCTGCTGTCGCTGGTGTGGTTCCGGTGGCCGTTGTCCCAGCAGGCCTTCGTGTCGTGGGCCGGGCTCCGGGGGGCCGTGCCCATCGTCCTCGCGACCTTCCCCGTGACGGCGGGGGTGCCGGGCGCGGCGCGGATCTTCGACACCGTGTTCGTGCTGGTCGTCGTCTTCACGCTCGTGCAGGGCTGGTCGCTGCCCTGGGTGGCCCGGCGGTTGCGCATCGGTGCGCCGATCGCGCCGCGGGAGATCCAGGTGGAGGCGGCGCCCCTGGAGGAGCTCGACGCCGAGCTGATGCAGATGCGGGTACCGGAGGGGTCCCGCCTGCACGGCGTCTACCTGCCCGAGCTGCGGCTGCCCGAGGACGCCGCCGTGGTGCTCATCGTGCGGGACGGTCGGGCCTTCGTGCCGGACAGCACGACACGGCTGATGCGCGGCGACCAGGCGCTGCTGGTGTCGGCCCGCGCCTCGCGGGCCGAGGCCGAGCGGCGGTTGCGGGCGGTCAGCCGCGCCGGCCGGCTGGCGATGTGGCGTGGGGAGGACGGCCGCCCCGACGTCACCGACTGACGCACGACCGCCCTTCCCCTGCGACGCACGCCCCCGCGCGGGTGGCCGTTCCAGCACGTCACCGGGTCTCCGGCGTGGGATCGTGGCGACAGCACCCTGACGTCCCTCCCGGAGCGCCCCATGCGGTACCTGTTCCGACCACCGGCCACCGATGCGGCCGGGTTGCTGTCGCTGCCGTGGGAACAGCCGCTGGAGGAGTGGGACGAGGACCTGCTGCTCGACGTCCCCTCGCGCGGCATCTCCCGGCACGTGGTCCGCTTCGTCGCCGTCGAGGACCGGGTCTACGCGCTGAAGGAGATCGACGAGCGGCTGGCCCGGCACGAGTACGCGCTGCTCGCCCAGTTCGAGAGCGAGGGGTTGCCGACGGTCTCCGTGCTCGGCATCTGCATCGACCGGCCCGACGAGCAGCCGGCGATCCTGGTCACCCGGTACCTCGAGTACTCGATGTCCTACCGGTGGCTGTTCTCCGGCCGGCGCGGCGGCCAGTCGGCCGAGCAGCTGCTCGACACGATGGTCGTGCTGCTGGTGCGGCTCCACCTGGCCGGCGTCTTCTGGGGCGACTGCTCGCTCTCCAACACCCTCTTCCGCCTCGACGCCGGCGCCTTCGCCGCCTACCTGGTGGACGCGGAGACCGCCGAGCGCCACCCGCGGCTCTCGCCGGGGCAGCGCCGCTACGACGTCGACCTCGCCCGGGAGCGCGTCGGCGCCGAGCTGCTCGACCTGCAGTTCGGCGGCCTGCTGCCCGAGGGCATCGACCCGATCGAGGTCGCCGAGAGCCTGTCCCCCCGGTACGAGCTGCTCTGGGAGGAGGTCACGCGCGAGGAGGTCTTCCGCACCGACGAGCAGCGCTACCGCGTCGCCGAGCGCCTGCAGCGGCTCAACGAGCTCGGTTTCGACGCCGGTGAGGTGGAGCTCCGCACGACCGACGAGGGCACCCGGCTCCGCGTGCAGACCCGGGTCGCCGAGCCCGGGCACAACCGCCGGGAGCTGTTCCGCCTCACCGGGCTGGAGGTCCAGGAGCGGCAGGCCCAGCGGCTGCTGAACGACGTCCGGGCCTTCCGCGCCTACCTGGAGCAGAAGTCGGGTCAGCCGGTGCCCGAGACGATCGCCGGCCACCGCTGGCTGGCCGAGGTGTACCAGCCGGTCGTCGACGCCATCCCCGACCACCTGCGCGGCCGGCTCGAGCCGGCCGAGGTCTTCCACGAGGTCCTCGAGCACCGGTGGTTCCTGTCGGAGAAGGCCGGCCGCGACGTCGGGACGACGAAGGCCGCGCGCTCCTACTTCGAGAACGTCCTGCCGGGCATGCCGCAGGAGCTCACCACGCCCTCGGTCATCGCCGGCCGCGGATAGCCGGGCACGCGCAGCGGCCCGCCGGGGTCTCGGTCCGATCGCGATCGCTGCCTCGGGAGCCGTTCGAATTGACACCCTCTGTGAGCTGTATCACGCTCCGATGACCGTCGTGATCTCGGTCGGGCACATGCCAATGGAGACGAGGACTCATGCCGAACGCTCCCGGTAAGAAGCGCCGGAGAAGGAGGGCAGCGGGTGCCGCGGCATCGCTGGTCGCGGTCACCGCGTTGGCGGCCTGTGGCGGCGACTCGGGCGACGACAGGACGCTCACCTGGTACACGAACCCCGACTCGGGTGGGCAGGCGGAGATAGCCGCGCGCTGCACGGAGGCGGCGGGCGGCGCCTACACCATCGAGACGGCGCAGCTGCCCCGGGAATCCTCCCAGCAGCGGGAGCAGCTCATCCGGCGGCTCGCGGCGGAGGACGACTCCATCGACCTGATGAGCCTGGACCCGCCCTACATCCCGGAGTTCGCCGAGGCCGGCTTCCTGGCCCCGGTTCCCGAGGACGTCGCCGAACGGGTGACCGAAGGCGTGGTGCAGAGCGCCATCGAGGGGTCGACCTGGGACGACGAGCTCGTCGCGGTCCCGTTCTGGGCCAACACCCAGCTGCTCTGGTACAAGCAGTCGGTGGCCGAGGCCGCCGGGCTGGACATGGAGGAGCCGGTCACCTGGGAGCAGCTCGCGGCAGTGGCCGAGGAGGAAGGCACCCAGATCGCCGCCCAGGGCATCCGCGCCGAGGCGCTCACCGTCTGGGTCAACGCGCTGATCGAGGGGGCGGGCGGCTCGATCATCGAGGAGACCGCCGAGGCCCCCGAGGACATCGTGCTCGGCCTCGACTCCGAGGCCGCCGCGGAGGCGGCCCGGGTGATGCAGGCGGTGGCCCCCGTCGGTGGCCCGGCCTTCTCCACCGCCGGCGAGGACGCCAACGTGACGGACTTCGAGGAGGGCGACGCGGCCTTCATGGTCAACTGGCCGTTCGTCTGGCCCCGGGCCCTGGGCGCCGTCGAGGCGGGCACGCTCGAGCCGTCGGTGCCCGAGGACTACGGGTGGGCGCGCTACCCGCAGACCGTCGAGGGCGAGGAGAGCAGGCCTCCCTACGGCGGGATCAACATCGGCGTCGGTGCCTTCAGCCAGAACACGGACCTGGCCTACGAGGCCGCCGAGTGCATCGTCTCCGAGGAGAACCAGACCTACTACTTCCTCACCAACGGGAACCCGGCGGCCCTGGCGTCGGTGTACGACGACCCCGAGGTGCTCGAGGAGTTCCCGCAGGCCCCGCTCATCCGGGAGTCGCTGGAGGCGGCCGCACCCCGGCCGCAGACCGTCTACTACAGCGAGGTCTCCGGGGCCCTCCAGCGCGTCTACCACCCGGCGAGCTCCGTCGAGCCGGGCGTCACCGGCCCGACGGCCGCCGAACTCATCAGCGCCGTCCTGGCAGGGGAGGAACTGCTGTGACCCAGACCACGCTCCCCCCGGTCAAGAAGACGGAACCGGTCTCGGCACCCAAACGGGGGCTGAGCGACCGGTCGCGCAGCGAGCGGAAGCTCGGCTGGCTGCTGGCCGGCCCGGCGTTCGTGGTGATGCTGGCGGTCACCGCCTACCCGATCGCCCAGGCCATCTACGAGTCCCTGTACTCCTACCGGCTGACCGACCCGGCCAACCGGGAGTTCACCGGGCTGACCAACTACTGGGTGATCCTCACGGACCCCATCTGGTGGCAGGCCATCTGGGTCACCGTCTTCATCACGGTGGTCACGGTGGCGGTGGAGCTGGTGCTCGGCTTCGCGCTCGCCATGGTCATGGCCAAGGCGCTCAGCAACATCCGGCCGGTGGTGCGGGCGGCGATCCTCATCCCGTACGCGGTGATCACCGTGGTCTCCGCCTTCGCCTGGCAGTTCGCCTTCGACATCAACACCGGCTTCGTCAACTCCTGGTTCGCCTGGATCCCCGGGGTCACCGAGAACACCGACTGGTTCGGCGACAGGTGGCAGTCGTTGCTGGTCATCTGCCTGGCCGAGATCTGGAAGACCACCCCGTTCATCTCGCTCCTGCTGCTGGCCGGTCTGGCGCAGGTCCCCGAGGTGCTGCAGGAGGCGGCGAAGGTCGACGGCGCCACGTGGTGGCAGCGCCTGTGGCGGGTGACGATCCCGAACATGAAGGCGGCGATCATGGTCGCCCTGCTGTTCCGCAGCCTGGACGCGTTCCGGGTCTTCGACAGCATCTTCATCATGACCGGCGGCGCCAACGGCACGGAATCGGTGTCGTTCCTCGCCTACCGGCAGACGATCGCCCGGTTGGAGATCGGTCTCGGGTCCGCGGTCTCGGTGCTGCTCTTCCTCGTGGTGGTGCTGATCGCTTTCAGCTTCATCAAGGCATTCAAGGTCGACCTGGCCTCGACGCGGGGGGAGTGACGGTGTCCACTCGAAGAAAAGTCATGTGGTGGATCGGTGGCGCGATCATCGTCGTCTACGCGCTGTTCCCGATCGCCTGGATCATCTCCATCTCGCTGAAGGCCCCGTCGGACATCGCCAACGGCCAGTTCCTGCCGACCGACGTCTCCTGGGAGAACTACCAGACGATCCTGACCGGGAACGCCAGCGAGCTGTTCCTGCCGGCGCTCCGCAACTCGTTCGGCATCTGCCTCATCGCCACAGCCATCTCCTGCCTGCTGGCGATGTTCGCCGCGTACGCCATCGCCCGCCTGGACTTCCCGGGCAAGAAGGTCATCCTCTCGACGGCGCTGGCGGTGGCGATCTTCCCGGTCATCTCGATCGTGACGCCGCTGTTCAACGTGTGGCGGCAGATCGGTCTCTACGACACCTGGCCCGGCCTGATCCTCCCGTACCTGTCGCTGACCCTGCCGATCTCCATCTGGACGATGTCGGCGTTCTTCCGGGAGATCCCGTGGGAGATGGAGCAGGCCGCCCAGGTCGACGGGGCGACCACCTGGCAGGCGTTCCGCAAGGTGATCGTCCCGCTGGCCGCTCCCGGCGTCTTCACCACGGCGATCATCGCGTTCTTCATCGCCTGGAACGACTTCGTCTACGGCATCGTCCTGACCTCCACGGAGGCGGCCCGACCTGTGCCCGCGGCGCTCGGGCTGTTCAGCGGCGCATCCCAGTTCGAGGACCCGACCGGCGCGATCGCGGCGGCGGCCCTGATCGTGACGGTCCCCGTCGTCGTCCTCGTGCTCCTCTTCCAGCGGCGCATCGTCGCCGGCCTGACCAACGGTGCGGTCAAGGGCTGACCGTCATGACCCCCACCAGCCGCACCTCATCGACCCACCGAGGGGACGAACACTGATGGCCTCCATCGAGATGAAGAACATCGTCAAGAAGTACGACGACGGGTTCCCGGCGGTCAACGACGTGAGCCTGGACATCGCCGACGGGGAGTTCATGATCCTCGTCGGCCCGTCCGGCTGCGGGAAGTCGACGCTGCTACGGATGATCGTCGGCCTCGAGGACATCACCAGCGGCGACATGATCATCGGCGGCAAGCGGGTCAACGACCTCGCACCCCGAGACCGCAACCTCTCGATGGTGTTCCAGAACTACGCGTTGTACCCGCACATGACGGTGTACGAGAACATCGCGTTCCCGCTGCGGCTGGCCAAGACCCCCGACGAGGAGGTCCGCCGGAAGGTGGAGGCGGCGTCCGACGTGCTGGAGCTCAAGGAGCACCTGGACCGCAAGCCGGCCAACCTCTCCGGTGGTCAGCGGCAGCGGGTGGCCATGGGCCGGGCCATCGTCCGTGACGCCGAGGCGTTCCTCTTCGACGAGCCGCTGTCCAACCTCGACGCCAAGCTCCGCGGGCAGATGCGCACCGAGATCTCCCGACTGCAGCGCCGTCTGGGCATCACGACCGTCTACGTCACCCACGACCAGACCGAGGCCATGACCCTCGGCGACCGGGTCTGCGTGCTCCGCCAGGGGAAGATCCAGCAGGTCGCGTCGCCGCGCGAGCTGTACGAGCAGCCGGTCAACCTCTTCGTCGCCGGGTTCATCGGCTCCCCGCCGATGAACTTCCTGCCGGCGACCCCGGAGGGGAACCGGCTGCGGACGCCCTTCGGCGACATCGAGCTCGACGAGAAGCGCATGGCGGCCGTCGCCGGGCACGACCTGCTGCTGGTGGGCATCCGACCGGAGTACTTCGAGGACGCGTCCCTGGTCGACGAGGCCAAGCGCCCGGTGGGCTCGATCTTCCGGGCGCGGGTGGACGTCACCGAGTGGCTGGGCGACTCGCAGTACGCCTACATCCCCTACGACGCCCCCGACTCGATCAAGGTCCAGCTGCGCGAGCTGTCCAGGGAGCTCGACAGCGAGGAGCTGCGCACCCAGGCGATCGTGTCGATCGACGCGACCAGCCGGATCCGGGAGGGCCGCGAGGCGGAGTTCTGGCTGGACAGCCGCAAGGTGCACGTGTTCGACCCGGAGTCGGGGGAGAACCTCACCCGCGACGCCGAGGCCGGCGCCGAGCTGACCCGCATGGCGACACAGGACCGGGTCGAGCAGCTCGAGGACTCGCATGCGGGGGGTGCCCGTGCGGATGGTGCACCCGCACGCGGGGCCCAGGTCGGTGGGGCCACGGCGGCCTCGGCCTGAAGAAGGACCGCCCTTCGGCACCGATGGCGCGGGACGGGTGGTGGCGGGACGCCGTCGTCTACGAGGTGTACCTGCGGAGTTTCGCCGACTCCGACGGGGACGGGGTCGGCGACCTCGGCGGCCTGCGCCGTCGGCTGCCCTACCTGGCGGAGCTCGGCGTCGACGCCCTCTGGATCACCCCCTGGTACCCCTCGCCCATGGCCGACGGGGGGTACGACGTGGCCGACTACTGCGACATCGATCCTCGGTTCGGCACGCTGGCGGACGCCGACGCGCTGCTCACCGAGGCGCACGCATGCGGCCTGCGCGTGATCACCGACCTGGTCGCCAACCACACCTCCGACCAGCACCCGTGGTTCCGTGCGGCCCTGGCCGCCGGGCCGGCATCGCCCGAGCGGAGCCGCTACTTCTTCCGCGACGGCCGGGACGGCGGATCGGCGCCGCCCAACGACTGGATCAGCGCGTTCGGCGGCCCGGCCTGGACGCGGGTGCGCGAGCCGGACGGCTCGCCGGGGCAGTGGTACCTGCACCTGTTCGCCCCGGAGCAGCCCGATCTCGACTGGGACCACCCTGGGGTCCGGGAGGATTTCGATGCGATCCTGAGGTTCTGGTTCGACCGGGGGATCGACGGCATCCGGGTCGACGCCGCCCCCGCGATGGCGAAGGCCGAGGGCCTCCCCGACGCCGGTCACGGCCCCGGGGCACTGTTCGAGTCCCGCAGCTGGGTGGGCAACCCGCACTGGGACGTCGACGGCGTGCACGAGATCTTCCGGCGCTGGCGGCGCATCGGGGACAGCTACGAGGGTGGGCGGCTGTTCGTCACCGAGGCGGTGGTGAACGGACCCGAGCGGCTCAGCCGCTACGTGCGGCCGGACGAGATGCACACCAGCTTCAACTTCGACTACCTGGCCGCACCGTGGGACGCCCGGCACCTGCGCACGGTCATCGACGCCAGCCTCGCCGCCCTGGAGCCCGTCGGCGCCCCGGCGACCTGGGTGTTGTCCAGCCACGACGAGACCCGGCACGTCACACGCTTCGGGCGGGCCGAGAGCGCCGCCGCGACGATGGGCTTCGACGCCGGGGCGACCGGCACCGACCTCGCGCTCGGGCTGCGCCGCGCCCGTGCCGCCGCGCTGCTCACTCTCGCGTTGCCCGGGTCCGCCTACGTCTACCAGGGCGAGGAGCTGGGGCTGCCCGAGGTGGAGGACCTGCCGGTGGACGTGCTGCAGGACCCGACCTGGGAGCGCTCCGGCCGCACCGCCCGGGGCCGCGACGGCTGCCGCGTACCGCTGCCCTGGGAGGGGAGCCACCCTCCGTTCGGCTTCGCCGTGGACGGGGTCGAGCCCTGGCTGCCGCAACCTCCGGGGTGGGCGTCCCTGACGGTGGCCGCCCAGTGGGCCGACCCCACCTCCACCCTGTCGCTGTACCGCGCCGCCCTGGGGCTCCGCCGGCGCACACCCGGCCTGCGTGGCGCGAGCTTCTCCTGGCGGACGACGGCCGACGACGTCCTCGCCTTCGACCGCGGGCCGTCCTTCCGGTGCGTGGTCAACCTCTCGGGCGAGCCGCTGGACCTGCGCGGCGCGGGCCGTCGGCTCCTGTCCAGCGGGCCCGGTGCGGAGCTGCTGGCGCCCGACACGGCGGTCTGGCTGGACCCCGGCGCGTCCTAGCCGCTCCGGCCAGCCGGGGCCGGCGGCCGGCCCGCGCGCGGCTATCGTCGTCGGCACCGCCGGGTCAGCCGGCCGGAGCCCATCCAGCGAGGAGCCCGACCTGTCCGAGCACGCCGATCCGGCCGACGGCGCGACCGGCGGCTCCTCCGCCGTGGAGCCGGCCGGCCGCCCCCGCACCCGGTTGCTGCTCTCCCTGGCCGCCGTCGTCCTGGTGCTCGACCTGGTCACCAAGGTCGTCGTCGTGGCCACCATCGAGCCGGGGGAGGACATCCGCGTCCTCGGCGGGGCCCTCTACCTCACCAACCTGCGCAACACCGGGGCCGCGTTCTCCTTCGCGGAGGGCGCCACGGTGGTGTTCAGCCTGATCGCGGTCGTCGCCGCCGTGGTGATCGTGCGGGTCGCCCGCCGCCTGCGGTCGGCCGGCTGGGCGGTGGCGCTGGGGCTGGTCCTCGGCGGGGCCGTGGGCAACCTCGTCGACCGGGTGTTCCGCGACCCGGGGTTCCTGCGCGGCGGCGTCGTCGACTTCCTCTCGGTGTTCGGTCCCGACGGGCGCGTGTTCCCGGTGTTCAACGTCGCCGACTCGGCCATCGTCTGCGGCGGCATCCTCGGCGTCCTCCTGGCGCTGCGCGGCATCGAGTTCGACGGCACCCGCAGCGGCGCGGGCGACCGGCCCGGCGCCGCCTGAGGGAGAGCCGTTCCGGTCCCTCTCCCCGGTCGGCAGTCACAATGGGGGACGTGACCAGCACTCCCGGCCTGCACCGGGCCCTCCCGGTGCCCGACGGCCTGGAGGGCCAGCGGGTGGACCAGGCCCTGTCCCGGCTCTTCGGCCTGACCCGCACGGCGGCGGCCGACCTCGCCGACGAAGGCCGCGTCGTCGTCGACGGCCGGGTCCGCGGCAAGGGGGACCGGCTCGCCGGCGGCAGCTGGCTGGAGGTCGAGCTGCCGCCGCCACCCGGCGAGCCCGCGCCCCCGCAGCGGGTCGAGGGGATGACGGTCCTGCACGACGACGACGACCTCGTGGTCGTCGACAAGCCGGTCGGGGTCGCCGCCCACCCGAGCCCCGGCTGGGAGGGGCCCACGGTCATCGGGGGTCTGGCCGCCGCCGGCTACCGCGTCTCCACCTCCGGCGCCGCCGAGCGCCAGGGCGTGGTGCACCGCCTGGACGCCGCCACGACCGGCGTCATGGTGGTCGCGAAGAGCGAGCGGGCCTACACCGCGCTCAAGGCGGCCTTCAAGGAGCGCACGGTCGAGAAGGGCTACCACGCCCTCGTGCAGGGCCACCCCGACCCGTCGCGCGGCACCATCGACGCGCCGATCGACCGGCACCCGCGGCACGACTGGAAGTTCGCCGTCGTCAGCGGGGGGCGGCCGTCGGTGACGCACTACGAGGTCGTGGAGGCGTTCGCCGCCGCCAGCCTGGTCGACATCCGGCTGGAGACCGGCCGCACCCACCAGATCCGCGTGCACTTCTCCGCGCTCCGGCACCCTTGCGTGGGCGACACGACCTACGGGGCGGACCCCACGCTCGCCGCCCGGCTCGGCGTGGCCCGCCAGTGGCTGCACGCGGTGCGGCTGGGCTTCCCCCACCCGGCCGACGGGCAGTGGGTCGAGTTCACCAGCGAGTACCCGCCCGACCTCGCCGGCGCGCTGGCCCTGCTGCGCGCCGAGGCCTGACCTCCTGCCGGTGACGAGCCTGCCGGTCGCCCTCGACGCCTTCGGCCCGGCGGCGCTGGCCGCGGTGGTCGTGGCGGCCTACCTGGTGGTGGGCGAGCCCGTCGTCGGGCACGTGCTGCACCGTCGGTTCGAGGGGCGGTTGCGCACCGACGCCGGGGCGCGCCGGTCGTTCTACCGGCGGCTGCTGGTGCTCGAGTGGGGCCTCGCCGTCGTCGCCTTCGTCGTCTGGCTGGCCTCGCCCGGGGTCGACGCCGCCGCCGTGGGGTTGGTCTGGCCGCGGGAGCGGCCCGGTCCCGTGTCCGCGGTGGTGGTCCTCGCCGTGCTGCTGCTCGTCGTCGCCTCCACCCGACAGTTGCGGGCCGGCGCCCTGCTGGAGGCGGCGCGGCCGGCCCGGCGCCCCGGCGAAGGGCGCCACGCCGAGCCACCCGGTCAGTCCACCCTCGCGCTGCTGCCCCGGACAGAGGGGGAGCGGCGGCTGTTCACCCTCGTCGGCGTCACCGCCGGGGTGTGCGAGGAGTGGCTGTACCGGGGGTTCTTCCTGGCGGTGGTCGCGGCCATGGCCGGCGGTCCGCCCACCTGGTCGCTGGTGGTCGTCGCCGCGGTGGCCTTCGGACTCGCGCACGCCTACCAGGGGCGGGCAGGGATCGTCCTGACGGGCGTGCTGGGCGGGGTGATGGCGCTGCTGTACCTGGACACCGGCTCGCTGCTGCTGCCGGTGCTGCTGCACGCGGTCATCGACCTGCGCTTCCTGCTGGTCCCCGCCAGCGCGCTCCCGGCGTCGGTGCACGAGGCGGGCGGGCCGCCGGGCCGCTGACCGGCCCCGGCCGGGAGGACGCCACAATGGGTGCCGTGCCCAGCCCCGCCGCGCAGGTCGCCACCCCCGCGGACCGGGCGGAGGTCGTGGCCCTGCGCACCCGCGTCTTCGTGGACGAGCAGGGCGTCCCGCCGGAGATCGAGCAGGACGACGCCGACGCCACGGCCCTGCACGTGCTGAGCCGCGACGACTCGGGACGGGTGGTGGCGACGGGGCGGCTGCTGCTCGACGGCGTCACCGCGCGGATCGGCCGGATGGCCGCCGACGCCGCGGTGCGGGGCCGCGGCCACGGGGCCGCCGTCCTGGCCGAGCTGCACCGCCAGGCGCTCGCCGCGGGCGCCACCGAGGTGGTCCTGCACGCCCAGCTGCCGGCCCGCCGGTTCTACGAGCGCGCGGGCTACGCGGCCGTCGGCGCGGTGTACGAGGAGGCAGGTATCGCGCACGTGACCATGCGTCGTGGGTTGCCGTGACGGACCCGTCCCGAGGTTCGTCCCGAGCCTGCGAGGGATGAGGAGGACGGGTCCTTTCTGTGAGAAGACACGTTCTGTCAGACCCTCGAAGTAGACACCTCCCAGTGCGAGGATCGACGCACCGGCCCGCCGGTGCCTGCCGCCCCCCGCACGCACCGCCGGTCTTCCCCGCCGGTCGCCCGCCGCGTGACGCCGGCCGGGCACGCACGACCCGTGAGGAGCCAGACCCCCTGTGAGCAGCCCGTCCGATTCGTTCGTGCACCTGCACGTGCACACCGAGTACTCGATGCTGGACGGTGCGGCGAAGCTGCCGGAGGTCACCAAGGCCGCGGCCGAGCACGGGATGCCGGCGCTGGCCATGACCGACCACGGCAACGTCTTCGGCGCCTACGACTTCTACAAGCAGGCCAACGCGGCCGGTGTGAAGCCGATCATCGGCATGGAGGGCTACTACACGCCGGGCTCGCGCTTCGACCGGGCGCCGTTCGACTTCGGCGACAACCTCATCGACGAGGAGGGTGACGGCGGGTCCAACCGGGGCAAGGCCGCCTACACCCACATGACGCTGCTGGCCCGCACCACCGAGGGCATGCACAACCTGTTCCGCATCTCCTCGCTGGCCAGCCTGGAGGGGCAGTACCGCAAGCCGCGGTTCGACCGCGACCTGCTGGAGCGCTACGGCAAGGGCCTGATCGCCACCACCGGCTGCCCGTCGGGCGAGGTCAACATGTGGCTGCGCGCGGGCAAGGAGGAGAAGGCCCGCCAGGCGGCCGCCGACTTCCAGGACATCTTCGGCCGGGAGAACTTCTACGCCGAGCTCATGGACCACGGCCTGTCCATCGAGAAGAAGACCCGCCCGGCGCTGCTGGCGATCGCCAAGGACCTCGGCATCCCGCTGCTGGCCACCAACGACCTCCACTACACGCACAAGGAGGACGCCGAGGCCCACGACGCCCTGCTGTGCATCCAGACCGGCTCGCGGCTCAACGAGCCCAACCGCTTCAAGTTCAACGGTGACGGCTACTACCTGAAGTCCGCCGCCGAGATGCGCGCGCTGTTCACCGGCGACCTCCGCGAGGCCTGCGACAACACCCTGCTGGTCGCCGAGCAGTGCGAGGTGAGCTTCACCGAGGGCGCCGACCTCATGCCCCGCTTCCCCCTGCCCCCGGGGGAGGACGAGACCTCCTGGTTCGTCAAGGAGGTCGAGCGCGGCCTGCACAAGCGCTACCCGAACGGCATCCCCGACCACGTGCGCAAGCAGGCCGACTACGAGGTCGGGATCATCACCCAGATGGGCTTCCCGGGGTACTTCCTCGTGGTCGCCGACTTCATCAACTGGGCGAAGGACAACGGCATCCGCGTGGGGCCCGGCCGTGGATCCGCCGCGGGCTCGCTGGCCGCCTACGCCATGGGCATCACCGACCTCGACCCGCTGCAGCACGGGCTGATCTTCGAGCGGTTCCTCAACCCCGAGCGCGTCTCCATGCCCGACGTCGACATCGACTTCGACGACCGCCGGCGCGGCGAGGTCATCCAGTACGTCTCGAAGAAGTACGGCGAGGAGCGGGTCAGCCAGATCGTCACCTACGGGACGATCAAGGCCAAGGCCGCGATCAAGGACGCCGCCCGGGTGCTCGACCGGCCCTACTCCGTGGGCGACGAGCTGACCAAGCTCATGCCGCCGGACGTGATGGGCAAGGGCATCCCGCTCTCGGGGGTCTTCGACCCGGCCCACCCGCGCTACAAGGAGGCCGCGGAGTTCCGCGCCCGCTACGAGTCCGACCCGGGCGCCGCCGAGGTGGTCGACCAGGCCCGCAAGCTCGAGGGGCTGAAGCGCCAGTGGGGCGTGCACGCGGCCGGCGTCATCATCGGCCGCTACCCGCTCATCGACTCGATCCCGATCATGCGGCGCGAGGCCGACGGCGCGGTGATCACGCAGTTCGACTACCCGACCTGCGAGACGCTCGGCCTGCTCAAGATGGACTTTCTGGGCCTGCGCAACCTCACGGTCATCGACGACGCGCTGCGCAACATCGTGATCAACGGCAAGGAGCCGGTCGACCTCGACGAGATCAGCAAGGACCTCACCGACCCGAACACCTACGCGCTGCTCAGCCGCGGTGACACCCTCGGGGTCTTCCAGTTCGACGGCGGGCCGATGCGCTCGCTGCTGCGGCTCATGCGGCCGGACAACTTCGAGGACATCTCGGCCGTCGGCGCCCTCTACCGTCCGGGTCCGATGGGCGCGAACTCGCACACCAACTACGCGCTGCGCAAGAACGGCCAGCAGGAGATCACGCCGATCCACCCGGAGCTGGCCGAGCCCCTGGAGGAGATCCTGGGCCAGACCTACGGCCTGATCGTCTACCAGGAGCAGGTCATGGCCATCGCGCAGAAGGTCGCCGGGTACTCGCTCGGCAAGGCTGACCTGCTGCGCCGCGCGATGGGCAAGAAGAAGAAGTCGGTCCTGGACGCCGAGTTCGTCGGCTTCGAGGCGGGGATGAAGGCCAACGGCTTCTCCGGCGCCGCGATCAAGACGCTGTGGGACATCCTCGTCCCGTTCGCCGACTACGCGTTCAACAAGGCCCACTCGGCCGCCTACGGCCTGGTCTCGTACTGGACGGCCTACCTCAAGGCGAACTACCCGGCCGAGTACATGGCCGGGCTGCTCACCAGCGTCCAGGACGACAAGGACCGCCGGCCGATCTACCTGGCCGAGTGCCGTCGGATGGGCATCAAGGTCCTCCCGCCGGACGTCAACGAGTCGTCGTGGGACTTCACCGCCGTCGGCACCGACATCCGCTTCGGGCTGGCGTCGGTCCGCAACGTCGGCACCAACGTCGTGGAGTCGATCGTCAAGGCGCGCGAGGAGAAGGGCGCGTTCAAGGACTTCGCCGACTTCATGCGCAAGATCGACACCGTGGCCTGCAACAAGAAGGTCATCGAGTCCCTGGCCAAGGCCGGTGCCTTCGACTCGCTGGGCCACTCGCGCCAGGGCATCGTCGCGATCCACGCGCAGGCCGTCGACTCCGCGATGGGGCTCAAGCGCAAGGAGGCCGAGGGCCAGTTCGACCTCTTCGGCAGCTTCGGCGAGGGGGACGCGGCCGACGACCCCTTCGGCAACGCGCTCGACATCACCATCCCGACCGCCGACTGGTCCAAGAGCGAGCGGCTGATGTTCGAGCGCGACATGCTCGGCCTCTACGTCTCCGACCACCCGCTCCACGGGGTCGAGCACGTGCTGGCGGCCAACGCCGACACACCCATCGCCGAGATCAACGCCGGCGGGGTCGAGGACGGCGCCAACGTGACCATCGCCGGCATCCTCACCTCGGTCTCCCCGCGGACCAACAAGCAGGGCGCCCCGTGGGCGATCGCGACGCTGGAGGACCTCGAATCGGGCATCGAGGTCCTGTTCTTCCCCAAGACCTGGGCCGAGGTCTCGGAGAAGGTGGTCCGCGACCAGATCATCGTGGTCAAGGGCCGGATCAGCCGGCGCGACGAGCAGCCGTCGCTGTTCGGGTCGGAGGTGAGCATCCCGGAGCTCACCGAGGGCGCGCGCGGCCCCGTGCTCGTCTCGATGGCGGCGGCGCGCTGCACCCCACCGGTGGTCGAGCGGCTCCGCGAGGTGCTCGGCAGCCACCCGGGCACCACGGAGGTGCAGCTCAAGCTGGTCAACGGCGGCCGGGAGACCGTGCTGCGGCTCGACCAGGGGCTGCGGGTGCGCCCCAGCCCCGCCCTGATGGGGGACATCAAGGCACTCCTCGGGCCGACGAGCGTGGCGCTGCTCTGAACCAGGCCCCCCGCGGGAGGGCCGGGTGCGGTCCCCGGCGGGGCCGTTGTTCACTGGGACGGTGACCACCCCACCGCTGCCCCTCCAGCCCGCCCCGGGGGTGCCCCTGCACGCCTACTGGCGGGGCTGGACGGAGGTGCGGCAGGACCTGCACGCCGCCCGGACGCTGGTGGTGGGGGTGGCGCTCGCGGGCCTGCCCGTGGGGGCGCTCTGGTGGCTGCTGGCGCCCCGCGCCGAACTCCGGGTCACCGAGACCGGGCCGGTCGTCGTCGGGCCACCCGCGGCGGAGGTCCGCGTCGCCGACGACGCCGTCCTCGTGCTCCTGCTCCTCGGGCTCGGCCTGCTGGCCGGGGCGGCGGCGTGGCGGGTGCGCCGCGCTCGCGGGGTGGGGATGCTGGTCGCCCTCTCGGTCGGGGGGTCGGTCGCCGCCGTCCTCGCCTGGCAGACCGGTGAGCTGCTCGCCCCCTCGCCGACCGAGGCGCAGCTGTCCGAGGTCGGTGCCCAGGTCACCACGGGGCTGGTGCTGAGCTCGCTGCCCGGCCTGGCCGCCGCGCCGTTCGCCGCGCTGCTGGTCTACCTGGGCTGCGCGCTCCTGGCCGCCGACGACGGCCTCGGGCGGTCATGACGGCCCTGTCCAGAGGCTCGGCCCGAGCTTGCGAGGGCTGAGGAGGACGGGGTCCTTCGTCAGTTCACCGTCATCGGGGAGGCGAACTGCTGCAGCGGCGCCGGTACCGCGCCCAGCGTCTGCAGGAGGGTGAGCTCCCGGCGCAGCAGCCGGGACTCCGCGGCCAGCCGCCGGCGGGTCGCGGACTCGGCGAGCAGCGACTGCCGGTCCTCGGTGGTGAGCAGCGCCGAGGAGGCGACCAGCCAGGACAGCGCCGCCGGGTCGTCCGCGGCCGCGGCGAGCCGCACCGCCGCCTCCACGCCGTCCCCGGTCGCGCCGGCGCCCAGGGCCGACACCTCGGCCACGTAGCGGGTGAACAGGTCACCCACCCCCCGGGCCAGGAGATCCAGCGACCCCCGGGCGACCGAGGTGGCCACCTCGTCCGCGGGCGGCACCAGCGAGCGGTCGCCGTCGGTCACCGACTCGGCGTCCCCGGCGGCCTCTTCGGCGGCCTCCTCCTCGGCGAGCCACTCGACCTCGGCCTGCAGGTAGGGCGGGTCCTCGCCGACGACGACGTCCAGGAGCCGGAACCGCTCACCGCCGACGGTGACGATGCGGAAGCCGCCGTCGGACTGGGGCTGCACCCGCTGCAGGCGCGCGGTGCACCCGATGTCGTAGAGCGCCGCCGCCGGGGCCACCCGCTCGACCTCCCAGCCCTGCCGGATCGCGACCACGCCGAAGAAGCGGCGGTCGCCGTGCTCGGGGCGATCCATGAGGTCGCGCATGAGGCGGCGATACCGGGGCTCGAAGATCTGCAGCGGGAGGACGACCCCCGGGAACAGGGGGCGGCCCAGCGGGAACAGCGGGATCAGCTCGCCCATCCCGGCAAGCCTACGGGCCACGCGCGCCTCGCCTTTGCGGGCGCTCCGGGGACGCCGGACTGCGCTGGATACCCTGGGACCCGCGTCGCACCACCCGATCCGACTCCGGAGGCCTCCGTGCTGGCACGCATCGACCTGCGTGGGAACGCGCTGCCCGGCGTGCGAGAGCTCGCCGGACTGCTGCCGCGGGCCGCCACCGACATCGACTCGGTGCTCGCCACCGTCCGCCCGCTGTGCGAGGACGTGCGACTGCGGGGGGCCCAGGCGGTGCGCGAGATCACCGCCCGGCTCGACGGCGTGGACGCCGAGGACTTCGCCGTCCCGCAGGAGGCGCTGACCCGCGCGCTCGCCGAGTGCGACCCGACGCTGCGCGAGGCCCTGGAAGAGTCGATCGCCCGGGTGCGGAAGGTGCACTCCGACCAGCGGCGCAGCGACGTCACCACGGAGGTCGTCCCCGGCGGGACGGTGACCGAGCGCTGGCTCCCCGTCCGGCGGGTGGGGCTCTACGTGCCCGGAGGGCTGGCGCCGCTGCTGTCCAGCGTCGTCATGAACGTGGTGCCCGCGCAGATCGCCGGCGTCGAGTCGATCGCGGTGGCCTCCCCGCCGCAGCGGGACAACGGCGGCCTGCCCGACCCCGGGGTGCTCGCCGCCTGCGCGCTGCTGGGCGTCACCGAGGTCTACGCCGTCGGCGGGGCGCAGGCCATCGCCGTCTTCGGGTACGGCGCCGGCTCGTGCGAGCCGGTCGACATGGTGACCGGCCCCGGCAACGTCTACGTGACCGCGGCCAAGCGGCTGCTGCGCGGGCTGATCGGCATCGACTCCGAGGCCGGGCCCACCGAGGTCGCGATCCTCGCCGACGACACCGCCGACCCGGCGCACGTGGCGGCCGACCTGATCAGCCAGGCGGAGCACGACCCCCTGGCCGGGGCGGTCCTCGTGACGCCGAGCGAGGAGCTGGCCGACGCCGTCCTCGCCCTGGTGCCCGGGCAGGTCACCGCCACCAAGCACTCCGACCGGATCGCCACCGCTCTGGACGGCACCCAGTCGGGCGTCGTGCTGGTCGACGACCTCGAGGCGGGGCTGCGGGTCGTCGACGCCTACGCCGCCGAGCACCTGGAGATCCAGACCCGCGACGCGCGCGACGTCGCGATGCGGGTGCGCAACGCCGGGGCGATCTTCGTCGGCGCCTGGTCGCCGGTCTCGCTCGGTGACTACATCGCCGGCTCCAACCACGTGCTGCCCACCGGTGGGTGCGCGCGGCACTCCAGCGGCCTGTCGGTGCAGTCCTTCCTGCGCGGCATCCACCTGGTCGAGTACGGCGAGCAGGCGCTGGCCGACGTCGCCGGGCACGTCGACGCCCTCGCCGGCGCCGAGGACCTCCCGGCGCACGCGGCCGCGGTGCGGGTCCGGCAGCGGTCGTGACGTCGCTCGACGAGCTCCCGCTGCGGCCGGAGCTGCGCGGCCGCACGCCCTACGGCGCCCCGCAGCTGCCGGCCACCCACCGGCTCAACACCAACGAGAACCCGCACCCGCTGCCGGCCGAGCTGCTGGCCGACCTCGGCGCGGCGCTGGGGCACGCGGCGCTGGAGCTGAACCGGTACCCCGACCGGGACGCCGTCGCGCTGCGCGCCGACCTCGCCGCCTACCTCACCCGGACCGGCGGCCTGGCGGTCGACCCCGCGCAGGTGTGGGCGGCCAACGGCTCCAACGAGGTGCTGCAGCAGGTCCTGCAGGCGTTCGGGGGCGCGGGCCGCACGGCCCTGGGGTTCACGCCGTCGTACTCGATGCACCCGATCATCGCCGCGGGCACCGGCACGGCGTGGGTCGACGGCCACCGGGCGGCCGACTTCACGATCGACACCGCGGCCGCCGTCGCCCAGGTGCGCGAGGTGCGGCCGGACGTCGTCTTCGTCACCAGCCCGAACAACCCGACCGGCACGGCCGTGGACCTGGCGACGGTCGCCGCCCTGTACGAGGCGACCGAGGGGGTGCTCGTCGTCGACGAGGCCTACGCGGAGTTCGCCCGGGCGGGGACGCCGTCGGCGCTCACGCTGCTCCCCGGCCGGCCGCG
This sequence comes from Blastococcus sp. SYSU DS0510, assembly GCF_054050835.1. Taxonomy (NCBI): domain Bacteria; kingdom Bacillati; phylum Actinomycetota; class Actinomycetes; order Geodermatophilales; family Geodermatophilaceae; genus Blastococcus; species Blastococcus sp. SYSU DS0510. The sequence goes on along the minus strand of NZ_JBJHAC010000010.1, from coordinate 2,877 downwards.
GCTGATCGTGAGCCGCACGATGAGCAAGGCGTTCGGCATGGCCGGCCTGCGGCTGGGCTACCTGGCTGCCGACCCCGCCGTCGTCGACGCCCTCCAGCTGGTGCGGCTGCCGTACCACCTGAGCTCGCTCACCCAGGCCGCCGCGCGGGCGGCGCTGGCGCACACCGACGCCCTGCTGGCGACCGTGGACGCGGTCAAGGCCCAGCGCGACCGCATCGTGGCGGCGCTGCCGGCCCTGGGGCTGACCAGCGTGGCCAGCGACGCGAACTTCGTGCTCTTCGGCCACTTCGCCGACGCACCGGCCGCGTGGCGCGCGCTGCTGGACCGGGGGGTGCTCGTGCGGGACGTCGGGCTGCCGGGGTGGCTGCGGGTGACCGCCGGCACCGCCGAGGAGACCGACGCGTTCCTCACCGCCCTGGGTGAGGTCGCGCCGGACCACCGCACGACTCTGGGAGACTGACCCCCATGACCCGCACCGCACGCGTCGAGCGCCAGACCAACGAGACCAAGCTCGTGGTGGAGCTCGACCTCGACGGCACCGGCAGCAGCTCCGTCAGCACGGGCGTGGGCTTCTACGACCACATGCTCACCGCGCTGTCCAAGCACAGCGGCATCGACCTCACCGTGCGGGCCGACGGCGACCTGCACATCGACGCGCACCACACGGTCGAGGACGTCGCCATCGCGCTGGGGCAGGCGTTCGCCGAGGCGCTGGGGGACAAGCGCGGGATCACTCGCTACGGCGACGCGACCATCCCGATGGACGAGGTGCTCGCCCAGGCCGCCGTCGACCTCTCCGGGCGGCCGTACTTCGTGCACGCCGAGCCCGAGAACATGACGCCGATGATCGGGCCGGACTACCCGACGTCGCTGACCAGGCACGTGCTCGAGTCGTTCGCGTTCAACGCGCGGATCAGCCTGCACGTGCGGGTGCTCTACGCCGGCCGGGACGCGCACCACATCGTCGAAGCCCAGTTCAAGGCGCTGGCGCGGGCGCTGCGCGCGGCCGTGGCGATCGACCCCCGGGTCACGGACGTGCCCTCGACCAAGGGCGCGCTGTGATCCCGCGCGGCCGGCGGTGAACGCGGGCCTGCCCCTGCTCCTGCTGGGTGGGTTCCTGCTCGGTGGGGCGTGGAGCATCTGGCGGGCGGACGACGACCGCGTCGGGCGCACCGGCCCCCAGATCGTCTTCGCGGTCATCCTGCTCCTCGCCGCCGTGCTGGCCAGCGCGGCGGGCATCCTGCGCCTGATCTGAGCCGGGCGTGCGCCCGGCCGACGAGGAGCGGTTCCTCGGGATCGTGACGGCCGACCCGACGGTGCGGGTCGTGCTCGAGCGAGCCCCGGTCCTCGGCGTGGGCGAGTGGTGGCTCACCGCCGGGGTGCTGTTCCAGACGGTGTGGAACGACCTGACCGGCCGGCCGCCGGGCAGCGGCATCCGGGACGCCGACTTCTTCTACTTCGACCCCGACACCTCCTGGGAGTCGGAGGACGCGGTGATCCGCGCGGGCGCCGAGCTCTTCGGCGACCTGCCCGTGCCGGTGGAGATCCGCAACGAGGCCCGGGTGCACCTCTGGTACGAGGCCCGGTTCGGGGTGCCGGCGGCGCCGTTCCGCGACTGCGCCGACGCCATCGACCACTTCGCGGCCGTGTGCTGCTGCTACGGCATCCGGGTCGACGGCGCCGGCGGCCTGCAGGTTTACGCGCCGTACGGCTACGCCGACCTGTTCGACCTGGTGGTGCGACCCAACCGGCGGCTGGCGCCCCGGCACGTCTACGAGGCCAAGGCCGCGCGGTGGCAGCAGCAGTGGCCGGAGCTCACCGTCGTCCCGTGGAGCGGGACCGGTTCTGACTGACCCGCCCCGGTGAGAGCACGGTCCCGTGGAGATCGAGCGGGCGTGACCGGTCAGCCGGCGCGGGAGTCGGCCGGCTCTGCGCTGATGCGGGGGAGGATCAGGATCTCGGTGCCGTCGGGCCGGTAGGTGCGCCATCGGCCGTCGGGTTGTCGTTCGATCCTGAAGCCGTGGTGCACCTTGGTGTGGTGCCGTTCGCAGAGCAGGGCTGAGTTCTCCAGCGAGGTGTCTCCGCCGTCGGCCCAGTGCACGACGTGGTGGACGTCGCACCAGTGGGTGGGGGCGTGGCAGCCGGTGAAGACGCAGTGCCCGTCGCGGGCCTCCACCGCGCGGCGCAGGTGCCGGGGGACGACGCGGTGGGCCCGGCCGACGTCGAGGGGCTGGCCTTCGGGGCCGATGACGATGCGGGTGACGGTGCCGTCGCAGGCCAGCCAACGGGCGCGGGCCGCGGAGATCGTCGCCCCGAAGCCGAGGGTGGCCGCGCCGGGGCCGGCGTCCGGGTCGATGAGGTCCTCCAGGTCCACCCGGACCACCACCTGGGGTTTGTGGGTGCGCAGCACCGGCAGGGTGCCCGCGGCGAGGGCGTTGTCGGCGAGCTGGACCAGGGCGTCGCCCAGCTGCTGGGCGCGGGTGCGCATGTCCCCGGCGGGCCGGGCGGCCTGCAGCAGGGACTCGACCGCGGCCTGGAACTTCTCCCCGCCCACGGCGTCGAGCTCGAACCGGCCGCTGACGCTGCCATCAGCGTGCTTGGTCAGCGACAGGGACCGCTGGTCGGTGGGGTCGGGCTCGGGCCCATCGGGATCCAGCCGCGCCAGGTAGTGCGCCACCACCTGGCGCAGTTCGGCGTGCGGCCGGCTCGCGGCCACCTCGGCCAGCGCGGCATCGACCCCGGCGAGGTCGACGTCCTGGGCCGCGGCGGCGGCCAGGTTCCCCGGGGTGGCCACCGCGGCGATCACCACCACCGCCTCGGCGGTGATCGCCCCCGCGGCGAAGGCCGCGGCCACCGCCGGCAGCTCCGGCAGCGCCC